>NZ_JBSFER010000004.1:0-321111 GCF_053594535.1 Streptomyces sp. NPDC001889
GAGACGGTGTTGAGCGCGGTGAACCCGTCGGCCGCCAGATAGTCGGCGTGCCGGCCCCCGACCGAGGCCCGCGGGATGCGGGGTCCGTCCTCAAACGCCGGACGGGCTGGGGGTGCTCGGGTAGCCGGGGTGCGGGGTCCGTCCTCAAACGCCGGACGGGCTGGGGGTGCCTGGACGAGCTGGGGTTGCTCGGGCCGCCCGGGGTGCGGGGTTCGTCCTCAAACGCCGGACGGGCTGGGGGTGCCTGGACGAGCTGGGATTGCTCGGGTAGCCGGGGTGCGGGGTCCGTCCTCAAGCGCTGGACGGGCCGGGGTGTCCGGGCTCGCTGGGGGCGCCTCCCGGAGGCAGTTCTGGGGGAGCGGGGGTTCCGGGGCCCCGGGCCCGCGGGATGCGGGGGCTCCAGGGGTGGGCTCAAGAGCTCTTGGTGGGCCACCAGAGGCGGTGGGCCAGGAGGGTGGACAGGGCCGGGACCAGGATCAGGGAGAGGACCAGCGCGGAGAGCATGATCCCCAGCGCCATCGCGAAAGCGACCTGCTCACTGCCGGGCGTCGCCCCCAGCGTGGCGAACGACCCCGCCAGCACCAGCCCCGCCGTGGCGATCGCCGGCGTCGTGTGGCGTACCGCACGCCCCACCGCCGCCCGCGCCGGCCCCGGCCGCCGCATCTCCTCCCGTATCCGGTCGGCGATCAGGATGTTGTAGTCGGTGCCCAGCGCCACGACGAAGAGGAACAGCACCAGGGGAAGGGTGAAACCGACCCCGGGCTCACCCAGCACATGCTGGAAGAGCAGTGTGGCGGCACCGAGCGTGGCCGCGAACCCGAGCCCGACGGAGAGCATCAGCACCACCGGCGCGAGCAGGCTGCGCAGCAGCACCAGAAGGATCAGCGCGATCAGCCCCGCCGCGACGGGGAACACGATCCTCAGGTCGCGGTCGACGGCGGTCGCGACATCGGCGAAGATCGCCGCCGTCCCGCCCACGTGCGCCGACGCCCCGGCGGGCGTGTGCCGCGCCACCGCGTCCCGGATCGGCCCGGAGGCCAGGTCGCGCGCCTGCTCGCTCTGCGGGTCGGCGGTGGGGTAGAGGTCGATCCTGGCCGCCCGGCGGTCCTCGTTCAGAACCGTCTCCGCGACCTTGCCCACACCCTCGACCCGGGTCAGCGCGCCGGAGAGGCCGTCGAGTCCGCCGGTGGTGAGGGTGCCGCCGTCCGTGGCGGTGACGAAGACCGTCGTCGGGTCCGACACCCCGGCCGGCAGCGCGCGCGATATCTCCGCCGCGGTGGCCGCCGCGGGCGTCCGGTCACCCGAGTCGCCCCGGCCGTAGTCCATGCGGATGCCGATCAGCCCGGCGGACAGCGCGGCCAGCAGGGCGACGGACGCGGTCAGCATCAGCAGGGGCCGCCGGGTGACCAGGTCGGCGAACCGGGTGGCCCGCCCATCGCGCGGCTCGTGGAGCAGGGCCTTGGAGGGCCAGAACATCCCGCGCCCGGCGGCGGCGAGCAGCGCCGGCAGCAGGGTGAGGCTGCCGAGCAGCATCACCAGGACCGCGATGGCGATCGCGGGCCCCAGCGAGCGGAACTGCCCGAAGCTCGCCAGCCCCAGTGTGGCGAACGCGGCCACGATGGTCAGCGCCGCCGAGGTGATCGCGGTGCCCACCCGGCCGGAGACCTGTGCGGCCACCTCGCGGGCGGGCTGCCCGGGCCGGCCGCGCAGCTCCTCCCGGAAGCGGAACAGCAGGAACAGCAGATAGTCGATGCCGATCCCGAGCAGCACCACATTGATCAGCTCCGGGGTCCCCGCGTCGAGCTTGCGCCCGGTGAGCAGCGCGCCACCCGCGACGGCGCCCCCCGCCACCCCGCCGATCAGGGCGACCGCGAGCAGCGGCAGCACCGCCGCGAGCACGCTGCGGAAGACCAGGACGTTGAGCAGGACGATGAACCCCATGACGAGGCCGCTCCCGACCTTCGCCGCGGTCTCGTGCTCATCGGTGGTGTCGACGGTGTCGGCGAGCCCTCCGGTGAAACCGGTGCGCATCCCCGCCTCGGAGAACTGCGCCCGGGCGGCGTCCCGGAACTCCCGGTAGACGCCCTGGACCCCCTTGTCCGAGGGGTTCCCGGTCAGCTGGACGGAGAGCAGCCCGAAGCTCCGGTCGGGTGCCGTCATCGCCGGGGCGACCCTGGGCGTCTGGGAGCGGTCGGGGACCAGGAAGTGCGGGGTGTCGTCCTCCCGGGGCATGATCACCCGCTGCCGGCCCAGCTTCGCGGCCTCCTCCCCGATCCGCTTCCGGTCGGCGGCGCCGAGGGCCCTGCCGTCGTCGCGGGCGACCAGCACCGTCACCGTGGTGGCTTCGGGGTCCACCCCGAACTGCTCCCGGGCGATCTCCAGCGCGGCGGCCGAGTCGTACGAGCGGGGCAGGAAGTCCCCGGTCTGGTGCTGGGTGACGCGGGAGATCAGCGTCGGGGCCAGGGCGCTCAGCGCGACACCCAGCACCGCCCAGAGGGCGATGACCTTCCACGGATGTCTGGTGGAGTACCCGGTCAGGGCACGGATCACGATGTCCTCCGGCGGACGGCCTCGGATGTCTGCCGGGGGTTCCCGGCCGGTCTCCAGACCATCACCCGCGAGGGCCGCCGGGCGTCGTGGCAGCGGATGATCCGGACGGGGGCCCTGGGTCCTCCCCCGGCCCGCGACCAGGACCCTGGTCCCGGTCCGGTCCAGGTCCCCGGGGGGAACCCGGGCCGCGGACCGCCGCCGCGGGTGGGACCGGCACCTCCGCTGTGCGAGGCTGTGCCGGGGCCGCGAGGGCCGGACACAGGGGGAAACGGACATGCTCAGGAACCGACGGACCGCGCCCGGCGGCGTCGCGGCGGCGGCACCGGACGGCGGCGCCACCGGTGGCGGAACCGATGCCGGAACCGGTGGCGGAACCGGTGCCGGCACGGAGCCGCCGTGGACCCGCAACGACGCGCTGGTGACCGCCGGGGCGTGTGCGATGAACCTGCTCAGCTATGTGTTCTTCGACGACCCCGAGGGCCGGCACGAGGTGGATGTGGCGGGTTTCCTCCTCGTCGCGCTGACGGCGGTCCCCCTGCTCGTCCGCCGCCGCCACCCGGTGGCGGCGCTCGCCGCCGTACTGGCTCTCGATGTGACGGCCGCCCTGACCATCCCGCTGCCCATCCACTTCGGTGCCGTGCTGGTGGTGGCGCTCTACTCGGTCGCCCGGGCCCGCCCGGGGCGGGTGACGGCGGTCGCGGCCACGGCGACGGCCTCGCTGGCGCTGCTGAGCCAGAGCAATGGACGGACTCCGTCCTGGCAGGAGGCCGTGAGCGCGCCCACCTCCACCCTGATCGTCGTCGGCACCGCCCTGGCGGTCAACCGCTGGCAGCGGGAGGTCGCGGCCAACCGCAGACTGCTCGCCGACCGCGCGGTGGCCGACGAACGGCGCCGCATAGCCAGGGAGTTGCACGACATCGTGGCCCACCACATCACCACCATGCAGCTGATGGCGGGCGGGGCCCGGGCCAATATCGACCGGCCGGAGGTGGTCCGGGACGCCCTGGTCACCCTGGAGTCCTCGGGGCGGCTCGCCCTGCGCGAGATGCGCCAGCTCCTGGACGTCCTGCGGGCCGGTGACGAGCCGGAGGCCGCGCCCTCGCTGCCCCAGCCCGGCGCCGACGACCTGGAGCGTCTGGTGGCCGAGTCCCGCCTCGCCGGTCTGCCGACCGAACTGGGCATCCACGGGACACCGCGTCCCCTGCCGCCCACCGTCGGGCTCACGGTGTTCCGGATCGCCCAGGAGGCCCTGACCAACACCCGCAAGTACGCGGGGCCGGCCCGGGCGTCCGTACGGCTCGCCTACCGCGAGGACGGTGTCACCGTGGAAGTGCGGGACGACGGCGGGGGCGAGCCGCCGCGGGAGGAGGCACCGGCGGTGGGCCCGGGTGGCTACGGTCTGATCGGTATGCGCGAGCGGGTCGCTCTGCACGGCGGCACCCTCACCGCCGGGCCGCGGCCCGATGGAGGGTTCTCCGTGGTGGCCGATCTGCCGCTGACCGGGGACGAGACGGCCGAGGCCGCCGAAGCCACCGAAGCCGCCGAGGCGGCGGGCCGGCACGAGGGAGCGCACCGATGACCGGGGCCGGGCCGACGGGACCGACGGAGGCGGCAGAGGTGGCAGAGGCAACGGGGGCGAGGATCAGAGTGCTGATCGTGGACGACCAGCCGCTGGTGCGGCGCGGCCTTTCACTGATCCTCTCCCCCGACCCGTCCATCGACGTGGTGGGAGAGGCCGAGAACGGCGCGCGGGCCGTCTCGCTCGCCCGCGAACTGCGCCCCGACGTCGTGGTGATGGACATCCGGATGCCGGTGCTCGACGGGGTCGGCGCGACCCGGGAACTCGCGGCCACCGTGCCCGGCAGCCGGGTCCTGGCCCTGAGCACCTTCGATGTCGACGAGTACGTGGTGGGCGCCCTGCGCGCCGGTGCCTACGGGTTCCTGCCGAAGGACAGCTCCCCGGAGGACCTGAGCGCGGCGATCCGTACCGTCCACACCGGCGAGGCCATCGTCGCGCCACGTCTGCTCACCCGGCTGATCTCCACCTATGTGCGGGCGCCCCACGACGCGCGGCCGGCCCACACCGGCCCGGGTGAACTCACCCCCCGGGAGGTCGAGGTGTGGCGGCTGATGGCCACCGGCCTCGACAACTCCGAGATCTCCCGCGCCCTGGAGATCAGTCCCTCCACGGTCAAGAACTACATCACCAGCATCTTCGACAAGCTCGCCGTCCGCGACCGCGCCCAGGCGGTCATCGCGGCCTATGAATCGGGCCTGGTCACCGCCCGCGCGGCGGACGGCGGCTCGCCCTAGCCGGGCCCGTCAGGGGCGCCGGGCGGACGTCACCCGGTAGACGTCGTAGACGCCCTCGACGCCCCGGACGGCCTTGAGGACGTGGCCCAGGTGCTTGGGGTCGCCCATCTCGAAGGTGAAGCGCGAGGTGGCCACCCGGTCGCGGGAGGTCTGGACGGCGGCCGAGAGGATGTTGACGTGCTGGTCGGAGAGGACCCGGGTGACATCCGAGAGGAGCCGGGACCGGTCCAGGGCCTCCACCTGTATGGCGACCAGGAAGACGGAGGACTGGGTGGGCGCCCACTCCACCTCCAGGATGCGCTCGGGCTGCTGTGACAGGGAGTCGACATTGACGCAGTCGGCGCGGTGGACCGAGACTCCGCTGCCCCGGGTGACGAAGCCGATGATCGGATCGCCCGGCACCGGCGTACAGCAGCGGGCCAGCTTGACCCAGACGTCGTCCACGCCCTTGACCACCACACCGGGATCGGCGTTGGAGCGGCGCTTCTTCGCCCGGCCGCTGGAGGGCGGCGCGGACTCGGCGATGTCCTCGTTGGCGGCCTCCTCGCCGCCGAGGGCCTGCACCAGCTTCTGTACGACCCCCTGGGCCGCGACATGGCCCTCGCCGATCGCCGCGTACAGCGAGGAGATGTCGGGGTAGCGCATCTCATGGGCGAGGGTGACGAGCGAGTCCCCGGTGAGAATCCGCTGGATGGGCAGATTCTGCTTGCGCATCGCGCGCGCGATGGAGTCCTTGCCCTGCTCGATGGCCTCGTCCCGGCGCTCCTTCGAGAACCAGGCGCGGATCTTGTTGCGGGCCCGGGGGGACTTGACGAAGCCCAGCCAGTCGCGGGACGGGCCGGCGCCCTCGGCCTTGGAGGTGAAGACCTCGACCAGATCGCCGTTGTCGAGGGTCGATTCGAGCGGTACGAGCCGTCCGTTGACCCGTGCCCCTATGGTGCGGTGGCCGACCTCGGTGTGGACCGCGTAGGCGAAGTCCACCGGTGTGGCGCCCGCCGGGAGCGCTATGACATCGCCCTTCGGCGTGAAGACGAAGACCTCGTTGCGGGAGAGGTCGAAGCGGAGCGACTCCAGGAACTCCGAGGGGTCCTCGGTCTCCTTCTGCCAGTCCAGCAACTGGCGCAGCCACGCCATGTCGTTGATGTGATCGTCCTTGCCGGACTTCCTGGGCACGTCGGTGCGCACCTTGGAGGCCCCGGCGGACGGCTCCTGCTTGTACTTCCAGTGCGCGGCGATGCCGTACTCGGCGCGGCGGTGCATGTCGAAGGTGCGGATCTGGAGCTCGACCGGCTTGCCGTTGGGTCCGATGACCGTCGTGTGCAGCGACTGGTACATGTTGAACTTCGGCATGGCGATGTAGTCCTTGAACCGGCCGGGGACCGGATTCCATCGCGCGTGGACGGTGCCGAGCGCCGCGTAGCAGTCGCGGACGGTGTCCACCAGGACCCGGATGCCGACCAGGTCGTAGATCTCCGCGAAGTCCCGGCCCCGGACGATCATCTTCTGGTAGACGCTGTAGTAGTGCTTGGGGCGCCCGGTGACGGTGGCCTTGATGCGGGCGGCCCGCAGATCGGACTGGACCTCGTCGGTCACTATGGCGAGGTACTCGTCGCGCTTGGGGGCGCGCTCGGCGACCAGCCGCACGATCTCGTCGTACATCTTGGGGTAGAGGATCGCGAAGGCGAGGTCCTCCAGCTCCCACTTGATGGTGTTCATGCCCAGGCGGTGGGCGAGCGGCGCGTAGATCTCCAGGGTCTCGCGGGCCTTCTTCTCCTGCTTCTCCCGCTTGAGGTAGCGCATGGTGCGCATGTTGTGGAGGCGGTCGGCGAGCTTGATCACCAGGACGCGCGGGTCCTTGGCCATCGCCACGACCATCTTGCGCACGGTCTCGGCCTGGGCGGCCTCGCCGAACTTGACCTTGTCCAGCTTGGTGACGCCGTCGACGAGCAGGGCGACCTGGTCGCCGAAGTCGCGGCGGAGGGTGTCGAGGCCGTACTCGGTGTCCTCGACGGTGTCGTGCAGCAGCCCGGCCATCAGGGTCGCGGGGTCCATGCCCAGCTCGGCGAGGATGGTGGTGACGGCGAGCGGGTGGGTGATGTAAGGGTCGCCGCTCTTGCGCTTCTGGCCCCGGTGCCAGCGCTCGGCGACCTGGTAGGAGCGCTCGATCTGGCGGAGCGTGGCGGTTTCGATCTTGGGATCGTTGCTGCGCACGATCCGCAGCAGGGGCTCCAGGACCGGGTTGTACGGCGAGGAGCGCTGGACGCCGAGACGGGCGAGGCGGGCGCGGACCCGGTTGGAGGAGCCGGCGCCGCGCGGCAGGGCCGCCGGGGCGGGCCGTGACGGGGTCTTGGCGGGGGTCTTGGACCCGGAGGCGCCCGTGGGCTTCGCCGCGCTCTCGGCGGGCTTCCCCGCGGGCTTCAGGGCCGATACGGAGGTCGCGCCGTGGGGCCGCTCGGGGGTGGCCCGGCCGGAGGTGTCGGCCTGCTGCTTCGCGGGCGCGGCGGGCGCCGCCGCGGCCTGATCGGCCTTCCGGTCGGGCTGCGCGGCTGTGGCGGGACGGGCCTCGTCTGGCAAGAGCGCTCCTCGTGCATTCCGGTCCCCCGGTTCAGGTCCGGAGAGGCCATGGTATCGACCTCGGTGTTCCGGTGCCCCAGGGGATGAAACAGACCTCTGGGGTCCCGGGATTCCCGGGACCCCAGAGGCCGGTGTCCGCACCCCCCGCGCGGGGGGGGCTCAGAGGGTGATCAGAGGGTGAGCAGCGCCTCCAGCGGGGCTCCGCGCAGGGCGGGCTCCAGGCGGGCCCGCCCGCCGAGGAAGCCCAGCTCCATCAGGACCGCTATGCCCACGACCTCGGCGCCGCCGCGGCGGATCAGCTCGATCGCGGCGCCGGCGGTCCCGCCGGTGGCCAGGACGTCGTCGATGACCATGACCCGGTCGTCCGGGCTCAGGTCCTCGGCGTGGACCTCGATCTCGGCGGTGCCGTACTCCAGGTCGTACGCCTGGGCCAGGGTGGCTCCGGGGAGCTTGCCGGCCTTGCGCACGGGAATGAAGCCGAGGCCCGCGCGGACCGCGACCGGGGCGCCCAGGATGAAGCCCCGGGCCTCCAGGCCGACGACCTTGGTGGCGCCGTGGCGCGCGCACGAGTCGGCGAGCGCGTCGGTGAGGGCGCCGAAGGCCACCGGGTCCGCGAGCAGGGGGGTGATGTCCTTGAAGACCACTCCCCGCCGCGGGTAGTCGGGAACATCGCGGATGCGGCTGAGCAGCAGCTCCTCGCGGGTGGCCGTCATCGGCGCCGGCCCGATGAGCGGCCCCGGCCGCGCCCGCCCCGGGGAGCGACCACGGAGCCGGCTCCGGCGGGTGCGACCTCTCCGGGCAGCGCGTCGTCCCGGCCGTCGTCGTCACCCTGTGTGCCGGGGTCGTCGTCCCCCTCGGGGGACTCGCCCCTGGCCTCGGCTGCCTCGCGCTTGGCGAGGACCCGCTTCTTCAGGGCCTTCATCTGCGGGTCGCGCTCCTTGAAGTCGGCGACCAGCGGGGTGGCGATGAAGATCGAGGAGTACGCGCCGGCCGCGAGACCCACGAACAGCGACAGCGAGATGTCGTTGAGCATGCCCGCGCCGAGGAAGCCACCGCCGATGAAGAGCAGTCCGGCGACCGGGAGCAGGGCGACCACGGTGGTGTTGATGGAGCGCACCAGGGTGGCGTTGAGGCTGCGGTTGGCGATCTCGCTGTAGGTGTACCGGGTCTGCTTGGTGATCCCGACGGCCCCTTCCTTGAGACCGTCGAAGACGACGACGGTGTCGTAGAGGGAGTAGCCGAGGATGGTGAGCAGACCGATCACCGTGCCCGGGGTGACCTCGAAGCCGACCAGCGCGTAGACACCGACCGTGATGGTGAGGTCGTGGATCAGCGCGATGAGCGCGGCGAGCGCCATGCGCCACTCGAAGGCGATGGCGAGATAGATCACCACCAGGATCATGAACACGGCGAGGCCGGTCCAGGCCTTGTTGGCGATCTGCTCACCCCAGCTGGGGCCCACCAGCTCGGCGTTGATCTTGTCCGGGGCGATCTTCATGTCCGCGGCCAGCTGGGCCTTGGCCTTGGTCGCCGCGGCGGTGTCCAGGTCGCTGACCTGGATGCGCATGGTGCCGTTGCCGAGCTTCTGGACGATGGCGTCGTGGCCGGACGCCTCCTCCGCGTACTCCTTGGCGTCGGTGACGGAGACGCTGGTCTTCGGGGTGGTGAAGACCGCGCCGCCCTTGAACTCGATCCCCATGTTGAGGCCGCGGACGGCCAGGCCGACGATGGCCGTGATGGTGATCAGGATCGAGACGGCGTACCAGAACTTGCGCTTGGCGACGAAGTCGTAGCCGATCTCGCCGCGGTAGAGCCGGGCGCCAATGGTGCCGAGACGCGACATCTCACGCCTCCTTCGGGTCGGTGGGGACGACGGAGGTGCGGCGCGAGCGGCGCAGCGGAGGCTTGGCACCGAGGCGCTTGGGGTCGAGTCCGGACCAGGGACGACCGCTGGCGAAGAACTTCGTGCGGGCCATGAGCGTCATCAGCGGCTTGGTGAAGAAGAACACCACGACGACGTCGAGCAGGGTGGTCAGACCGAGGGTGAACGCGAAGCCCTGGACCTTGCCGACGGTGACGATGAAGAGCACCGCGGCGGCGAGGAACGACACGAAGTCGGAGACCAGGATGGTGCGCCGGGCGCGCGGCCAGGCCCGCTCGACGGCCGGACGCAGGGTGCGGCCCTCGCGGATCTCGTCCCGGACCCGTTCGAAGTACACGATGAACGAGTCCGCTGTGATACCGATCGCGACGATCGCTCCACAGACCGCGGGCAGGTTGAGCGCGAAGCCGATGGCGGGGCCGAGCAGTGCCATCAGGCTGTAGGTCAGGGCCGCGGAGACCAGGAGGCTCAGGATCGCGATCAGGGCCAGACCGCGGTAGTAGACCACCAGGTAGATGATGACCAGCGCGAGGCCGATGGCACCGGCGATGAGACCGGCCAGGAGCTGCTCGCCGCCGAGTGCGGCGCTGACCGTGGTGACGCTCTCCTCGGAGAAGGTCAGCGGCAGCGCGCCGTAGGAGAGCATGTTGCCCAGGTCCTGGGCGGAGTCCTGGTTGAAGTTTCCGGAGATCTCGGCGTTCGCGCTGAGCGTCTGGTTGACCTGCGGGGCCGACATGACCTCGCCGTCGAGGACGATCGCGAACTGGTTCTGCGGGGACTGCTGCTGCGAGAGCTTGCTGGTGATCTTCTGGAACTTCTTCGCGCCGGAGCTGGTGAAGTCCATGGTGACGATCCACATGCCGCGCTGCTGGTCCAGCTGGCCCTTGGCGTCGTCGACGTCCTTGCCGTCGACCTCGGCCGGGCCGAGGATGTACTTCTCCCACTGGCCGGCGCCGTCCTTGCCGCAGGCGACAGCGGTCTTCTCGGGACGGGTGCTGTCGCCGAGGGCACTGCGGGCCTTCTCGTCGGAGCAGTTCAGAGCGGTGAACTGCTTCTCCAGCGCGCTCATCTCGGCGGAGGCCGAGGCGTCGGGCGCCGGGGACTCGGAGCCCTTGGGCGCCTCGGACGCCTTGGGCGCCTTCGGGTCGGCGGAGGCGGAACCGGTCGGGTCGGCCTGGGGGGCCCTGAGGCCCTCGCTGACGGCGCGGCCCTGTGTGGTGGGGGTGCCGCTGGGCGATCCGGAGGCATCGGACGACGGGGACGCCGACTCGGTGCCCTTCTCGTCCTTCTTGCCGTCGGTGGCCTTCTCCTTGTCCGTGCCGGACGGCGACGCGCTCGGCTTGGGCTCGGGAGTCGTACCGCCGGCGGCCACGGTCAGGACCGGCCGGAAGAACAGCTGAGCGGTGGTGCCGACCTGCTTGCGGGCCTGCTCCGAGTCCGTCCCCTTGGGGATGTTGACGATGATGTGCTCGCGGCCCTGGGTCTGGACCTCTGCCTCGGAGACACCGAGACCATTGACACGGCGTTCGATGATGCCGACCGCGGTGTTCATATTGGTCTCATTGACCGCGCTCTCCTTGCCGGGCTCCGCCTTGGCCTTGAGCGTGATCGTCGTACCGCCCGCGAGGTCGATGCCCAGACGCGGCGTGGTGTCCCCGGTCGCGAACATCCCGCCGGTCAGCGCGACCATGGCGATCAGGATCAGAACCAGGGTGCGACCTGGCTTCCCCTGAGCCCCCGCGGGCCTTCGGCCCCTGTTCGGTGCTGCCACCTTTTCGTTTCTCCCTGTCCAACCGCCCCGTGCCGGGTATGCGCCGGGGCGGCCACGAAGTGTTGTGGGGACCTGCCCCCGCAGAAGTCAACACGACCGGGGGACCGCCGGGCACCCTTGGGTGCCGCCGCGGTCCCCGAACACGACTACTTGTCGCCGTCGGACTTGTTGTCCTTGGTCTCGGCGCTGTCGGCGTCCTTCGTCCCGGGCTCGTCCTTCTCGGGCTTCTTGCCGAGGTCGATCTTGGGCGCCTCGGAGTCCGCGGACTCCGTCAGCGAGGACGCGTCGTCGGGAACGACCGGGGTCGCCTCGGCGCCGGTGTCGTCGCCGTGCACGATGCGGTTGTACTCGTCGTCGTCGAGGACCGCGCCGATGGCGTTCTTCGCGTAGACGGCGTGGACGCCGGGGGCGACCTCAAGGAGCACGGTGTCGGCGTGAAGCTCCTTGACGGTGGCGTACATGCCCCCGATCGTCCGCACGCCGGTGCCGGGCTGCATCGAGTCGCGCATCGCTGCGGCCTGCTGCTGCTTCTTCTTGGCGGACCGGGTCATCAGGAACATGGCCCCGATGAGCACGATGAAGGGGAGGAGGGTCACGAGACTCACGGGAAGAAACTTCCTTCACACGACCGCGTCGGAGAGGCGGCCTATCTACGGGGGTGGGTACGCCAACCTGGAAGGTCGGCATCGGCGGAGTCTAAGCGAGTCCGCATCATTGGAACAACGCCCAGCATCGCACCGTGGTTCCCCCCGGGGGAGTCTCCGCGCCGTCACACCCCGAACAAGCCGCCCCCGCCGCCCCGGCCCGGGGCCTGCTGCGGGGGCACGAGCCCCAGGTGGGCCCAGGCGGCGGGGGTGGCGACCCGGCCGCGCGGGGTCCTGGCCAGCAGGCCCTCCCGTACGAGGAAGGGCTCGGCGACCTCCTCCACGGTCTCACGCTCCTCCCCGACCGCCACGGCGAGGGTGGAGAGCCCCACGGGGCCGCCGCCGAAGAGCTTCAGCAGGGCCTGGAGCACGGCCCGGTCGAGCCGGTCGAGACCGCGGGTGTCGACCTCGTACACCTTCAGGGCGGCGGCGGCCACCTCGCGGGTGATCAGGCCGTCCGCCTTGACCTGGGCGTAGTCGCGGACCCGGCGCAGCAGCCGGTTGGCGATCCGGGGGGTGCCCCGGGAGCGGCCGGCGATCTCGGCGGCGCCGGCCGGTTCGATCTCCAGGTCGAGGAGCTGGGCGGAGCGGTGGATGACCCGCTCCAGCTCGGCGGGGTCGTAGAACTCCATGTGGGCGGTGAAGCCGAAGCGGTCCCGGAGCGGGGGCGGCAGCAGCCCGGCGCGGGTGGTGGCGCCGACGAGGGTGAAGGGGGGCAGCTCCAGGGGGATCGCGGTGGCGCCGGGGCCCTTGCCGACGATCACATCGACCCGGAAGTCTTCCATGGCCATGTAGAGCATCTCCTCGGCGGGCCGGGACATCCGGTGGATCTCGTCGAGGAAGAGGACTTCACCCTCATGGAGGGAGGAGAGAATGGCGGCGAGGTCCCCCGCGTGCTGGATGGCGGGGCCCGAGGTGATCCGGATCGGGGCCTGCATCTCCGCCGCGATGATCATCGAGAGGGTGGTCTTGCCCAGGCCGGGGGCGCCGGAGAGCAGCACGTGGTCGGCGGTGGCGCCCCGGGCGAGGGCCGCCTTGAGCACCAGGTCGAGCTGTTCCCTGACGCGCTCCTGGCCCACGAACTCGCCGAGGGACTTGGGCCGCAGCGCCGCTTCGACGGCCTGGTCCTCGCCGTCGGCGGAGGCCTCGACGATCCGGCCGTCGGCGACGGGGGCCTCATCGGCCGGGCCGGGGGTGCTGTCGTCCCAGTTCACTGCGTGTGTGCCTCGTGGAGTGCGGGCGGCGGTCAGGCCGCGGGGCGGGCGGGGAGTCGCGGGGGGCTCGGGGGCCGCACCGGGGTCAGCGGGTGCGGTTCAGGGTCTGGAGGGCGGCCTTGAGGAGCACACCGACCCGGGGGGCGGTCCCGGACGCCTCGGCCTGGGGGGTGACCGCGGCCACGGCCTCGTCGGCCTCGCGGGTGGCGTAGCCGAGGCCGATCAGGGCGGCGTGCAGCTGGTCGCGCCAGGAGGCGGTGACGGCGGCGCCGGCGCCCCGCTGGGCGCCGTGGGTGCCCAGCGGCTCACCGAGGCGGTCCTTCAGCTCCAGCAGCAGCTTCTGGGCGCCCCTCTTGCCGATGCCGGGGACGGCGGTCAGCGCCTTCTCGTCGGCCGTGGCGATGGCGAGGCGCAGGGCGTCGGGGCGGTGCACGGCGAGCATGGCCTGGGCGAGCCTCGGGCCGACGCCACTGGCGGTCTGGAGCAGCTCGAAGGTCTGGCGCTCGTCGTCGTCGGCGAAGCCGTAGAGCGTGAGGGAGTCCTCGCGGACGACCAGGGAGGTGGCGAGCTTGGCCTCCTGGCCGATCCGGAGGCCGGAGAGGGTGTCCGGGGTGCACTGGACGGCCATGCCGACGCCGCCGACCTCGATGACCGCGGTGGTGGGGGCGAGGGCGGCGACGGTGCCGCTCACGGAGGCGATCATGCGGTACGGCCTTTCGGTGCGGGGGTCTGCTGGGCTGCCGTGGAGGGCCGGGCCGCCTCGGCGGGCCCGCCCGCGGTGGGCGGCCGGGCGGGCGTTGCGGGCCGGGCCGTGGCGGCCGGCCGGGCCGTCGTGGCGTGCCGGGCGACGGCCCGCTGGAGGCGGTTCTGCGCGGGAGAGCGCCAGATGTGGCAGATGGCGAGGGCGAGGGCATCCGCCGCGTCGGCCGGGCGGGGCGGGGCGGACAGCCGCAGCAGCCGGGTGACCATCGCTCCGACCTGCGCCTTGTCGGCGCGGCCGCTGCCGGTGACGGCGGCCTTCACCTCGCTGGGCGTGTGCAGCACGACCGGGATGCCCCGGCGGGACGCGCAGAGCATGGCCACGGCGCTGGCCTGGGCGGTGCCCATGACCGTGCTCACATTGTGCTGGCTGAAGACGCGCTCGACGGCGACGCACTCCGGGCGGTGGTCGTCGAGCCACTGCTCGATGCCCCGCTCGATGGCGACCAGGCGGTGGCCCAGCTCGGCATCGCTGGGGGTGCGGACGACTCCGACGCCGAGCATGGTCAGCGGACGGCCGGCGACGCCTTCGACCACCCCGACCCCGCACCGGGTCAGCCCTGGGTCCACCCCGAGCACACGCACGCCGCCCCTCCCGTCGTTCATCTGTCCGTGCAGGCTATCCGGCGGCACTGACAACGCATACGAAGGAGGGCGGGCCGGCGGGTGAATCACCCGCCGGCCCGCCCTGCCCCGGAGTGTGCCGGGTCGCCGGCCCCGGCCGGCCGGCCGTGCGCCGGTCAGGCGTCGACCTTCTCCATGACCTCGTCCGAGACGTCGAAGTTGGCGAAGACGTTCTGCACGTCGTCGCTGTCCTCCAGCGCGTCGATCAGCTTGAAGATCTTCCGCGCGCCGTCCTCGTCCAGCTCGACCTGCATGGTCGGGACGAAGTTGGCCTCGGCGGAGTCGTAGTCGATGCCCTCGGCCTGGAGCGCGGAGCGCACCGCGACCAGGTCCGTGGCCTCGCTGAGCACCTCGAAGGACTCGCCCAGGTCGTTGACCTCCTCGGCGCCCGCCTCCAGGACCGCGCCGAGGACGTCGTCCTCGGACAGCTCGCCCTTGGGGACGATCACCACGCCCTTGCGGTTGAAGAGGTAGGAGACCGAGCCCGGGTCCGCCATCGAGCCGCCGTTGCGGGTCATCGCGACCCGCACGTCGGAGGCGGCGCGGTTGCGGTTGTCGGTCAGACACTCGATGAGGACCGCGACGCCGTTCGGGCCGTAACCCTCATACATGATCGTCTCGTAGTCGGCGCCGCCGGCCTCCAGGCCCGCGCCGCGCTTGAGCGCGGAGTCGATGTTCTTGTTGGGAACCGACTGCTTCTTCGCCTTCTGGATGGCGTCGAAGAGGGTCGGGTTACCGTCGATGTCGGCGCCACCGGTACGGGCCGCGACCTCGATGTTCTTGATCAGCTTCGCGAAGAGCTTGCCGCGCTTGGCGTCGATCACGGCCTTCTTGTGCTTCGTCGTAGCCCATTTAGAGTGGCCGGACATCTGCCTGTCTCCTTCGCGTTACCCAGTGCTGCTGCGTTCCGCAGAGATCCTACCGGGAACGGGTCATCGGGCCGCGCGCACCATGTCGGCGAAGAGGGCGTGCACCCGGTGGTCCCCGGTGAGTTCCGGGTGGAACGAGGTGGCCAGCGCGCGCCCCTGGCGCACGGCGACGACATGGCCCTCGTGCTCAGCGAGTATCTCCACCTCGGCGCCGGTCGACTCCACCCAGGGCGCGCGGATGAAGACACCCTGGACGGGGCCGCCGGGCACGCCGCTCAGCGCGACGGACGCCTCGAAGGACTCGTTCTGGCGGCCGAAGGCGTTACGGCGGACGATCATGTCGATGCCGCCGATGGTCTCCTGGCCGGAGCGGGGGTCGAGGATCTTGTCGGCGAGCAGGATCAGACCGGCGCAGGTGCCGTAGACCGGCATCCCGTCGGCGACCCGGGCGCGGAGCGGCTCCATCATGCCGAAGAGCTTCGCCAGCTTGGACATGGTGGTGGACTCCCCGCCGGGGATCACCAGGCCCTCGACCCCGGCGAGTTCCCCGGGGCGCCTGACCGGACCGGCCGCGGCGCCCGCCGCGGCCAGTGCCGTCAGATGCTCCCGTACATCGCCCTGGAGGGCGAGAACCCCGATGCGGGGGGCGCCGGGAGCCGTCATCACCAGCCCCGGTTGGCGTAGCGCTCGGTCTCGGGGAGGGTGTCGCAGTTGATGCCGACCATGGCCTCGCCCAGATTGCGGGAGGCATCGGCGATGATCTTCGGGTCGTCGTGGAAGGTGGTGGCCTTCACGATGGCGGCGGCGCGCTTGGCCGGGTCGCCGGACTTGAAGATGCCGGAGCCGACGAAGACGCCCTCGGCGCCGAGCTGGCGCATCAGCGCGGCGTCGGCGGGGGTGGCCACACCGCCGGCCGAGAAGAGGACCACCGGCAGCCTGCCCAGCTCGGAGACCTCCTTGACCAGCTCGTAGGGGGCGCGCAGCTCCTTGGCCGCGGCGTACAGCTCGTTGTTGTCGCAGCCGCGCAGCCGGGCGATCTCGTTCTTGATCTGGCGCAGGTGGCGGACGGCCTCGACGACATTGCCGGTGCCGGCCTCGCCCTTGGAGCGGATCATGGCCGCACCCTCGGCGATGCGGCGCAGGGCCTCGCCGAGGTTGGTGGCGCCGCAGACGAAGGGGGTGGTGAAGGCCCACTTGTCGGAGTGGTTGACCTCGTCCGCGGGGGTGAGCACCTCGGACTCGTCGATGTAGTCGACACCGAGCGACTGGAGGACCTGGGCCTCGACGAAGTGGCCGATGCGGGACTTGGCCATGACCGGGATGGAGACCGCCTCGATGATCTCCTCGATCATGGTGGGGTCGGACATCCGGGCCACTCCGCCGTCCTTGCGGATATCGGCGGGGACCCGCTCCAGGGCCATGACGGCGACGGCGCCCGCGTCCTCGGCGATCTTCGCCTGTTCGGCGTTGACCACGTCCATGATGACGCCGCCCTTGAGCTGCTCGGCCATGCCGCGCTTGACCCGGGCGGTGCCGGTCGCCGGGCCGTCGGTGGGGAGCGGGGCGGGGGTGGGCGTGCTGGACACGGAGACCTCACTGGGGACTGGGGGTTACGGATCGGGGCGCGCCCGGCGGTGCGGCGCGGCATCGACGGAATCGATGGAACATCCGTGGACCAGTCCACTGCAAGGGCCAATGAGCAGGCGGTGGATCGTTTCCCGGGAGGTGGGCGGTCAGCCGGTGGGGCGGTCGGCGAGGGCGGTGGGGGGTTCGTCGTCCATCTCGAAGGCGAGGGGGAAGGGGGCGTGGCCGGCGAGGCGGAACCAGCGGACCTTGCGGTGGCGGCGGAGGGCGCGGGCGGCGCGGACGGCGTCGTTGTGGAAGCGGCGCGCCATGGGGACGCGGCGGACGGCCTGCGCGAGTTCGAGGGTGGCGTCCTCGCCGCCGGGGACCCGGCGGACCGCGTCGAGCTGTTCGGCCTCCTCGAAGACGGCCCTCAGGGCTGCGCTCAGCTCGCTCTCCGCGACCTCCCGCTGCTCCTCCTCCGCCTGGCGGGCGGCGTGCGCGGCCTCGTACAGGACGATCGAGGCGGCGGGGTCGAGGACGCCGGCGGTGGCGAGTTCCTGGGTGACCGAGGCGCGGCGCAGGAGCTGGGCGTCGAGGGCGGCGCGGGCGGCGTCGATGCGGGTGTGGAGGCGGTCGAGGCGGCCGGCGGTCCAGCTGAGGTAGAGGGCGGTGGTGAGGAGGGCGGCGAGAATCCAGATGAACGTTGCGGTCACGGCGCCCTACGCTACCGCCGCCCCCGCCACCCCGCGGCCCACGCTCGGGGACCGGCCCCCGAGCGCCCGCTCCTCAATCGCCGGAGAGGCTGAGATAGTGCGCCTCGCCCGCCGACAGAAGCGGGCTCAGCTGGTGCGCAGGGGCCCGCGTCGGGGGTCAGTTGCGGGCCAGGCCGAAGCGGGCGCGGAGGCCGGGGCGGTCGTCGGTGGCCACCGACGAGGTGCCGTCGGTGACGGTCTCGTAGACCGAGAGGATGTCCGCGCCGACCGTCGACCAGTCGAAGCGGCGCACATGCGCACTCCCCCGCTTCCGCAGCTCCTCCCTCCGCTCCTCGTCCCCCAGCAGCCGGATCGCCGCCTCCGCCAGCGTCCCCGCGTCCTCGTTCACGAACAGCTCCCCCGCCGACCCCTGGTCCAGCACCTGCGCGAAGGCGTCCAGATCGCTCGCCAGCACCGGCGCCCCCGCCGACATCGCCTCCACCAGGATGATCCCGAAGCTCTCCCCTCCGGTGTTGGGCGCCACGTACACATCGACGCTGCGCAGCAGCCGCGCCTTGTCCTCGTCGCTGACCATCCCGAGGAACTCGACGCGTGAGCGCATCTCCTTCGGCAGGGCGGCGACCGCCTCCTCCTCGTCGCCCCGCCCGGCGACCAGCAGCCGGGTGCCGGGGCGGGCGGCCAGGATCGCGGGGAGGGCGCGCATCAGGACCGGCAGGCCCTTGCGGGGCTCGTCGATGCGGCCGATGAAGCCGATCGTCCCGCCCTGCCACTCGGGCTTCGGCTCGGCCCGCTCGAAGAAGCCGACATCGACGCCGTTGGGGATCACCACCGCGTCCCCGCCCAGGTGCTCCACGAGGGTGCGCCGGGCGTACTCGCTGACCGCGATCCGGGCGCTGATCTTCTCCAGCGCGGGCTGGAGGATCGGATAGGCCGCGATCATGGCCCGGGAGCGCGGGTTGGAGGTGTGGAAGGTCGCCACGATCGGCCCCTGCGCCGCCCAGCAGGCGAGCAGCCCCAGCGACGGCGAGGTCGGTTCGTGGATGTGGATGACGTCGAAGGTGCCATCGTGCAGCCAGCGCCGCACCCGCGCGGCGGAGAGGAACCCGAAGTTCAGCCGGGCGACGGAGCCGTTGTACGGGACGGGCACGGCGCGGCCCGCCGAGACGACGAACGGCGGCAGCGGGGTGTCGTCGTCGGCCGGGGCCAGCACGGACACCTCGTGGCCGAGCCGGATCAGATGGTCGGCCAGATCCCTGATGTGGAACTGGACCCCGCCGGGGACGTCCCAGGAGTACGGGCAGACGATGCCGATCCTCACGCGCGGGCCTCCCCCGGCCGGGGCTCCAGATCCGAGAGCCACAGTCGTTGCAGCATGTGCCAGTCCTCCGGGTGCTCGGCGATCCCCTCGGCGTAGGCGTCCGCCAGGAGCTGGGTCATGGCGGAGGTCTTCTCGGCCCGGGTCCCCGCCCCGGGCACCTCCACGGGGTCGTGGACCTCGCCGTACATCATGGGCTCCGGCCCGTACCAGAGGGTGACGGGGAAGAGCCGCGCCCCGGTGTGCTGGGCGAGCAGCGCGGGTCCGGCCGGCATCCGGGCGGTGTCGCCGAAGTACTCGACCTCCACCCCCGAGGACGACAGATCGCGGTCGGCGACCAGGCAGACGAGACCGCCGGCCCGCAGCCGCCGGGCGAGGGTCCCGAAGGCGGCGCCGCCCGCGTGGGGCAGCACCTCCATGCCGAGGCTCTCGCGGTAGGCCACGAACCGGTCGTACAGGGTCTCCGGCTTCAGCCGTTCGGCGACCGTGGTGAAGGGGATGTCCAGGGCCCTGGTCAGCCAGGCCCCCGCGAGATCCCAGTTGGCCAGATGCGGCAGTGCGAGGATCACGCCCCGGCCGTCGGCCAGGGTCTGGGTCATCCGGTGGATGTTCTTGATCTCGACGCTGTCCCGGACCCGTTCCGCGCTCCAGGACGGCAGCCGGAAGGACTCCATCCAGTACCGCATGTACGAGCGCATGCCGGCCCGGGACAGCTCGCGGAGCCGCTCGGGGCCGGCGTCCGGGACGACCCGGGCCAGGTTGGCCTCCAGCCGGAGCACCCCCTGGCCGCGCCGCTTCCAGGCGGTGTCGGCGATGGTCCGGCCGAGCGAGGCGGCGGCCGGTTCGGGCAGCTTGTTGACCGCGCTCCAGCCCAGCCCGTACAGCCCGTCGGTGAGACGGTCCCGCGCGGTCACTTCGCCTCGGCCTCGCTCTGGGTCGCGGCATCGGCCTCGGCGGACTCCCGGCGCACCGTCACGACACGCTGCCCCAGGGTCACGGCGCTGCCGATGGCGACGATCCACAGGGCGATCGGGAGCAGCACGTCCACTCCGGGCACGCCGAAGGCGTGCAGCCCGGCCAGGCCCGCGGCGACCAGGGAGATCACCAGCCGCTCGGCGCGCTCGACCAGCCCGTTGACGGCGACCGGGAGACCGATCGCCTCCCCGCGGGCCTTGGTGTAGGAGACGACCTGCCCGCTCGCCAGACAGAAGATCGACACCGCGCAGAGCACATTGTCGTTCCCCGTGCCCGCGTACCAGAGCGCGAATCCGCCGAAGATCGCTCCGTCGGCGACCCGGTCGAGGGTGGAGTCGAGAAAGGCACCCCAGCGGCTGGAGATGCCCGCCTGGCGCGCCATATTGCCGTCGATCAGATCCGAGAACACGAAAAGCGTGATGACGATCGTGCCCCAGAAGAACTCTCCCCTGGGGAAGAAGACCAAAGCACCCGCCATCACCCCGGCCGTTCCGATGAGAGTGACCGCGTCGGGGCTCACTCCACGGCGGAGCAGAAATGCGGCGAACGGTGTGAGGACACGCGTGAAGAATGCACGCGCGTACTTGTTCAGCATGGCCTTCCCGAGGTTCGGTGGGCCGTGTGGCCCCATCGGCCACCGGCTGGCCCATCGTAGCCAGGACCGGCGCTCTCCACCGCCGGGACCCGTCCAGGGCCCGTCCCCGGGGCCGCCCGGGGGCCGCCGGGCGGCCCTGCGGGCGGGCCCTCGGGGCGGGTGGTCCCGTCCGCGCGGTGCCGTCCGGCATATGGACGCACCATGAGCGGAGTGGAAAGCTCGAAAGACGACTGGAAGCTGGAAAGCTCGGACAGAAGACGACCGCGGGCGGCACCGGAGCGTGCTCCCGGGCGCCGTCCGGGGCCTCATCCTCGGCTCCGCGGCTCCGTCCGGAGGCATTGACGCGAGGGTTCCCGCGCCCGCGGCCCGTATCTCCTCATCTCCTCACCGCGCACTGGGTGCAATCGACCGGATCGATCGGGAGGCATGAATCATGGGCGACAGAGCGAACACACACCCCGGGGCCGCCGGCAGGGCCACGGCGGCCGACCAGCCCTCCGCGATACGGAATGTGGTGCTGGTCGGCCACAGCGGTGCGGGAAAGACGACGCTGACCGAGGCGCTCGCGCTCACCTCCGGCGCGGTGAACCGGGCGGGCCGGGTGGAGGACGGCGGGACGGTCTCCGACTACGACGAGATCGAGCACCGGCAGCAGCGCTCCGTACAGCTCTCGCTGGTGCCCGTCGAGTGGGGCGGAATCAAGATCAACCTGCTGGACACCCCCGGGTACGCGGACTTCGTCGGGGAGCTGAGGGCCGGTCTGCGGGCGGCGGACGCGGCCCTCTTCGTGGTGTCGGCGGCGCAGGAGGCCGAGGCGGTGGCGGGCGCGACCCGGGCGGTGTGGGAGGAGTGCGCGGCGGTGGGGATGCCCCGGGCGATCGTGGTCACCCATCTGGAGACCGCCCGCACCGGGTACGACGAGCTGACCGCCGTCTGCGCCGACATCTTCGGCGGCGGCGACGCCGACGCGGTGCTGCCGCTCCATCTGCCGCGGTACGGCACCCCGGGCCCGGACGGGCACGCGCCGGTCACCGGTCTGGTGGGGCTGCTCTCCCGGAAGATCTTCGACTACTCCTCCGGGGAGCGGAAGGAGGTCGCCCCCGGCCCGGAGCAGGCCCCGCTGATCGAGGAGGCCCGCAACCGGCTGATCGAGGGGATCATCGCCGAGAGCGAGGACGAGACCCTGATGGACCGGTATCTCGGCGGCGAGGACATCGATCTCGGCACGCTGATCGCCGATCTGGAGAAGGCCGTCGCCCGCGGGGCCTTCCATCCGGTGCTGGCCGCGGCGCCGGCCGCCGAGGGGGCCCGGCAGGGGCTGGGCACGGTGGAGCTGCTGGAGCTGATCACCGGGGGCTTCCCGACCCCGCTGGAGCCCGAGTGCCCGCCCGTCACCACGCCCCGGGGCGCGCCCCGGCCCGCCGTGGGCTGCGACCCGGACGGGCCGCTGGTGGCGGAGGTCGTCAAGACGGCCTCCGATCCGTATGTCGGGCGCATCTCGCTGGTACGGGTCTTCTCCGGCACCCTGCGCCCGGACGAGACGGTCCATGTCTCCGGGCACGGCCTCACCGACCGGGGCCACGAGGACCACGACGTGGACGAGCGGGTCGGGGCGCTCTCCGTCCCCTTCGGCAGGCATCAGCGCCCGCTCAACCGGATCATCGCCGGTGATCTCGCCTGTGTCGCCAAACTGTCCCGCGCGGAGACCGGCGACACGCTCTCCGCGAAGGACGATCCGCTGCTGATGGCGGCGTGGACGATGCCGGACCCGCTGCTGCCGCTGGCCATCGAGGCGCACAGCAAGGCGGACGAGGACAAGCTCTCCCAGGGGCTGGCCCGGCTGGTCGCCGAGGACCCGACGATGCGTCTCGAACAGAACCAGGCGACGCGCCAGGTGGTGCTCTGGTGTCTGGGCGAGGCCCATGCCGATGTCGCGCTGGAGCGGCTGCGCAGCCGCTACGGCGTCCGGGTCGATGTGGTGCCGCACCGGGTGTCGCTGCGGGAGACCTTCGGCGAGCGGGCGGCCGGGCGGGGGCGCCATGTGAAGCAGTCCGGCGGACACGGGCAGTACGCGATCTGTGAGATCGAGGTGGAGCCGCTGCCCGCGGGGTCCGGGATCGAGTTCGTGGACCGGGTGGTGGGCGGTGCGGTGCCCCGGCAGTTCATCCCCTCGGTGGAGAAGGGGGTGCGCGCCCAGGCGGCGCGCGGGCTCGCCGCCGGCTGTCCGCTGGTCGATGTGCGGATCACCCTGCGGGACGGGAAGGCGCACTCGGTGGACTCGTCCGATGCCGCGTTCCAGACGGCGGGCGGGCTCGCGCTGCGCGAGGCGGCGGCCGGCTGCCCGATCCATCTCCTGGAGCCGGTGGCCGAGGTGCGGGTGCTGGTGCCGGACGAGTACGTGGGCCCGGTGATGAGCGATCTGTCGGGGCGGCGCGGCCGGGTGGTGGGCACCGAACAGGCCGCCGGGTCCCGGACCGTCGTCCGGGCCGAGGTCCCGGAGATCGAGATCGGGCGGTACGCGGTGGATCTGCGTTCGATCTCGCACGGCACGGGCCGGTTCAGCCGTGCGTACGCCCGTCATGAGGCGATGCCGCCGCAGGTCGCGGAGAAGGTGCGGGAGCGGACCGGGGCCCGGGTCTGACACCCCGGGGCGGAAACCCGCGGCAGCCGGTGCCCCGAAGGACGCCGCCCGGCCCTCCGGGGGCCGGGCGGCAATTCCCGCCGGGTACGGAAGTACCGTGACGCGGACGACACAGCCCGGATACGCTGAGGTGCCCAGCTCAGCAGGTGTGCGGGGCGCGGCAGTTGGGAACAGGCCGCAGAGCGGACGACAATGCGGCGATGTTGGGGGCGGTAAGTGGCGAGCGACAGTTTCGATTTCAGTCCCGGAGCACAGGTCCCGCTCATGGGCTCGGCGGGGCAGACCGCGGCGACACAGGCGCTGGCCTCGGCGGCGTACCGCGACAGCCCGGCCGAGGCGATCCTCGACGCCAACAGCGAGTGGCACAAGTCGGAGGTGAAGAAGGGCAAGTTCTCGCTCTTCGAGCCGAACCTCGGTGAGGCGTTCTCCCGGGCCGTGCAGAACCGGATGCTCGGAAGCGGGCGCGGCGCGCTGATCCAGTCGTTCGGCATGGAGCCGCAGACCGTGGTCGAGCACTGTCTCGCCGCCAGCCACATCCGCAAGGAGCGCGACACCAGGCTCACCATGATCATGGCGGTCTGCGGGCTGCTCTTCCTGCCCGGGATGCTGCTGTGGATGGGCGTCTTCCAGTTGCGCCGCACCATCGCCGGGGCCTCCAACAAGCGGGCGGGCGCGCTGGGCACGGTCCTGCTGCTGGCGATCGGCGGGCTGGCGCTGCTGCTGCTGATCCGGCTGCCGTTCGCCGGTTTCTGGGCCTTCTATCTGCGGGGCATGATCATCGCCCCGGTGGTGGGGTGGCTGCTGGCCAAGCGGCTCTGCGAGTCCACGGCGAAGGATCTGCGGGACCGCTGGGACGGGCTGCTCTCGGGCGGCGGCATCGGCGCCAAGATCCCCGACACGGTCCCCGGCGGCCCGCAGGACTCGGCGCGGGAGCAGTTGCGGCAGAGCCTGGAGAAGCTCACCGCCGAGCAGCACGCCAACTCGGCTTTCTACGCCGGCCCCAAGGGAATACTGGGCATGGGCACCCGCTGGGGAAGCTGGCAGATGGCCGAGGAACTGGTCTCCAAGGAGCCGGGCAAGGAGATCAACCAGTTCCGGAGCTGGGATGTCATACGGGCGATCCACGACAAGCTGAAGCTGCTGGAGCGCGGCCCGCTGAACTCCGGCGGCTTCCCGGCTCCCTCGGTCAAGCACTGGATCGTCTCGCCGGTCGGCGAGAACGCGGGCTCGGTCTCCCGGCCGGAGGGCGCGGATGTGGAGTCCTTCCAGGTCAAGGGCCATGAGATACAGCGCATCTGCAACCATCAGCAGTTCGGCAGCGGCAACCGCCACTATCTGGGCGTGCAGTTCACCCTCTGGGACGGACAGCTGGTGATCACGATGATGATCACCGTGACGGTGCTGCACGAGACCCTCCGCGTGGAGGTCACCGGGCACGCACTCGGCCCGGTGCACGGCTTCTTCACCACCAAGTCCTCGCCGAAGACCGTCACGGTGAGCAAGACCCTGCGCTTCTGGGAGACGCGGACCCGCACCCTGCCCCTGGTGGAGGCGCGGGAGGTGGTGCGGCTGATGGTGCGGGCGCCGCTGACCTGGTATCCGCCGCTGCTGGAGTTCCTCGGCGGCAAGCTGGTGCTGCCGGAGCCGTTCGGGCTGCGGCACCCCTGGGCGGACAAGCCCTGGCGGCACCGGTTCATGGCCGACGACGCGATGCGCGCGGCCACGCCCGTCCTGCGGGTGGCGCACGCCGCCGCGCTGCGGGTGCTGGACGAGAACGGCGTGGACACCGCGCGCTTCGCCGGCCGGTCGATGGCCGTCAGCGGCGGGGTGCAGGACGCGGCGCCGAAGAAGGCGGATCTGTACGACGCCTGAGCCGCCGCCGCGATCGCGGCACGGAGAGCGCCCCCCGGCCGTCGCCGGGGGGCGCTCTCCGTACGGGACGGCTCAGTCCGTGGGCCAGGAGCCCGCCAGCATCGCCCTGGTGTCCGCGAGAAGCTGCGGCAGCACCTTCGTGTGCCCGACGACCGGCATGAAGTTGGTGTCCCCGCCCCAGCGCGGAACGATGTGCTGGTGCAGATGGGCCGCGATCCCCGCACCTGCGGAGATGCCCTGGTTCATCCCGATATTGAAGCCGTGTGCCCCTGACGCCGTCCGCAGCGCGGTCATCGCCCGCTTGGTGAAGTCCGCCAGCTCGGCGGTCTCCGCGCCGTTCAGCTCGGTGTAGTCGGCGACATGCCGGAAGGGGACCACCATCAGGTGCCCGCCGTTGTACGGATAGAGGTTGAGCACCGCGTAGACGGACGAACCGCGCGCGATCACCAGCCCGTCCTCGTCGGACTTGGCCGGGATGGAGCAGAAGGGGCAGCCGTCACCGGCCTCGGGCCCGCTCGGCTTGTTCTCCCCTTGGATGTAGGCCATCCGGTGAGGCGTCCAGAGGCGCTGAAACGCGTCGGGCGTCCCCACTCCCATCTGCTGCTCCGGGTCACTCGTCATGCTGTGCAGCATATGGCGTCGCCCCTGCGGAGCGTGTCGCCGGGGGCGGGGTCCGCCGGGCCCGGCGATGCTGGACGGATGGACGATGAGAGCAGGCTGTGGGCCTGGCGCCGACGCATGGAGATTCCGCTGTTCGCCGCGTCGGCGCTCTATCTCGCCTGCTACGCGGTACGGGTGCTGGCCCACGGTCTGCCCGGGGGGTGGCAGGACGCGCTGCTGACGGTGACCTACGCGGTGTGGGCGCTCTTCGCCGTGGACTACGCGGTGCGCTGGCGGCTCAGCGGGGAGGGCCCGGCCTATCTCCGCCGGCATCTCATGGACGCGGTCGTGGTGCTGCTGCCGCTGCTGCGCCCGCTGCGGATCGTACAGATCTACGAGACGGTCCGGCACCGCCGCGCACACGCGCGGCTGTCCCTGTACGCGCGGGTGATCGCCTACGCGGGGCTCTCGGCGGTGCTGCTGGGCTTCGCGGGCGCGCTCGCCGTCTACTCGGCGGAGCGCGGCGCGCCCGGGGCGTCGATCGTGACCTTCGGGGACTCCGTGTGGTGGGCGTGCTCGACGCTCACCACGGTCGGGTACGGCGACATCACACCGGTGACCCCGCTGGGGCGGGTGGTGGCGACGGGGATGATGGCCGGGGGGATGGCGCTGCTGGGGGCGGTCACGGGATCGTTCTCCTCGTGGCTGATCCAGACCTTCACCCTGGACGAGGACCGACGGCCCCCGGGGGGTTCCCCGGGAGCCGTCTGAGCACTGCCGCCACCGGGGCCGGGACGGGCGGACACGGTCCGGGAGCCGGTCCCGGAACCCGGCCGCCCCGGGCCCGGACGCTATCCCGGACCCGGACGCGGGCCCTGCGCGGTCCCGGACCCGGGGTGGCGCCGGAGGCGGTCTCAGACCTGGACGCGGTCCTGGACCACCTGGGCCAGCTTGGCCAGGGCCGCGTCGCGCGGCACGCCGTTCTCCTGCGAGCCGTCGCGGTAGCGGAAGGAGACCGTGCCCGCGTTCATGTCCTCGTCACCGACGATGATCATGAAGGGGACCTTCAGCTTCTGGTGGTTGCGGATCTTCTTCTGCATCCGGTCGGAGGAGGCGTCGACCTCCACCCGCAGGCCCTGCTTCCGCGCCTCGGCCGCGAACTCCTGGAGGTAGTCGACGTGCGCGTCGCCGATCGGGATGCCGACGGCCTGCACCGGAGCCAGCCACGGCGGCATCGCGCCCGCGTAGTGCTCCAGGAGCACGGCGAAGAACCGCTCGATCGAGCCGAAGAGCGCGCGGTGGATCATGACGGGCCGCTGGCGCGAGCCGTCCGGCGCGGTGTATTCGAGGTTGAAGCGCTCGGGCAGGTTGAAGTCGAGCTGGACGGTGGACATCTGCCAGGTCCGGCCGATCGCGTCCCGCGCCTGCACCGAGATCTTCGGGCCGTAGAAGGCCGCGCCGCCCGGGTCGGGGGTCAGCGGGAGCCCCTGCTTCTCGGCCACCTGGCGCAGCACCTCGGTGGCCTCCTCCCAGGCCTCGTCCGAGCCGACGTACTTCTCGGGGTCCTTGGTGGACAGCTCCAGATAGAAGTCGGTCAGACCGTAGTCGCGGAGGAGGTTGAGGACGAAGGTGAGGGTGCGGTCCAGCTCCTCGGCCATCTGCTCGCGGGTGCAGTAGATGTGCGCGTCGTCCTGGGTGAAGCCGCGGGCCCGGGTCAGACCGTGCACGACGCCGGACTTCTCGTACCGGTAGACCGTGCCGAACTCGAACATCCGCAGCGGCAGCTCACGGTAGGAGCGGCCCCGGGCGTCGAAGATCAGGTTGTGCATCGGGCAGTTCATGGGCTTGAGGTAGTAGTCCGTACCACCGTCGAGCTGCATGGGGGGGTACATGCCGTCCGCGTACCAGTCCAGGTGGCCGCTCTTCTCGAAGAGGGCGCCCTTGGTGGCGTGCGGGGAGTAGACGAACTCGTACCCCTCCTCCTCGTGCCGCTTGCGGGAGTAGTCCTCCATGACCCGGCGGATGATGCCGCCGCGCGGGTGGAAGACGGCCAGGCCGGAGCCGACCTCGTCCGGGATGGAGAACAGGTCCAGCTCGTTGCCGAGCTTGCGGTGGTCGCGCTTCTCGGCCTCGGCGAGGAACTCCAGATGCGCCTTCAGCTCCTCCTTGGAGGGCCAGGCGGTGCCGTAGATCCGCTGGAGCATCGGGTTCTTCTCGCTGCCGCGCCAGTACGCGGCGGCGTTGCGCATCAGCTTGAACGCCGGGATGTTCCGGGTGGTCGGCAGGTGCGGGCCCCGGCAGAGGTCCTTCCAGCACAGCTCGCCGGTCCTGGCGTCCAGGTTGTCGTAGATCGTCAGCTCACCGGCGCCGACCTCGACGTCCGCGCCGTCGTCGCTGGAGGCGGAGCCCTTGATCCCGATCAGTTCCAGCTTGTACGGCTCGTCGGCCAGCTCGGCGCGGGCCTCCTCGTCGCTGACCACCCGGCGGGAGAACCGCTGGCCGCGCTTCTGGATCTCCTGCATCTTCTTCTCGACGGCCTTCAGGTCCTCGGGGGTGAAGGGCCGCGCGACATCGAAGTCGTAGTAGAAGCCGTCCCTGACCGGCGGGCCGATGCCGAGCTTCGCCTCGGGGAACAGCTCCTGGACCGCCTGCGCCATGACGTGCGCGGCGGAGTGGCGGAGGATGTTGAGGCCGTCCTCGGAGGAGATCTCGACGGGCTCGATCTCCTCGCCGTCACGGACCGGGTACGCCAGGTCCTTCAGCTCGCCCGCGACCCGGGCGGCGACGACGGTGCGCTCCCCGGTGAAGAGTTCGGCGGCCGTCGTGCCCGTGGCCACCACGCGCTCTTCCCGCTCGGAATCGCGTTGGATGATCACACGGACGTCTGACACCGGTCTCTCCTGACTGAGGGGGTGCGCGCCGGTGGGCACCGGGCGCCCCTGAATCGTACCGAGCCCGGAGCCCCCTCCGCGAAAGGGTTGCCCGGCCGGTGACGGGGAACCGGACCCGGCTCTCCCTCAGCCGGGGGCCGTGTCCGCGGGGAGGTGCTCCACCCCGGAGGCGTCGGTCAGCCGGCGGAAGCCGCCCCGGCTCTCCAGCCGGCCGGCCATCCGCACCGGCAGCCCGGCCAGATGCGCCCGCCCGGCGGTGGCGTACGCCTCCGGCTCCAGCGCCGCCCGGACGTACGGCACCTCCGCGCCGGCCAGCACCCTCAGCCGCACCGTCCCCGCGCCACCGGGACCGGAGCGGCGCATCCGCACCACCTCACCGGTGATCCGGACCGGCATCGACGGCTCCTCCCGCAGAAAGCGGGCGCCCGCCTCGCGCAGCGCGGGCAGGTCGGCCGGCGAGAACGCCAGCGGGCCCCCGCCGTCGGCGCAGCCCTCGGGTGCGCCGGCGCCGGAGGCCCACTCCACCTCGGCGCGCACCCCCTCCGAGCCGCGCATCAGCGCGATCACCGCCTCGGTCAGCTCCCGGCTCACCCCCCGGGCCACGGCCGCGTCGAAGCCGTCCATCCTGCCGGTCGCGGTCAGCTGGTCGAGGGCCTCGCGGGTCGCCCGCAGCGCCTGGTGCAGCCGGAGCGTGACCGGGCGCGCGGTCGCGGCCGGAACGAACGCGGTGAGGGTGCGCCCGCCGCGCGCGGGCGAGACCAGCACCCCTTCGAGCGATGCCTGTGCCTGCCGCCGGTGGCGCGCGCCGTGGTAGCCCGCCCGGCCGCGCGCCGCGAGCGCCCCCGCCATCAGCAGCTGCCGGGCCGCCGAGCGCAGCTGCTCCTCCACGGCCCAGGCAGCGCCGGGCACCGGCCGCTGCGGCACCTCGCGCCGCCAGCGGATCTCGTCGCTGGGGACGGTCAGACCGAGGAGCACCTCCCGCGCGGAGGGGACCGCGCTGCGGGCCAGCGCGGTGAGCGCCGCGCCGAGGAGGTCCTCGGAGCCCGGGAAGGAGCGGCTCTCCGGTACGAGCAGGCTGCCGGCGCCCGGCGCCCGGCCGGGCGGCATCCACCGGGCGCACCGCCCGGCGGTACCGCCCCGCCGCCGCCAGCCGTGCCGGTCCAGCAGGGCCGAGAGGACGACGGGGTCGACACCGGCCGGGTCGGGGTGCCGGGCGCCGGGGGCCGGCGGGGCCGCGCGGGAGAGGTCGTCATGGGGCGGCTGCATCAGGGGCTCCCTCCCGCTCCGGCCGGCGCCGGCTCCCGGGCGCCCGGCCGGGCCGGGCGCCGCACGGGACATCGGATGCGGTACCTGTCATCTGTGTTGTCACCGCCCCGCGTACGGCGCAAACGGCACGGGTATCACCGCTTCGGCGAGGGATCACGCCATCCGGCAGGCAGGGGACGGGAGTTCGGGGATGACGCTCTGGTACGACGGGCCGCTGGCCGCTTTCGACACCGAGACGACGGGGGTCGATGTCGAGGAGGACCGGATCGTGGCGGCGGCGATCGTGGTGCAGGACTCCGCGGGCGGACGGCCGCGCACCACCCGCTGGCTGGTCAATCCGGGCATTCCGGTGCCGCGCGCCTCGACGGAGGTGCACGGGCTGACCGAGGACCATCTGCGGCGCAACGGGCGCTGGCCGGCGCCGGTGATGGAGGAGATCGGGCGGGTGCTGGCGGAGCAGTGCGCGGCGTCGCGTCCGCTCGTGGTGATGAACGCGCCGTTCGATCTGACGGTCCTCGACCGGGAGCTGCGGCGGCACCGCGCCTCCTCGCTGGGCCGGGTGCTCCAGCACACGCCGCTGTGCGTGCTGGACCCGAAGGTGCTGGACCGGCAGCTGGACCGCTACCGGAAGGGCCGCCGCACGCTCGCGGATCTGTGCGCGCAGTACGAGGTGGTGCTGGAGGGGGCGCATGACGCGGCGGCGGACGCGCTGGGGGCGCTGGAGGTGACGCGGGCGGTGGGGAGGAGGTTCGCGGCGAGGATGGACCGGCTCACGCCGCCGGAGCTGCACTCGCTCCAGCAGGAGTGGCATGCCGCGCAGGCGCGGGGGCTCCAGGCCTGGTTCACCCGTGGCGGCACGCCGGAACCGGTGGACCCCTCCTGGCCCCTCCGCCCCACCACCCTCAGCCCCTCGGGCGTCTGACCCCGCCTCACCCGCCCCACGGGTAACCCGGGCAATCCCGAACCGTCCGGGGGCACCTCCCGGAGTCAGCTCAGGGGGAGATTGAGGACGACCCCCGCTCAACGCGCAACCCGAGCAAACCCAGCCCGTCCGGCGCTTGAGGACGGCCCCTGTGCCACGGATAACCCGAGCGACTCCAGCCCGTCCGGCGTTTGAGGACGGACCCCGCACCACAGGTATCCCGAGCAAACCCAGCCCGTCCGGCGCTTGAGGACAGACCCCGCACCACAGGTAACCCGAGCAAACCCAGCCCGTCCGGCGTTTGAGGACGGACCCTGTGCCGCAGGACCCCGCACGCTGCGGGCCACGGTCGGGGGCCGGCCCCCGAACCCCCGCTCTCAAACGCCGGCGAAGCCGGATTTCGTGCCTCGGCCCCGAGGCGGGGCAGGGTGTGCTCGAACGCCGGCGGGCTGCGGTAGCCAGGGTCCCCGTCGAGACCGAGCAGCCCAGCCCGTCCGAGGGGGCACCTCGTGGAGGTGGCTCCGGGGGATCGAGGTCGGGACGGCCGCCCGTGGGCGGGAAACGTGAAGGCCGGTCCGTCGAGCAGACGGACCGGCCTTTCCCGGTGGGCGATACTGGGTTCGAACCAGTGACCTCTTCGGTGTGAACGAAGCGCTCTCCCACTGAGCTAATCGCCCGGGAACGCACTGAACCATACAGTCCCCCCACCCCCCGCTCCAAATCCCCCCACCCACGCCTCGAGCCCCCTCCTCCCCGCCCTCATCATCACCGCGTGGTTCGCGCGGAACACCGGCCTGCAGAGCGGCCCCAGCCTCCGCAGCAGCGGCCTGCGGACCTCCACCTCCTGCTCGTACACCGCACGGGTGCCGGCGTGGTGCGGCGTCAGCGTCCAGCGCGCCCAGCCCTCCATGTCCCCGGTGAGGCGGGCCTCCAGCACCCGGGCCGCCGGGTCGTGGCGCAGCGTGCCGACGGTGACCCGGAGTTCGTACGGGAGGAAGGAGCGGACACGCACCGTGCCCCGGTCCGGGCCGAGCCGCGTCGCCTCACGGATCTGGGGCCACCAGAGCGGGTACTCCTCCGCCCGGGCGAGGGCGGTGAACACGGCGCCGGGGGGCGCGGTCAGCTCCCAGACCGAGCGGAAGCGGTAGTGGGACCGGTTCATGGCCCAAGTCTGCGCCCGGCCGGGCGCACGGCGCCTACTCACACGCGGTCTGAGTATCCGCGCCCATCCCCCCGGCGCCTCCCGGGGACCACAATCCGGCCATGACAAACCCTCCGCCCTCCCTCCCGCCGGCCGAGGAACTGGCCCTGCTCGACCATGAGCTGGTGCGGCTCGACGCCCGCAGGGCCCTGCTGCTGACCCGCCGGGCCCGGCTGCTCACCCAAGCGCGCCCGCCAGCGGCCGACGCCGGGGCCCGGGCCACCACCCGCCCCGCCGAGACCTCCGGTCCCGGGGCGCAGAATGTGCTGCTCATCCTCGGCGGGCTGCTGCTGACCATCGCCGCCGTCGCCTTCACCGCGGTCGGCTGGGGGCATCTGGGGATCGGCGGACGGGCCGCCGTCCTGGGGACCGTGACCCTCGCGGCGGGGCTGGCGCCGGCCGTGCTCCTGAGGCGGCGGCTGCGGTCCACGGCGGAGGCGGTGGCCGGGCTCGCCCTGGCGCTGACGGTGCTGGACGCGTACGCCCTGCGCCGGGTCGCCCTGGCCGGAACGGACCCCCTGGCGTACACGGCGGGGGCGGCGGCGGTGCTGGCCGCGCTCTGGGCGGCGTACGGGCTCGCGGCCGGGCGGCTGCGCCCGCCGCTGATCGCCTCGGTGGCCGCGGCGCAACTGCCGCTGGTGCTGTGGTCGGTGTCGCCCGAGGTGACACTGCCGCCGGAGTGGGCGCTGCTGGGGACGGCCGCGTTCGACGCGGTGCTCGTGGTGCGGGCGACAAGCCCGCTGATACGCCGGTGCGCGGCGGCCGGTCTGGCGGTGACGGGGGGTCCGGCGCTGCTCATCGGCGCGTTCCAGTCGCTGTCCGCGCACTCCCCCGGCGCGGCGGCGGCCCCCGCCGCGCTGCTCGTGACGGCGGCGGCGGTGGCGCTGTTCGCGGCCCGCCGGCCGCCCGCCCTCGCGGTGGCGCTGTCGGTGGCCGCCGGGCTCGCGCTGGTGACGGCGGCCGGCGGACCGGTCCGGACGGTGGTCCCGGCCGGCTGGGCGGTGCCGGGGTATCTGCTGGGCGCGGTGGCGCTCCTGGGCGCCGTGTCGCTGCCCCGGGTGCGGGCGGCGGCACCGCGCGGGGTGGTGCCGGGGCTGGCCGGCGCGGCCGCGGCGGTCCACGCGCTGGCCCTGCTCTGGGCGCTGCCCCTGGTGGCGCTCGCTCTGACGGGTCCCCTGGTGGCCCCGCCCGCGGTCTGGTCCGGCGCGGCACCGGGTGCGCGTGAGGCGCTGGGCGCCGGACTGCCCGCGGTGTATCCGGCGGCGGTCCCGTTGGTGGTGCTGCTGGTGGCGGCGGTGCCGCTGGCACTCGGCCGGCGCCCGGGGCCGTGGCCCGCTGTTCCGGCGAGGGTCCGCGGCGCGGGAGCGGTGGTGGCGTGGGGCGGGCTGTTCGCGGTGCCGGCCGCGTTCGACGCGGGGCATGCCGCCACGGTGGCGTACCACCTGCCGCTGACGGTCGGCGTCCTCGCGGTCACCGCGGTCCGGGCGGCCTCCCGGGAGGCCGTCGCGGTCGCGCTGGGCTGTGGTCTGGCGGGGGCCGCGAGTGTGACGGCCCTGGCGCTCGCGAGCCGCCCGGCGACCTTCGCGGTGCTGGGCGCCCTGCTGGCGGTGTCGGCGGGCGCCTCGGTGGTCTCGCGCGCCGGGAACGCCGTACGGGCCGTGCTCGGCTGCACCGCCGTCGCGGCCGCGGCCGCCCTGCTCCTGGCGGGTGCCCGCGCGGCGGATCTCGCACCGCACCACGCCGGGCTGCTGCTGCTCGCGGTACCGGCGGTGACGGCGGTGCTCGGCGCCCGGGCCGCCCGCCACCCCGTCGGCCTCCCCCTGGAGTGGGCCGGTGCCTCGGCGGGCCTGCTCGCGGTGGTCCTCGCCCATGGCCGGCTCCCGGTGCTCGCCCTGGTGCTCTCGCTGGGCGGGGTGATCGCCGCAGGCACGGCGGTGCGGCCCGAGCGGCGCCGGGTCGCCGCCCCGGTCGCCGGGGTGCTGTTCGTCCTGGCCGCCTGGGCGCGGCTGGCGGTCTCGGGGGTGGCGGTCCCAGAGGCGTACTCACTGCCCGTGACCATCCCGGCGCTGGCGCTGGGCGCTCTGCGGCGCCGCCGGGACCCGCGGGCGTCGTCGTGGACGGCGTACGGGCCCGGTCTCGGCGTCACGATGGTGCCGAGCCTGCTGCTGGTCTGGGGGGACTCCCACTGGGTGCGCCCGCTGCTGCTGGGGCTCGCCGCGCTGGCGGTGACGCTCGTCGGCGCCCGGCGGCGGCTCCAGGCCCCGCTGCTGACGGGTGCGGTGGTGCTGGCGCTGGTGGCGCTGCACGAGCTGGCGCCGTATGTGGTCCAGGTCGTCGACGCGCTGCCCCGCTGGCTGCCGCCCGCGCTCGCCGGGGCGCTGCTGCTGGCGGTCGGCGCGACCTACGAGCAGCGGCTGCGGGACGCGCGCAGGGTGCGGGAGGGCCTGGGCCGGCTGCGCTGACAGACAGCGGGCCGGGCCGGGGCCCGCCCCGGCACCCCGGGCGGGCCGGGCGGGCCGGGCGGACACACGCAGGGCCCCGGGGACGGTGCTCCCGGGGCCCTGCGTGCGACGGTGGACGAAACGAGGGTGGAGCCGGTCGCTTTCGCGAACTGCTCCACCCTCGAACATGTGGGCGATACTGGGATCGAACCAGTGACCTCTTCGGTGTGAACGAAGCGCTCTCCCGCTGAGCTAATCGCCCGGGCGCAGCGCCAACATTACCCCATGTCAGCGGGTGCCCCGGACCCTTTTCGGGCTAGGAATCGATCTTCCACGGCAGGGCGATGCCGAACTTCCAGAGGTAGACCGCGGCCAGGGCCGCGCAGATCACCCCGCCGACGCTGGTGAGGATGATGTTCCGCCGCCGCACCCTCGGGTCGAGCGCCCGCTGTGCCGCCTCGCTCACCTTGCGCTTGGTCCAGCGCAGCACCAGCTGGGCCCAGACGAACTCGGTCGCCCAGATCGCCATACCGGCGAAGATCACCACCCAGCCGGGCCCCGGCAGCACCAGCATGGCCACCCCCGCGGAGACGACCGCGAGGCCGACCACGAAGACACCGACCTGCCAGCTCAGATGCAGGGTCCGGCGCGCCTTGACGAAGGCCGGCGCACGGGAACCGAGCGGTTTCTCACCGTCCACAAGTCCACTGTCGGCCGACTTCGGCTGCCCGGCCCGTTCGCCCGGCCCCGGCTTGATGTCATCAGCCGCCACCGCGACCTCCGTGCCGTTACTCCCCGTGTTCATACCAGCAAATCTACCCGACGTTCCGCAGTCACCGGAATGGTCCCTGCGGACGAACAATCACTCCGCCGTTAGGGGTACCTAAAGACACCCAAATCCCTCAGAGGGGTTTACAACGGCACCGTAGGTGGCATGTCGATTTCGCCGACGTGCGAATCCCCGAGCGCACACTGAGCGAAAGGCCCTGGCGCTTATGAACACCACGGTCAGCTGCGAGCTGCACCTGCGCCTCGTTGTATCGAGCGAGTCTTCACTGCCTGTACCCGCGGGCCTGCGGTATGACACGGCCGATCCCTATGCCGTGCACGCCACCTTCCACACCGGAGCCGAGGAGACGGTCGAATGGGTCTTCGCCCGCGACCTTCTCGCGGAGGGCCTGCACCGGCCCACAGGCACGGGCGACGTCCGCGTCTGGCCATCACGCAGCCATGGCCAGGGAGTCGTCTGCATCGCGCTGAGCTCCCCGGAGGGCGAAGCCCTGCTTGAGGCCCCGGCGCGGGCCCTGGAGTCGTTCCTCAAGCGGACCGACGCCGCGGTGCCACCGGGCACCGAGCATCGTCACTTCGATCTCGACACGGAGCTCTCGCACATCCTGGCCGAGAGCTGAGCCAGGCCGAGAGCTGCACGGCGCCGTCCTACTCGGGGAGACGGCGCCGCGCGGACAGCCTCATCCGGCGAACAGCCCCTTGAGGCGGACAACCACATAGGGCGGACCCTTCGGCGCCGTCATCGCGCATTCCAGCGCGGTGACGGCGCCGATACGCATAGGCACGAGCCGCTAGAGTCAGCGCAATTCGGCGGGCACCGGCCCGCAAGCAGGCCAGGGAGCGAATCGTGCTGATCCCCCACGACACCAGATATGCCCTTGAGGCGGTCATCGATCTGGTGAACACCGCACCGGACGACGATCAGGCCGATGGGTTGACGGATCTCTCCGCGCTGGCCGAATTCGTATCCCGGCACAACATCAGCGATGTGGGTGAGTTGAGCCAGCGGGATCTGAAAGCGGTACGGGAGGTCAGGTCCCGGTTCGCGGAGGTGTTCGCGGCGGCCGACAGCGCGGTGGCGGCGGAACTGCTCAACGAACTGGTGGCGTCGGCGGGCACCACCCCCCAGCTGACCGACCACGACGGCTACGACTGGCATGTGCACTACTTCGCGCCGGGCGCCTCGGTCGCCGACCATCTCGCGGCGGACGGCGGGATGGCGCTGGCGTTCATCGTCGTCGCGGGCGAGCAGGAGCGGCTGCGGCGCTGCGAGGCACCGGACTGCGGGCGCGCCTTCGTCGATCTCTCGCGCAATCGCTCGCGCCGCTACTGCTCCAGCCGCACCTGCGGGAACCGGCTGCATGTGGCCGCGTACCGGGCGCGCCGGAGGGAAGCGGCCGGCTGAGAACCGCCGGCGCCTCACAGGAGGAAGAGATCGTGGACGGCCGCCATGAGGAGCAGCACTCCGATCACCGTAAGGAAGATCATCAAGGGTGGCTGGGAGAGCGCGAAGAGACAGCCTCGCGGCTCGTCCGGCTCATTCGTGGGTGCGGGGGCGTCGCCGCTGGAGGTATCGAGCATCTCGGGGCGATGATGACGCAGCCCGCGCCCCGGTGAACCGGCAACACGCGCCGCGGCGAGGGGAGTTCATCACACTGTCGTGTTCCGCCCCGGGACCTCCCGGGCGCCCGCGGCTCAGATGCCGTGCTTCTTGAGGATCGCCTCGATATCACTGAAGTCGTCACCGGCGCCGGAGGAGGCGGGCTTGGCGGCGGGGGCACCGCCCCGGCCGAGCGAGGGCTTGGAGGCGGCGGGGGCGACCGGATCGCGCCGGGCGGCCTTGGCGGCGGCCCTGCGCTCCTTGCGGCTGGTACCCGAGCGCCGTTCCACCGCGCGGGTGGTCATGAAGAGCGCCCAGGCGCCGCCCAGCAGACCGAAGCCGATCCAGGCCGTGGGGCTGAAGGCGGTGTTCACGGCCCACTCCACGGCGCCGGTGAGCACCAGGCCCAGGGGGACGAGGGCGTAGGCGGCGATCCGGGCGGCGGTGAGGAAGCGCCGGCGGTACGCCGTGATCCCGGCGATGCCCAAACCGGCCGCCGACACCGCTGCACCTATGGTCTCGGCAATCATCCGGTCCTCCAGGCTGTGGCGGGCATGTGCGGTTACGTCCCTTCCATCCTGCACCGAGCCGCGGGGTGCGGGCCACGGCCCCGTATCACCTCAGGGATATCTCGGGGAAAGGATCATCCTCAGGTCCTGTCCGGGGAGGGGGTCCCGGGCCGGTTGGGCGGGGGTGCGGCGGGCTGGGAGACTGGTTCCATGAGCGACTCCCCCACCGACCGCGCCGTCGTCCTCGACGTCTGGTGCGACCTCTCGTGCCCCGACTGCCTCACCGCCCTCGACGATGTCCGCGTGCTGCGCGAGCGCTACGGCGACCGGATGGAGGTACGGCTGCGGCACTTCCCGCTGGAGAAGAACAAGCACTCCTACGCCGCCGCGCAGGCCGCCGAGGAGGCGGTGGACCAGGGGAAGGGCCGGGAGTACTACGAGGCACTGCTCGCCCGGGTGGACGAGCTGCGGGAGCGGGGGGAGCCGGTGCTGCTGGAGACGGCGGGGGAACTGGGGCTGGACGCTGAGGAGTTCGACACCGCGCTGATCGACGGGCGGCATCTGCTGCTGGTCGACGCCGACCAGGCGGAGGGGAAGGCGCTCGGGGTGACGGGGACGCCCACGTATGTGATCGGTGGGGAGCGCCTGGACGGCGGGGTGAGCCAGGAGGGCCTGCGGGCCCGGATCGAGGCGATCGCGGACAGCCTGCTGCCGAGCTGACCTCGGGCCAACGCCCGAGGACGGCATCCGTGCCACAGGGAAGGCCACCGGACACTTCCAGCCGGCCTGGGGGCACCTCCCAGAGGCAGCTCCGGGGGAACTTGAGGACGGACCCCGCGCCACGGGCAACCCGCACCGGGCACTCCCAGCCCGTCCGGGAGCACCTCCCAGAGGCAGCTCCGGGGGAGCTTGAGAACCGACCCCGCGCCACGGGCAACCCGCACCCCGCGGGCCACCGTCGGGGCCGCCCCCGGACCCCCGCGCCTCAAGCACCGGCGGCGCCGGAAGGTGCGCCTCGAACACCGGCGGAGCCGGACCGGTGAGAGTGGGGCCGCCCGGGCCGACGCGCGGCCCCGGGCCTCGCGGGCGCGAGCGGTTCGATTGACGCACACCTGTGCGCTGGATACCTTCGCGCAACAGGCGGGGCGAGTCGACGGGGTGGCGGGATGGGGCGGCTGGCGGACGGGGACAGTGAGGCGCGGCGGCAGCGGCGGCTGCCCGGCGGGGCCGGCGCGGCCGACTTCTCCGAGGCCCTGGCCCGAGGGCTCACCGTGCTCTCCGCCTTCGGCGCCGGCCGCCCCCGCTTCACCCAGGCCGAGCTCGCCCGCGAGCTGGGCCTCTCCCGGGCCACCGTGCGCCGGGCCGTCCTCACCCTGGAGCACCTCGGATATCTGGCGGCCGACGGCCGCTCCTACGAGCTGACCCCGCGGGTGCTGCGGCTCGCCGCCGGCTATCTGAACTCCAGCCCCGTCGCCGCCGTGCTCCAGCCCGTCTGCGACCGGATCTCCGGCAAGCTGGGCGAGGCCTGCTCGGTGGCGGTGCTCGACGGCGCGGACGCGCTGATCGTCGCCCGTGCCGTACCCCACCGGCTGATCGCGGTGGGCAGCGACATCGGCTACCGCACCCCCGCCGCCATCTCGTCCCTCGGCAAGGTCCTCCTCGCGCACCCGGCCCCCGGCGAGCGCACCGCCGCCCCCCTGCCGCCCGAGGCCGTCCTCGCGCGCATCCGCGAGGACGGCTTCAGCTATGTCGCCCACGATGTGGAGATGGGCTCCCACTCGATCGCCGTGCCGCTGCGGCGGCGCGACGGGCGGGTGGTCGCGGCCCTGCACGTGGGCTGCACGGTCGAGCGGATCGCCCCGGAGACCATGCACGGCGCGGTGCTCACCCTGCTCAACGACGCCGCGAGCGAGCTGCGCGAGCAGTTGCTCTAGCGCCTTCTCAGTCCAGCCGGTCGGCCATCAGCTCGCCCGCCATCACGGCCGCCAGATGGGTGTTGGCCCTCGGCACGGCCGGGAAGACCGAGGCGTCGACGACCCGGAGCCCCTCGATCCCGAGCACCCGGCAGTCGGGGCCGACCACGGTGCCGGGGTCCGAGGGGTCACCCATCCGGCAGGTGCTGGTGGCGTGCTGCGCGTCGGACGCGGTGGCGAGCAGATGGCGGTCCAGCAGGGCGTCGTCGTCGACGGCGGCGAGCAGGGCGGCGTTGAGCCGGTCGGGCGCCCCGGCGGCGATGGCCGCGACCTCCGGGCCCCGGGCCAGCTCCAGCACCTCCCTGACCCCGGTGCGGAGCCGGGCGAGGTCCCGCGCGTCGGAGAGCATCCGCTCGTGCACCTCCGGGTGGGCCTCCGGGTCGGCGGAGACCAGCTCCACGGTCCCCCGGGAGTGGACCTGGTTGACCCAGACCCCGAAGGCGCCCGCGCCGAAGTGGAGTTCGGCGACCTCCATCGCCAGCACGTTCTGGTTCCCGGCGGTGATCATCATGTCGTTCTCCCGGGCGTCCGGGCCGGAGCTGGTGTAGCGGACACAGACATTGGTGTGCCGGTCGTCGGGTGTCCGGACCGCCGACTCCCCGGTCAGCGGAATCCCGACGAACACCACCGGATGGTCCTGGAGCCCCCGGCCGACCGGCAGATCGGCCAGCACCTCGATCCCCAGCCGCCGCAGCACCCCGGCCGGGCCGACGCCGGAGCGCTGGAGGACCGCCGGGGTGTGGACGGCTCCGGCGCTCAGGACCACGAGATCCGCGTACTCCCTCACGAGGCCGCCGTCCACCAGCGCCTGGACGCCGGTGGCCCGGCCGCCGGAGATCAGCACCCGGTCGACCAGCGCCCCGCCCCGGACGGTGAGCCCCGGCAGCTCCCGCGCCGGTTCCAGATAGGCGTCGTTGACCGACACCCGGCGGCCCGCGCGCGAGTTGACCGGGTAGGGCGAGACGCCCGTCGCCCCGGGGGCGTTCACATCGGGGGCCCGGCCGTGCCCGGCGCGGTGGGCCGCGCGGTCCAGGGCGGTGTCCACCGCGCCCCACCGCTCGCGGGGTGTGCGGTGGACGGGGATGGGACCCCCGCGCCCGTGGTGGGGGGTGTCGCCGTACTCCTCGTCGTCCTCCAGCTTCGCGAAGTAGGGCAGTACGTCCTCGGGCGACCAGCCCGTGCAGCCGGCGCGCGCCCACTCCTCGAAGTCCGCCATCGGCGGCCGGATGGCTATCTGGCCGTTGACGGCGGAGCTGCCGCCCGCTCCCCGGCCCCGCCAGAACGGCGCCGGGGCCTGCCGCTCGGTGCGGGTGGCGAGCAGGCCGGGCCAGATCAGCTCCCCGGCGGCGGCCGGGTCGAGCAGGGCGCGCATCGGATTCGGCGAGCGCCACACCTCGGGCATCCGCGCGGACCGGTAGTCCGGGCCCGCTTCGAGGAGCAGCACCCGCTTGCCCCGCGCGGCCGAGCGGGCGGCGAGCACCGCTCCCGAGGACCCGGCGCCCACCACGATCAGATCCCAGCCGTTCCGTGCCACCACAACGCCTCCACGCATCGAATGTTCGATTACCGCACCAAAGTTCGCCTTCTTGGAGCACCGTAGGCCCCAAGGCCCTCCGGGAACAACGGAATTGCGGCGGGCGGGCGGCCCCGGGCGGGGGCGGGGGCCGCGGCTACAGCAGGTGCTTGAAGGAGTGGACGGCGGTCGTCCGGTAACCGAGCGAGGCGTAGAGCCCGAGCGCCGGCTCATTGCCCGCGAAGACATGCAGCCCGATCCGGCGCTCCCCGGCCGCCAGCGCACACCGCTCCGCGTGCAGCATCAGCGCCCGGCCGTGTCCCCGGCCGCGCCGTTCGCCGTACACCTCGATGTCGTACACATAGGCGGCGTGCTCGCCGGGGAGCAGCTCCCGGCGGCCGAGGTAGAGATGGCCGGCCGGCTCCCCCGCGTACTCCAGCACCTCCAGCCGGACCCCGGGCGTGGCCCGCCCCCCTGGCAGTCCGGCGCTCCGGTCGGCCTCGGCCTTGGCCCGTGCCGCGGCGGGGGTCAGTCCGCGCTCGGCCCAGCTCCGGGCATAGCCCTGGAGGCCCTCCTCCCACCACACCGCGAACTCGTCGGCGGTCATGGGGCGCGCCGAGGCCCCGTCGGGCAGCGCCGGCGGGGCCTCGGGGAGGTGCTTGACCATGGTGCGGCTGCGCTCGGTGTAGCCGAGCGCGGTGGTGAGCCGTGCCGCGGCGGTCGCGTCCGGCGGTACGGACACCTGGACCTGGGTGCACCCCCAGCCGCGCAGCACCTCCTCGGCGGCGAGCGCGGCGACGGTTCCCCGGCCCCTGCGGCGGTCGGACTCCGCGATCCGCAGGCCGCGCACGGTGCCGCAGCCCGCTTCGACCGAGGGGAGTGAGGCGATCTCGACCGAGCCGACGGGGCGGCTGTTGTCACAGACCTCGTAGCCGCGCGAACGTCCGCCGTCCGCCGTCCGCTGAAGCGGCCCGGACGGCCGCAGGGTGGTGGTCATCAGGGGTGTTGTACCTGCTGGACGGCCGCACGTCACGCGATTTCACGGAAGCGGGGCCGGGGACAGGGGGCACGGGGCAGGGTCCGGCGGGGGCGGCGGCTCAGGAGCGGGCGGACACCGGGTCCGGGTCGGCGGCGGCTCGCTCGGCGAAGATCCGCATGGCCTTGGCGGTCACCGGGCCCGGAGCGCCCGGCAGTTCCCGGCCGTCGACCCGGCGCACCGCCTGGACATCGCGCAGGCTGGAGGTGAGGAAGACCTCATCCGCCCGCTCCAGGACGTCGAAGGGCAGATCGGTCTCCCGGGCGCCGGTCCACTCCACGGCCAGGGCACGGGTGATGCCCGCCAGACAGCCGGAGGAGACGGGCGGGGTGTGCAGCTCGCCGTCGACGACGACGAAGACATTGGAGCCGGTGCCCTCGCAGAGCCGTCCCACCGTGTTGGCCATCAGGGCCTCGGACGCGCCCTGTCCCGCCGCCCTGGCGAGCGCGACCACGTTCTCCGCGTACGAGGTGGTCTTCAGGCCGGTCACCGCGCCGCGCTCATTGCGCGTCCAGGGGACGGTGACCACGGCGGTGGTGTCGGGGCGGGCCGGGGTCGGGGCGTGCGCGACGACCAGGGTGGGTGTGGCGGTGCCGCGCTCGGAGCCGAGCGGGGAGAGTCCGCCGGTGCACGTGACGCGGAGCCGGCCGCGCGGCAGCGGATTGGCCTCCAGCACGGCGGCGCAGGCGCGGCGGACCTCGTCGTGGTCGGGCTCCGGCAGCCCGAGGCCCAGCGCCGAGCGGGTCAGCCGCTCCAGGTGCAGGGTGAGCGCGAAGGGCCGGCCGTCCACCGTCTTCAGGGTCTCGAAGACGCCGTCCCCGACCGTGAGGCCGTGGTCGAGCACCGAGACCCGGGCATCGTCCGCGTCCCTGAGTCCGCCGTTGACCCAAAGCTTCATCTGGCTGATCCCTCCGCTGTCGTCATCCGCCCGCGCTGTCGGCGGCGTACGCGCTGTGCGCGCCGCTGTCCTGGGCCGACGCTATCGCGAGCAGCCGGGACGCCTTCAGCTCGGTCTCGTCCCACTCCCGGTCGGGGTCGGAGCCCCAGGTGATCCCGGCGCCGGTGCCGAACCGCAGAACCGCTCCCGCGCCGGGGGCCCGGTCGATCCAGAAGGTGCGTATGCCGACGGCCAGCTCCGCCGTGCGGCGGTCGGCGTCCACCCAGCCGACGCCCCCGCAGTACGGCCCCCGGGGCGCCGTCTCCAGCGCTTCGATGATCTTCAGCGCGGCGGATTTGGGGGCTCCGGTGACCGAGCCGGGCGGGAAGGTGGCGTCCAGGAGCTGCCGCCACCCCTCCTTGGGGCCCAGTTCGCCCCGTACGGTCGAGACGAGATGGACCAGGCCCGGGTGGGCCTCGACCGCGCAGAGCCGGGGCACGCTCACGGTCCCGGTGGCGCAGACCCGGCCCAGGTCGTTGCGGACCAGGTCCACGATCATGACGTTCTCGGCGTGGTCCTTGGCGAGCAGATCCCCGGCGGTGCGGCCGGTGCCCTTGATCGGACCCGACTCGATCACGGAGTCCGTACGCCGCAGATACAGCTCGGGCGAGGCCGTGGCGATCTCCACCCCGTGGGCGGGCAGGCGGATCGTTCCCGCGTAGGGGGCCGGGTTGCCGCGCGCCAGCAGCGCGGTCAGCGCGTCGATGTCGGCGGTGTCCGCCGCGGGCAGCGGGGCGGAGAGCACCCGGCAGAGGTTGGCCTGATAGACCTCCCCGGCCGCGATGTGCTCCCGGACGCGCCGGACGCCCGCGGTGTAGCCGGCCCGGTCCAGCGATGACGTCCACTCGCCCGTGGCGGGTCCGCGCCAGCGCCCGGGCACGGGCGCCGGGACCGGTTCGGTACGGACGTCCTGGAAGCGGGCGCAGGTCAGAGCCCCTTCGAAGTCGGCGGCGACAGCCCAGAAGCCGGACGAGTCAAGAGCTTCGGGGTCGCTGGTGACATCCCGGAGGCCGGTGGCGACAAGCCGCCCGAAGCGGGCGAGAGGAACGAGGTCATGCACGCTGCCGAGTCTATGACCGGCGCGGATGGCCCGGCGGCGGACGGCGCTCCGCCCGCTGCGGGGCGAACACACGTCAGCACGCTGCGGAAACGCGTTTTTGTGCTGGCTCAGGAATCCGCTAGAGTTCAACACGTCGCCGGGACGCGCCAGCGGAACGGAAACAGACAAGCGGACGTGGCTCAGTTGGTAGAGCATCACCTTGCCAAGGTGAGGGTCGCGAGTTCGAATCTCGTCGTCCGCTCGAAGTGGGGGATCTTTTCCCGAACCCCCGCACTCCGGGTGGAGTGGCCGAGAGGCGAGGCAACGGCCTGCAAAGCCGTCTACACGGGTTCAAATCCCGTCTCCACCTCCAAGGACGATTAGCTCAGCGGGAGAGCGCTTCCCTGACACGGAAGAGGTCACTGGTTCAATCCCAGTATCGTCCACTGAATCCGCGAGGATTCGAACCCGGTCCTCGGTCCGGGAGCCCGGCGCGATTAGCTCAGCGGGAGAGCGCTTCCCTGACACGGAAGAGGTCACTGGTTCAATCCCAGTATCGCGCACGCACACGCACCGCACGGTGCGGCACAGCACCACCGGCAGTACAGCCCCGGTCCTCGGTCCGGGAACCCCGCGCGATTAGCTCAGCGGGAGAGCGCTTCCCTGACACGGAAGAGGTCACTGGTTCAATCCCAGTATCGCGCACCACCGCCCGAATCCCCCGGCCGTCCCGACGGCCGGGGGATTCGTCGTTCCACGGGTGCTCCGGGTCGCTCAGGAGGAGAAGAGCATCCGGCCGAAGCCCCGGTTGTGATGGCCGTGGCCTCCATGGCCGTGCCCGCCGTGCCCGCCATGGCCATGGCTGCCGTGACCGTGGCCGCCGTGGGGTGCGCCGTGCTGCGGGGCGCCCCACGCGGGTGCCGGAGGGGCCGGGTACGCCTGCGGGGCGGGAGCCGGGGCGGGCGGGGCGGGCGGCGGAGCCTGCTGGTTCCACTGGGCCTCCAGCCGGGTCAGGGACTCCAGCTCGCCGTAGTCGAGGAATATCCCCCGGCAGCCGCTGCACTGCTCGATCTGAACGCCGTTGCGGTTGTAGGTGTGCATCGGTGCGTGGCACTTGGGACACTGCATGGCCGTACTCAGCTCCTCGCCGGTCGATCGGTCCCGCCCGCATGATCGCGGCGGACGACAGCAGCCTACGACGGATGACCGCCCGCCAACTCGCCCGAGAGGGAAGCGATTCGGGCACAGGCGTCGATCACCGCCCCGTCGACCTCGTCCGGCGCGCGCTCCTCGGCCGCCGCCCTCGCCAGCGCGAGCGCGGCGGTCTGCACGGTGAGCGCCCGGGCCGGCAGGTCGAGCCGCTCCCACGGGTCGCCGGCCGCGGCCACCGCGGGGCCCCGCGCGGCCGTGTACGCGCCGAGGAACCGCTGCCAGACCTCCGGGGCCAGCAGCCCCGCAGCGAACCAGGCCGCCGGGCGCGCCAGATCCCAGGCCGGGTCGCCGAGCCCCAGATCGTCGATGTCGATCAGCAGCCAGGGGCCGGCGGGCGCCGGGTGCCGGACGAGCTGGCCGAGGTGGAGATCGCCGTGGCAGAGGAAGCCGGCCGGGGGCGCGGGGGACTCCCCCCGGGCCCAGGCGGGCAGCAGCGCGCCGGCCCGCTCGACGGCGGCGACGGCCGCCGGGGGCGCCCCCGGCGCCGCCCGCATCCGGGTCAGCGCCCGCGCCACCTTGGCGGGGCCGCGCATCGGCGGCAGCGGACCGGGCAGGGCGCCGGGGCCGGTCAGATGGAGCCGGGCGAGCAGCCCCGCCGCCGCCTCCCAGGGCGCGGCGCCGGGGTCCGCCGGGTCGACGGGCACCCCGTACGGCCAGAGGGTGACGGGGCGGCCCGCGGCCTCCGGGGCGCCGGCGGGCGGAAGCGGCGGCAGCAGAGTCCCCGCGAGCAGGGGGTGGCCGGAGACCGTGAGCCGGGCGCGGTGTCCCACGGGGTCGGTACCGGGCGCGTGGGCCTTGGCGACGGCCCGGCCGTGGCGCACGACCACTCCGCCGTCCCGGTCCGCGAGGACGACCGCCTCGGGCGACCGGCAGTCCGGACAGTCCCCGGGGAGGCCACCCGGGTGCGCGGCGGCCCGGGCCGCTCCGGCGAGTGCGGCGATGACGGCTGTGCTCACATGACTCCCCCGGGGCGCGATGTCGTACCCGCCGGAGCCTATGCGCAGCGCCGGGGGGTGGGCCGGGCGGGCCGGCCGGTTCGGACGGGGCTGGGCCGGGCCCGGCCGAGCGGGGCAGCTCGGGGTGGGTTGGGTGCCGTGTCGGTGCCGGCGACGGCCCACGGCCGGTGCTGGGAGGTGGGTCGCACGACGTGTGGTCGGGGGTCTGGGTAAGAGCCCCACGGCCCGTGCTGGGGGTGGGTCGCACGGTGCGTGGCAGCGCCGCCGGTGAGGACACTGAGCCGCGCGCCCACAGTGCCCGGTGACGTCCCGCAGTCCGTGCTCACGCGCTGTCGGCGACGACCTGCACGGCGCGTGCTCACGGGTGCCGGTGATCACCCACGACACGTGGTCGGGATGTCGGTGCGGAGGCCGGCCGAGCCGTACACGGGTGGCGGGGACCAGTCGGTCCGAGCGCCGGTCCGGGTGGGTGTACGGGTGCGGGCAGCGCGATGGCCGGTCAGCTCCCCAGCTGACCGGCCATTGCTTGCCGTCCGCCGCACCCCCGTCCCCACGGGGTTGTTGGCCGGATGTCCCCGACCCGGACCGCTCTTCCGGGTCCGGGGCGCCGCTCAGCGCCCCAGCATCACGCCCACGGACGACGCTTGTGTGACCACTGCCTCCCAGCCGCCGAAGACGACCACCAGCAGGGTCGCCAGGGGAAGGACCATGGCCGTCGCCACCAGGGGGTGGCGCTGCCCGGACCGGCGGGCGCCGAACGCGGTCGAAGCCCTGCGTCCTTGCGTGCGGATGATCGTCCGCGTTGCCGTGTCCGCCATGGTTCCTCTCCTGTCGTATGAAACAGCGGCGGGTGCCTGACCTCGGGGGACGAGTGCTGCACCCGCCGCTTGACCTCAACACTAGGTACTCACCGGGGCCACCACGTCATGCCCGCGTACCGATTGACGGGCCTCCCGGAGGATGAGCCGTCACCCCTCGATGTACTCCCCTGGGTGGAGAGAGGGGCCCCGGTATTGGGGTCTTCCCGGAGGGAATGCCCGGTGGGCGGCCCGAACGGCCCCGCGCGGGTGACTTCCCTCACGTCCGCCCCCCTCCCCCGCCGTGCGCCACCCGCCCGGCACCCCGTCCGGCTTGCCATGACTTCGTCCGTACGCGTGGTGTCGCACCCACCCGGTACCGGCCCCTCCGCTCCCCCGGCCGCCGGTCAATCCCCCTGTGATCAGCATCCGTTGGCGGCGGGCTCCGGCCACCCCGGCCGGATCTCGCTCCCCCCGGCGGCACTTCGGGGCGTCCGGCCGGCACCGACAATCGACCCGGCCCCGAGGGCGCGGCCTATGAGCGCACCGGGGCAGGGGTACGTAAGCTGTGCCACGGCAAAAACGGACGATCAGGCAGCGGGGTGGGCCTTCCCACCCGTTCAGCAGGGGCGGGGCCTCCTCCCGCCGCAGGCAGGGGGGTGGGCAGACCCCACCCCCAGGTAGGGGACGGTCATGGCGATGATGCGGCTCCGGCGCGAGGACCCGCGTGTCGTCGGCTCGTTCCGGCTGCACCGGCGGCTCGGCGCCGGCGGGATGGGTGTCGTCTATCTGGGCTCCGACCGGCGCGGCCAGCGGGTCGCGCTGAAGGTGATCCGCCCGGATCTCGCCGAGGACCAGGAGTTCCGGTCCCGGTTCGCCCGTGAGGTCTCGGCGGCACGGCGCATCCGGGGCGGCTGCACCGCCCGGCTGGTGGCGGCCGACCTGGAGGCGGAGCGCCCCTGGTTCGCCACCCAGTACGTCCCCGGGCCCTCGCTCCACGACCGGGTGGCCGAGGACGGGGTGCTCCGGGCGGCCGAGGTCGCCGCCATCGGCGCCGCCCTCTCCGAGGGACTGGTCGCGGTGCACGAGGCCGGGGTCGTCCACCGGGATCTGAAGCCCTCGAACATCCTGCTCTCCCCCAAGGGCCCCCGGATCATCGACTTCGGCATCGCCTGGGCCACCGGCGCCAGCACGCTCACCCATGTCGGGACGGCGGTGGGCTCCCCCGGCTTCCTCGCCCCCGAGCAGGTGCGCGGGGTCGCCGTCACCCCGGCGACGGATGTCTTCGCCCTCGGTGCCACCCTCGCCTACGCGGCGACCGCGGACTCCCCCTTCGGGCACGGCGGTTCCGAGGTCATGCTCTACCGGGTGGTGCACGAGGAGCCGCAGCTCCACGGAGTGCCCGACGCGCTGGCCCCGCTGCTGCGGGCCTGTCTCGCGAAGGACCCCGAGGAACGCCCCAGCACCCTTCAGCTCTCCATGCGGCTCAAGGAGATCGCCGCCCGTGAGGCCCAGGGGCTGCCGGAGGGCAGGCCGCCGGCCCAGCGGGAGCGGATCGAGGCCGAACGGCCCACCGCGCGCTACCCGGAGCGGGGGGACCGGCTGGAGCGCACCGAGCGGATGGAGCGGCCGGACGGCCGCCGGACGGCCGGGGGGTCCGGGCCGCGCTCACAGCCGTCCCGTACCGGAGGGTCGCGTACCGGCGGCTCCCGGCCCCAGCGACAGCGGCCCGCCGGCCGGGCCAAGGGGCGCGCCAAGGGCCGTCAGGGTTCCGGTACGGGCTCCGGAGTCCGTACGACCTCGTCCGGGCTGCGGCCCGCGAACCCGAGGCTGCTGCGGCAGCGGATCGTGGTCTTCGTCGTGGTGACCCTGATCGTGGCGCTGGGCATCGCCGCCGCGCAGCAGCTCTAGGGAGTTTCTTTCGGATCGGGCCGGATCGGTGAGCGGGGTCCGGTGCCGTGGATCGCAGGGCGGAGGACGGAGCCCACGCGGAGCGCCGGCGACCGACGACAACGCGGCGAGGCGCGGTGCCGGGGCTCGCGAGCCCCGGCACGATCCGGAAGAGACGACCTAGTCCTGGGGGCGGCCGGTGGTGACCGCGTAGAAGGCCACGGCCGCCGCCGCGCCCACATTGAGCGAGTCGACGCCGTGGGCCATCGGGATACGGACCCACTCGTCGGCCGCCATCAGCGCCCGGGGCGACAGCCCGTCGCCCTCCGCGCCGAGCATCAGCGCGACCCGGTCCAGCCGGTGCGGTGCCGCCTCGTCGATCGGGGTGGCCTTCTCGTGCGGGGTGAGCGCGAGCAGCCGGAACCCCGCCTCCCGTACCGTCTCCAGGCCCTTGGGCCAGCCGTCCAGCCGGGCGTACGGCACGGAGAAGACGGCGCCCATCGAGACCTTCACCGAGCGGCGGTAGAGCGGGTCGGCGCAGTCCGGGGAGAGCAGGACCGCGTCCATGCCGAGCGCGGCGGCGCTGCGGAAGATCGCGCCGATGTTGGTGTGGTCGTTGACGGACTCCATGACGGCCACACGGCGGGCCGTGGTGAGCAGTTCGGCCGCGGTGGGCAGGGGCTTGCGCTGCATGGAGGCGAGCGCGCCCCGGTGCACGTGGTAGCCGGTGACGCGCTCGGCCAGCTCCGGGGTCACCGCGTAGACCGGCGCCGGCAGCTCGTCGATGACGTCCCGCATGGCGTCGACCCACTTGGCGGAGAGAAGCATCGACCGCATCGCGTAGCCGGCTTCCCCGGCGCGCCGGATGACCTTCTCGCCCTCGGCGATGAAGAGACCCTCGGCGGGTTCGCGCCGGCGGCGCAGCTCGACATCGGTCAGACCGGTGTAGTCGTGCAGGCGCGGGTCGTCGGGGTCCTCGATGGTGATGAGATCAGCCACAGGGTGATACTGCCTTCTCCTGGGTGGGGTGCCAATGCCGGCGCGGGAGCGGGGCGGGGGCCGGGGTCAGCCGGTGGCCGGGCGGCCGACGGTGACGACCTCGCCGATGACGATGACCGCCGGGGGGCGCACCTCCTCGGCGACGACCGTGTCGGCGACCGTCGCGAGCGTCGCGTCCACCCGCCGCTGGGCGGCGGTGGTGCCCTCCTGGATCAGCGCGACCGGGGTGTGCGGGGCGCGCCCGTTCGCCACCAGGGTCCGGGCGATGGCGCCGATCTTGTCGACGCCCATCAGCACGACCAGCGTGCCGCGCAGCCGGGCCAGCGCGGGCCAGTCGACGAGGGAGCGGTCGTCGTCCGGGGCGACATGGCCGCTGACGACGGTGAACTCATGGGCGACGCCGCGGTGGGTGACCGGGATGCCGACCGCCGCGGGCACGCTGATGGAGCTGGAGATGCCGGGGACGACGGTGCAGGGGATACCGGCCTCGGCGAGCGCCTCGGCCTCCTCCATGCCCCGGCCGAAGACGAAGGGGTCGCCGCCCTTGAGCCGGACGACCGCCTTGCCGGCCTTCGCGTGCTCGATCAGGGCGGCGTTGATGGCCTCCTGGGCCATGAAGCGGCCGTACGGGATCTTGGCGGCGTCGATCACCTCGACGTGCGGGGGCAGCTCCGCGAGGAGGTCGCGGGGGCCGAGCCGGTCCGCGATCACCACATCCGCCTCGGCGAGGAGACGGCGGCCCCGGACCGTGATCAGGTCGGGGTCGCCGGGTCCGCCGCCGACGAGGGCGACGCCCGTGGTTCTCGTACGGTGGTGGGGGGCGGCGATCGTGCCGTTGTGCAGGCCCTCCACGATGGCGTCACGGACGGCGGCGGCCCTGCGGGGGTCGCGGCCGTCCGGGCCCGCGGTGAGAACGGCGACGGTGACGCCCTCGGAGCGCCCGCTCGCCGGGGTCCACGCGGTGGCGGCGTCGGCGTCGTCGGAACGCACGCACCAGACGCGGGCCTGCTCGGCCTCGGCGGAGGCGCGGGTGTTGGCGTCCGCGTCGGTGGTGGCGATGAGGACGTACCAGGCGCCTTCGAGGTCGCCCCGGGTGTAGCGGCGGCGCTCCCAGCGGATCTCGCCGCCGGTGGCCATCGCCTCCACGGAGGGGGTGGCGGACGGCGACACCAGGACGATGTCCGCGCCCGCGGCGATCAGGGCGGGGAGCCTGCGCTGGGCGACCTGTCCCCCGCCGATGACGACGACGCGGCGCCCGGAGAGGCGGAGACCTACGGGGTAGGCGGGGTGATCGACCATGGGGGTGGGGCTCCTCGGGGTGCGCTGCGCCGACGAAGCGGCAGGTGAAACCGGCCCTCTCGGCCGCCTCCAACTTTACGGTGCGCCCGCGCCCACCCCTCCCGAGGGGCCACCCTGCGGCCCCCTGCCACAGCCCGGGGAATCCCGAGCCCGCGCGAGAAACCCGGCCCGTCCGGCGTCCACGGACAGAGCGGGAAAACCCAGCCCGTCCGGGGGCACCTCCCAGCGGCGGCTCCGGGGGAGTTCGAGGACGGACCCTGTGCGCGAGGACCCTGAACCGGTCGGGCTCCCCGCACCTCGGATGCCCGCGCGGCTGCCCGGGGGCCGGCCGCCGTCCCGCAGGCACCCGGGCGCCCGTGGCCCGGGGGCCGCCCTCGACGCCCGACGGGCCGGAGGACTCCCGGGCTCTCCGGCCCGGAGGGCTACTTCTCGGTGACGCCGGCCGAGTCGAACGTCGCCACCTCGTGCATCGCCCGCGCGGCACTCTGCACCACCGGCAGCGCCAGCAGCGCCCCCGTCCCCTCCCCCAGCCTCAGATCCAGATCCACCAGCGGCCGCAGCCCCAGCTTGTTCAGGGCCGCCACATGCCCCGGCTCCGCGCTGCGGTGCCCCGCGATGCACGCCGCCAGTGCCTCCGGGGCGATCGCCCGCGCCACCAGTGCCGCCGCGCCCGCCGAGACCCCGTCCAGCAGCACCGGCGTGCGCAGTGACGCGCCGCCCAGGATCAGCCCGACCATCGCCGCGTGCTCCAGCCCGCCGATCGCGGCCAGGACGCCGACCGGGTCGGCCGGGTCCGGCGCGTGGAGCTCCAGCGCCCGGCGGACCACATCGACCTTGCGGGCGTGCATCTCGTCGTTGATCCCGGTGCCCCGCCCGGTGATCTCCCCGGGGTCGATCCCCGTGTACACGGAGATCAACGCCGACGACACCGTGGTGTTCGCGATCCCCATCTCCCCGGTGAGCAGGGCCTTGTTCCCGGCGGCCACCAGATCGCGCGCGGTCTCGATGCCGACCTCGATCGCCTGGAGCGCCTCCTCCCGGCTCAGCGCCGGGCCCGTGGTGAAGTCGGCCGTGCCCGCGCGGACCTTGCGCGGAAGCAGTCCGGGGCCGGGCGGGAGGTCGGCGGCGACGCCGACATCGATGACGCAGACCTCCGCCCCGACCTGGTTGGCGAAGGCGTTGCACACCGCGCCCCCGCCGAGGAAGTTCGCCACCATCTGGGCGGTGACCTCCTGGGGCCACGCCGTGACGCCCTGGGCGTGCACCCCGTGGTCCCCGGCGAAGATCGCCACGGCCGCGGGCTCCGGGATCGGCGGCGGGCACATCCGGGAGAGCCCGCTGAGCTGTGCGGAGATGATCTCCAGCATGCCCAGTGCCCCGGCCGGCTTGGTCATCCGCTTCTGCCGCTCCCACGCCTCGCCGAGCGCCTTGGCGTCCAGCGGGCGGATGTTGGCGACCGTCTCCTTGAGGAGGTCGTGCGGCTCCTCACCGGGCAGCGCGCGGCGGCCGTAGGTCTCCTCGTGGACGACCCAGGACAGCGGGCGGCGCTTGGACCAGCCCGACTGCATCAGCTCGGGGTCCTCGGGGAACTCGTCGACGTAACCGACGCACAGATACGCCACGACTTCGAGGTGCTCGGGCAGCCCCAGCGCACGGACCATCTCGCGCTCGTCGAAGAAGCTCACCCAGCCCACGCCCAGGCCCTCGGCACGGGCGGCGAGCCAGAGGTTCTCGACCGCGAGGGCGGAGGAGTAGGGCGCCATCTGCGGCTGGCTGTGCCGGCCCAGGGTGTGCCGGCCGCCCCGCGTCGGGTCGGCGGTGACGACGATATTGACCGGGGTTTCGAGGATCGCCTCGATCTTCAGTTCCTTGAACTGCTTCGCCCGGCCCTTCGGCAGCGACTTCGCGTAGGCGTCGCGCTGGCGCTGGGCGAGCTCGTGCATCGTCCGCCGGGTCTCGGCGGAGCGGATGACGACGAAGTCCCAGGGCTGCGAGTGGCCGACGCTCGGTGCCGTGTGGGCGGCTTCCAGGACCCGCAGCAGGATCTCGTGCGGGATGGGGTCGCTGCGGAAGCCGTTGCGGATGTCCCGGCGCTCACGCATCACCCGGAGCACGGCCTCGCGCTCGGCGTCGTCGTACCCGGGCGCGGGCGCGCTCCGGGCGGGGGCCGCCGCGACCGGGTCGGGGACGGGGGGCGGGGCGGGGGCGGCGACCGGGGCGGGCTCGGGCGCGGAGACGGGCTCGGGCGTGGAGACGGGGGCGGATTCCGGCGCGGGGACGGGCTCCTGCTGCGGCTCGGGTGCCTGCTCCGGCTCCGGCTCGGGCTCGGGCTCGGGCTCGACGACGGCCACGGGCACGGGGGCCGGTGCCGGCTCGACGACGGCCACGGGCACGGGGGCCGGTGCCGGCTCGACGACGGCCGCGGGCACGGGGGCCGGTTCCGGCGCCACCACCTGAGCGGGGGCGGGCGCCGGCTCGGCGGCGGGCGGCTCGGACGCGGGCGCGGGTTCCATCACCGGTACGGGGGCGGGGGCGGGCTGCTCCGCGACCACCGGCTGGACGGTCTCAACCGCCTCAGCGATCGCGACGGCCTGGACGGTGTCGACGGCCTCCGTGACCTCCGTGGTCTCCGTGACCTCCGTGGTCTCCGTGACCTCCGTGGTCTCGACGGTCTGTACCGGCTCGGGCTGCTCCGTCGCTTCCACGACCTCGGGGACCTCGGCCACCTCGGCGGCTTCGGGAGCCTCCGGGGCCGGGGGAACCTCAACGGCCTCGGGGTCGGCCTCAAGCCCGGGCTCGGGAACCTCCGCGACCGGCGCGGGCTCGGCCACGGGCGGCTCGGCCTGCTCGGCGGCCACCCCGGCGACCGGTGCGGGCTCGGGGCTCCCGGGGGCTTCGGGGGCCTCCGGGGCCTCGGGAGCAGCAGCCACCTCGGCCGGCAGCTCCGCCGCGGGCTCCACGGCCTCGACAGGCTCCGGCGCCGGCTCGGGTGCCGGTGCCTCCGCCTCGGGCTGCCCGGGCTCGGGCGTCTCGGCGACAACCGGCTCCACCGGAGCCTCCACCGGCTCGGCCCGCACCGGGGCCTCGGGCGCGGCCGGCTCGGGCTGCTGCGGCGGCAGGCTGTCCCACGGGGCGCCGGCCTGGGGCGGGATCTCCACCGCGGGCTGCACCGGCAGGGCGCTCACCGGCTCCTCGCGCGGGGTGTCGAGGTACTCGGGGCCGGGGACGCTCGGCACGGTCAGCGGGTGCGGCGGTGCGCCCGCCGGACCCCGGTCCGCGAGGGAACGCACCACTCCGCCCGAGGTGTCGGGCAGCGGCGGGCCCATGTGCAGCGGGCGCCTGGCCGGCGGCGGGGTCGGAGTCGAGGACGTCGGCGGGAACACGGCGGCGGGCTGCTCCACCGGGGCCTCGGGCGCGGCCGGCGTCTGCACCGGCGCCTCGGCGCCGGGCTGCTCCTCGGCGGTCGCGGAGACCGGCGGGGCGGCAGCCGGCGCGGGCTGCCCGGCCGCCGCGGCGTCCGCGACGGGCGGTATCCCTGGTGCCGCCGCCGCGTGCTCCGGAGCCCCCAGATCGGTCGGCGCGGCCAGCTCCGGCGCGGGGACCGTGTCCGGCGCCACGGGCTCGGGCCGCGGCGGGAACTCCTGCGCCACGGCCTGCGGCTGCGACTGCGGGTCCGGCTGCTGGGGCAAGGGCCGCGGAAGCGGCTGCGCCGGCTGCGGGACGGGCGGCACGATCTGGGGGTCGCTCCACGCCCCCTGCGCGCTCGGCATCAGCAGCAGATCGTCCTCTTCGGGGGCTTGCGGCGAGGGGTCCAGGAAGGTGTACGCGTCAGGGCCGGGCATGCCCGGCTGCTGCTGCTCCACCACGCCTGCGTTCCCCGGCTGCCCGTCGCCCGGGATCTGGCCGGTGTCAGTCATGCGTACCCCTCGCCCATCGTTTGTGAATCCTTCGCCCATCGCCCCCGACGGCAGGCCGTGGCGCGGGCGGGCGCCCGTCGACTAGAACGAGCGCGTGCGCCACGCGGCACGATCGCCCCACGGACTCCAAGCATTCTCGCGGCCGTTCACGGCCACGACAGGGAGATCCGCCATGGTCCGCTGTGGGCTGCGCCACGCTGCGCGGCCCCGGCTACGACGTACCACATACCGGAGCCAAAGCGACACTGACTTTCCGGTTCTCCCCGGTGTCGGCGAACGAGGCGACAACGGCCGGGGTGCGGTACAACGGTCGGTCAGCCTACCTGGCGCCACCGACAGACGGGGTCACGGGGCGCGCTCCGGCTGCCTCCCGGAGAGCAGGAAGACAACGGACCGCTCGCGCTCCTCCCAGCCCCCCGGATCGAGCTCCACGCTCTGGAGCAGCGCGCATTCGACGGTGTAGCCGCCGCCGGAGAGCGCGGCGCCGATCGCCTCCGCCTCGTCACGGGTGGAGGCGTGGGCGACGATGCGTTCGGGGCGGCGGTCCGTGCAGGCGGTGACCACGGTGGCTCCCCCGCCCCCGATCCGTACCACATCGGGTTCGGGCAGCCGCTCCAGTACATGGGGGGCGCTTCCGTGGACCACCTGGATCTGCACACCCGCGCGGCGGGCGGTGGCGTCGGTGCGGGCGCAGGCCTCCAGGTCGGCGTCGACGGCGAGCACGGCGGCGCCGAAGCGGGCCGCGTCGGCGGCGAAGGCGCCGCTGCCGGAGCCGATGTCCCAGACCAGATCGCCGGTACGGGGCCCGAGGCGGGCCAGTTGGACGGCGCGCAGGGGCTCCGACTCGCCCTCGCCGGGCGCCGGGGAGCCGGGGGCCCGGGAGGGCAGTGCCCAGCCGCGTACCCCGGGCGGGGTGCCGGTGGCGCGGCCGGCGATCCAGCCTCCGCCCGCGGTCGCCGCCGGGCCGGCCTGGCCGCCGATGACGATCACCACATTGGGGTCGCGCCAGACGTGGTCGGCGGCCTTGTCCGAGGTGAGGACGGAGATCTGCTCGCGGCTTGTGCCCAGTTCCTCGCAGATGACGAAGGTGCGGTGGACGCCTTCGAGCAGCAGGGCCAGCTCGGCGGGGCCCGCGCCCGGGGAGGTGAGGACGGCGACCTTGGGGTGGGCGCGGCAGACATTGACGGCGCGGCGCAGGGTGCGGGGGTGGGCCACGACGACCTGGGCGTCGTCCCAGGGCATGCCGGCGCGGGCGAAGGCGGTGGCCACCGAGGAGACGGCGGGGACGACCTCGACCTCCAGGCCGTGCTCCGGGGCGCGCAGCGTGCGGACGACTCCGAAGAAGCCGGGGTCCCCGTCGGCGAGGACGACGGCGGTGCCCCGGTGGCCGGCGATCCGGCGGGCGGCGAGATCGACGCTGCCGAGGCGGATGCGCTCGGCGCTCCCGGGCACTTCGGGGAGAGCGAGATGGTGGGCCGCTCCGGCGACGAGCGTCGCGGCGGAGAGTGCGGAGGTGGCCGCGGCGGTGAGGGGCGAGCCGTCCCAGCCGATCACCGTGACGCGGTCGGCCATCGTCGTCAGTCTCCCTGGTGTTGTCGCAGGTGGGGTGGAGGGCCGGCGGACGCGGCCAGGGTGAGGGTACCCGGCGTGGGGCCCCACTGAATCAGTTCGGACCGGCCGGCGCCAGTGGACCGCCGGCTTCCGGTCGGTCCGGGCCCTCGCGGGCGGCGGGTTCCCGGGCGGGAGGGGCCGGGCGGGGTGGTGCGGTCGCGGGGGCGCGGAGGCGGTGCGGTGCGGTGCAGTGTGGGGGACGGGACGGTGCGGCCGGGCCGGTCGGCACGGACCGGTGCGGCCCGGTGGGGGTTCAGCCCAGGAGGGTTCAGCGCAGTTCGGTGAAGGAGGAGTAGCCGAACTCCGCCATCTCCTCCGTGCCGCCCTCCAGATCCTCGGGCAGCAGACTCCAGACGATCAGATCGGTGCGAATCCGGGCCCATCCGCCGTCGGCCGTCTGGGTCCGCGCTATCCAGGCGTTGCGCAGCACTCCCTCGCTGATCGCGCCGGTCTTCTGCGCCACCTGCTGGCCCGCGGTGTTGCCGGCGGCGGTGCGCAGCTCCAGCCGCTCGAAGCGCTGATCGCGGAAGAGCCACTTGGCGGTGGCGAGCAGCGATTCGGTGGCGTACCCCTCGCCGCGTGCCCACGGCGCGGTGACATAGGCGGCCTCGGTGGCACGGGTGCGCCAGTTGGTGTGGGTGAGGCTCACGGTGCCGACCAGCCGCTGGGTGAGGAACTCGGTGACGGCCAGGGCGATGCCCCGGCCGCTGAGCCGTTCGGCGGGGGCGAGCCTGCGGACCCAGTCGCGGGCGTGGGCGTTGATGTACGGATGGGGCGCGGTGGTCCAGGAGGTGACCTGGTCGTCGTTCATCATCTCGGTGTACGCCGGGATGTCGGACTCCTCGAAGGGGCGCAGCACCAACCGCTCCGTGCTGATGGACACGTCCGGGAAGGTGGAAGTCATGCGCCGCTCCGTAACCAGGGGCCTGCCGAAAAACCCAGCATGCAGCATGGGCCGGGCGAACCGCACCACAGGGTCCCGCGCTTGGGGCCCGGGGTGTCCCGGAGCCGGGGGCCCCGCGCACCCGGTGGGGCGGGCGGGGCCCCGGCGGTGGAGTGTGCCGGGAGCGGGGCTCAGAAGGCGGCGATGACCGAGCCGTCGTACTCGTCCTCGATGAACTTCTTCACCTCGGGCGAGTTGAGCAGCTTGCCGAGCTTCACGACCCGCTCGTCCTTCTCGTTCCCCTTCTTCACGGCGAGGAAGTTGCCGTACGGGTTGTCCGTCGCGGATTCGAGCACGAGGGAGTGCTTCTTGGGGCTGAGCTTCGCCTCGACGGCGTAGTTGCCGTTGATGACCGCGGCGTCGACCTCGTCGAGGGCGCGCGGCACCTGGGCCGCCTCCAGCTCCTTGAAGGTGAGCTTCTTCGGGTTCTTGACGATGTCCTTGGGCGTGGCCTCGTTGCCCGCGCCGGCCTTCAGCTCGATGAGGCCGTTCTCCTCCAGCAGCTTGAGGGCGCGGGCCTCGTTGGTGGTGTCGTTGGGCACGGCGACCGTGGCGCCGTCCTTGAGGTCGGCGAGCTTGTCGGCCTTGTTGGAGTAGAGGCCCAGCGGCTCCAGGTGCACGGTGGTCACGGGCACGATGGTCGTGCCGTTCTTCTTGTTGAAGTCGTCGAGGTACGGCTTGTGCTGGAAGAAGTTCGCACCCACCTCGCCGCTCTGGGTCGCCGTGTTGGGCGTCACGTATTCGGTGAACTCCTTGACCTCCAGCTTGAGGTCCTCCTTCGCGGCCAGGTTGTCCTTGACGTAGCCGAGGATCTCGGCGTGCGGGACGGACGTGGCGGCGACGATGAGCGCGGAGTCCTTCGAGTCGGAGCCGGAGTCGGAGCCGCAGGCCGAGAGGCCGAGGGTGAGGGCTCCGGCGGCGAGGACAGCGGTGGTGATCTTGGCGGTGTTACGCACGAAAAGTGCCTTTCTCCATGAGTGGTGCGGTGGTGCGCCCCGGGTGGGGCTGGTTCAGAGGGACTTGGCGCGCTCCGAGTCGGAGCGGGGGTACGGCAGGCCGACGGCGGTGGCCTCGGCGCTGTCCAGGGCGGTCCTCGGCTGCGGAAGGTCCTTTGTGCGGGCCCGGAGGAGCCGCAGCCGGGGGGCCGAGCCGCCGCGCCCGCGGCGGTGCAGGCTCAGGGCGGCCCAGTCGCCGGCGAACTGGATGACGGAGATGACGACGGCGAGGATCGCCACCGTGATCCACATCAGCTCGGTCTCGAAGCGCATGTAGCCGTAGCGGGTGGCGATGTCACCGAGTCCGCCGGCGCCGACGGTGCCCGCCATCGCCGAGTAGCCGATCAGGGCCACGACGGTGGTGGTGGCGCCCGCGATCAGCGAGGGCAGCGACTCGGGGACGAGTACCTTCCGGACGACGGTCCAGGTGCTGCCGCCCATCGACTGCACGGCCTCGACGAGCCCGCCGTCCACCTCGCGCACGGCGGTCTCGACCAGCCGGGCGAAGAACGGTATGGCGCCGATCGCGAGCGGCACGATCGCGCCCTCGCGGCCGATGGTGGTGCCGGTGATCGCCTTGGTGAAGGGGAGCAGGGCGACCATGAGGATGATGAACGGCATCGACCGGGTGATGTTGACGAGCTGACCGGTCACCTTGTTGACCAGGGGGTTGCCCAGCAGCCCGCCCCGGTCGGTGAGGACGAGGAGGATACCCAGGGGGAGCCCTCCGACCACGGCGATGACACCGGACCAGCCGACCATGTAGAGCGTGTCCCAACAGGCCTGCTCCAGCAGCGGCTGCATCTCCGACCAGGTCACTTGGCACCTTCCTTGGCAACGGTGGAGGTGGCGGCGGGGGCGGGGGCCGCGGGAGCGGCGGCGGCCGGGGGCGGGGTCACCGTGTCGGCGACCTCGACCTGGAGGCCCCGCTCGCGCAGGAACCCGATCGGGACGACGTTCTCCTCGAAGCGGCCGGGCAGCTCGATCCGCATCCGGCCGACCTGGAGGCCGCCGACGGTGTCCATCGCGGCACCCAGGATCGAGATGTCGATGTTGTAGGTACGGGAGAGCTGGGAGATCACCGGCTGGGTGGCGGCGTCGCCGTGGAAGGTGACGTCCACGACCGTGCGGTCGTCGCCGGAGGCGTCGCCGCTCACCGGGAAGAGCGCGGCGGCCAGCTCCGAGCCGGGGGTGGCCAGCAGCTCGCTGACGGTGCCGGACTCGATGATCCGTCCGCCCTCCATCAGGGCGGCGGAGTCGCAGACCGTCTTGACGACGTCCATCTCATGGGTGATGAGCAGAACGGTCAGCCCGAGGCGCCGGTTGAGGTCGCGCAGCAGCTGGAGGATGGAGCGGGTGGTCTCCGGGTCGAGTGCGCTGGTCGCCTCGTCGGAGAGGAGGACCTTGGGGTCCCCGGCGAGCGCGCGGGCGATACCGACGCGCTGCTTCTGGCCGCCGGAGAGCTGGCTGGGGTACGCCTTGGCCTTGTCGGAGAGCCCGACCAGGTCGAGGAGTTCCAGGGCCTTGCGGGAACGGTCGCTCCCGGAGTGGCCGAGGATCTCCAGCGGCAGCTCGACGTTCTCCCGCACGGTGCGGGAGGAGAGCAGATTGAAGTGCTGGAAGACCATGCCGATGCGGCTGCGGGCCTCACGCAGCTGCTTGCCCGCGCGCGGTCCGCGCCCGGCGAGTGCGGTGAGGTCCTGGCCGTCCACGGTCACGGTGCCGGAGGTGGGGCGCTCCAGGAGGTTGACGCAGCGGATGAGCGAGGACTTTCCGGCGCCGCTCTGGCCGATGACGCCGTACACCTCGCCCTCTCTGACATGGAGGTCCACGCCGTCCAGGGCGGTGACCTCGCGTCCTCGCGAGCGGTAGACCTTGGTGAGGCCCGTTGTGGTGATCACTGGGATGTCCGTCACTGTCGAGTGCGGGGCGAGCGTCCTCGCCGGGCACGGGGCGTTCGTCTTCCGGGTTTTCTGGTGGGAGCGCGGCACGTCCGGGGGCCGGGGCGCCTGGGAGGGCATCCGGTCGGGGTTCGGTCGGTTCGGCGCGTGCGCGGGGCGACGGCGGGCCGCGGTCAGCGGCACGCTCGGCGGCGCGGTCTCACTTCGGGGCGCGAGGTACAGGCAGGGGCCCTCAGAAGGCGCACATTCGACACATACAACGAGCACCGGGCGTGGTGATCGCCTCGGTCGCAAGGGTGCGGCTGCTCGTCGTGGTCATGTCGGCAAGTAAAGCAGATGGGGTCGGCGGGGGAAGGGGGTTGTCCGCATAGCGGACAGCTTCGATCTGTCATGCGGACGCGGGGGGTGCGGGGCGGTGGGCTGGGGGGAGGGGGTGCTGACCTGGGCTGATGTGAGGTTTTCGGGGTGGGTCGGGGGGGTGGTGGGGTGGTGGTGCTGTGGTCAAGGCCACGGGCCGCACCCATGGCGCGGTCGCGCCACCCTCAGCCCTGCCGGCGGCTGAGCAGCACCACCCAGCCCCTCCGGCGACCGAGCCGCACCCCTCAGCCCCTCCGGCGATTGAGCCGCACCCCTCAGCCCCTCCGGCGACCGAGCCGCACCCCTCAGCCCCTCCGGCGATTGAGCCGCACCCCTCAGCCCCGCCGACGACCGAGCAGCACCACCCAGCCCCTCCGGCGACCGAGCAGCACCCCTCAGCCCCTCCGGCGACCGAGGAGCACCCCTCAGCCCCTCCGGCGATTGAGGAGCGGGGGTTCGGGGGCTGGCCCCCGACCGTGGCCCGCAGGATGCGGGGCCCTGTGGCACAGGGTCCGTCCTCAAACGCCGGACGGGCTGGGATTGCCGGACGGGCTGGGATTGCTCGGGCTGCCCGGGGTGCGGGGTCCGTCCTCGAACTCCCCCAGAGCTGCCTCTGGGAGGTACCCCCAGACGGGCTGAATTTGCTCGGGCTACCCCGTGGTGCGGGGTCCTGTCCTCGGAATTCCCCAGGGCTGCCTCTGGGTTTCCCGGGAGTGCCGGGACAGGTGGGGGACGGGGTGGGGGCGGGCGCGGGAGAAGGGGCGTAATACTCTCGGGGGCATGCTCGACGCCCTGACGGTCGCGGTCTCCGTGACCGCGCTCGCCCTCGCCGCCTGGTGCGGTCTCGCCGCATTCCGCGACCAGCCGACCAAGGACTGGCACTTCATCGGCATGGCCGTGGTGTCCCTGCTGGCGCTGGCGCAGCTGGTGGTGGGCATCGTCCGGCTGGCGGGCGGCGCGGAGGCCCACGAGGGCGCGACGATCTTCGTCGTCTATCTGATCGGCGCGTTCGCCGCGGTCCCGGCCGCCGGCTTCCTCTCGCTGGCGGAGCGGACCCGCTGGGGTTCGGCGACCGTGGCCGCCGGGGCCGTGGTGCTCGCGGTGCTCCAGGTCCGGCTCCACGACATCTGGGGAGGCTGACCATGCCCGAGCCCACCACCGGGGAGAAGGACACCGAGGACGGGGCGCGGACCAGGCTGGTCGCGGGCCCCGGCCTGCTGCTGGTGTGGCTGTACTCGGTGATGTCGGTCGGGGCGGTGTCGCGTTCGGCCTATGAGATCGCCGTCCGTTTCGACACCGCCCCGCTCGCGCACTCGCTCTCCGCCGTCGCCGCCGTCGTGTACGCCTTCATCACCTACACCCTGGTGCGCGGCGGCGAGAGGGCCCGCAGGGCGGCGCTGGTGTGCTGCGCCGCCGAGCTGGCCGGGGTGCTGATCGTCGGTACGTGGACGGTGCTGGACCCGGCCGCCTTCCCCGACTCCACGGTGTGGTCGGAGTACGGCATGGGCTATCTCTTCATCCCCGTCCTCCTGCCGGTCACCGGAATGCTCTGGCTGCGCCGCGCCCGTGGCGCGGCCCCCGGGAGCGGCACCCGGAAGAACTGAGCGGGCCGGCTCAGGCGCTGGTGACGAAGGCCCCGATACCGGCCGCGCCCTTCTCCAGGGTGACCAGGGTGAGCCTCGGGCCGACCTCCTCCCGGGCGACCGGGACGTACCCCCGGCTGCGGTAGAGACGGAGATTGCCCTCGCTGCGGTGACCGGTGAAGAGCTGGAACCGCTGGGGCGCCGGCTCGGCCGCGAAGCTGTCCTCGATCGCGTCGAGCAGCCGCCCGCCCAGGCCGTGACGCTGCATCCGGGGGTGGACGATCAGCTTGGAGATATGGGCGATGCCGTGCTCGTCGACCCGGCCGCGCACGGAGGCGACCACCTCGTCGCCGAGGCGGGCGACCAGCGCGTGGCCGCCGGAGATCTCGGCGCGCAGATCGTCGAGTGACTGGGTGAGGGGCTCGATCGCATAGTCGCCGTAGAGCTCAGCCTCGCTCTGGTAGCACAGATACTGCAGCTTGAGGATGTGCTCCACATCCTGTGCCGTCGCCGCTGAGATGGTCACGCTCATGCCCATGCGCGCATGCCTCCCGCTCACCTGTTCTCTCCGGTTGTCTACCGCTCCATTCCCCCATGTTCAGGAGCTGCAACCTCTGCCGGGAGCATTCTGCGCAGGCATCCCAGGCAACGGGAACGGTTGGGCCCCAGACTTCTCTGTGAGATACCCAACTCTCCTGTGATTTCGCGGTAAGTGGGGCGATTCAGGGGCAACATCGCAGCCGGCAACCGCATCCACGCTCCCGGTGTGCGGGTGCGGCCCCCGAAACCACCCGGAGGGGTCACGGCCCTCCGGACGGGTGACACCTCCCGGCGCCGGGCCGTGCGGGGGCCGTGACCGGCACGGCGGTCAGCCGCGGAAGTCGGCGGCGGCCAGCAGACCCGTGTCCGGGTGGTCGGTGAAGATGCCATCGATCCCGGTCGCGAAGTACCGCCGGTAGGCGCCGAACACATCGCCGTACTCATTGGCGGCGACGGCCGGATCGAGGCCGTGGTCGCGCCGGAAGTCGGCGGGCAGAAAGCTGTTCTCGTTGCGCAGGGTGTACGGATGGACGATCAGATCCCTGCGGTGGGCGTCGCGCACCAGCGTCGTCGCACTGCCGAGGGTGCCGTCCGCGCGCCGGGGGATGACGAGGTCCAGGGTGGGGCCGATGCCCTGGGCGAAGGAGGCGATCCACCTCAGCCCCTCGGGGGTGATGAGGTCGGCGACCGTGCGCGGGTCCCCCGATTCGACGAAGTCCCAGGGCCGGTCGCCGGCGGCGGAGAGCAGCACCACCCTCGGCGAGGAGACGAGCCGGGCCATCCGGCGCATGCTGCCCGGCTCGAACGACTGGAGGAAGACCGGCGAGCCGGCGCGGTGGCGGCCGTGGCGGCGCAGCAGCCGGGCGAGCGGCTCCTCCAGGCCGAGCCCGAGCCCCCGGAAGTAGGTGGGGTGCTTGGTCTCGGCGTGGAGCCAGACCGGACGGCCCCGGCGGCGGCCCTCCCGCTCGGCCCAGCGCAGCACCTCGTCGAAGGTGGGGATGGTCCAGCGGTCGTTGTAGAGGGTGTTCTTGGGGCGGTTGCGCGCGATCCGCTCCCGGGTGCGGAGGGTCTTCAGCTCGGCGAGGGTGAAATCCTCGGTGAACCAGCCGGTGAGGGTGGTGCCGTCGACCTTCTTGGTGGTTCTGCGGGCGGCGAACTCCGGGTGCTCGGCGACATCGGTGGTGCCGGTGATGTCGTTCTCGTGACGGCACACCAGATGGCCGTCCCGGGTGGGCACGAGATCCTGTTCGATGACGTCGGCGCCCATGTCGAGGGCGAGCTGATAGGCGCCGATGGTGTGCTCGGGGCGGTAGCCGCTGGCGCCCCGGTGCGCGATCACCGTGGGGACGGGCAGGTCCCGGTGGGAGCCGGGGCGGCCGGGGTGCCGTCCGGCCGCGGCGGCCGGGGCCGCCGCCGCGCCGCCGGCCCCGAGTGCGGCGCCGCCGAGGACCGCCGCGCCGAGCAGCGTCCGCCGCCCCGGACCCGTACCCCTCCCCCGGTCCGTGCCGTGGCCACCGCCGTGGTCCGTGCCGCTGGTCGCGCCCTGTGTCATCGAGGCTCCTCCGTGTGATGTCCCGCACCTGTCAGGCAGTCCCCGACGCTAGGGAGGGCGGGCTTCCACCGGGAAGACCCTGGGAGAACGTGGCGCAAAGAGGTGTCAACGCTTCGTATCCGGTTCGTGAACCCGATGTGCGGTCGGGCATGATCCGCGAGTATCGTCCTCACCTGCCCGGACCCGGGCCGGCCACGCCACCGTCCGTCCATGACACCGGAGGACCCGTTGTCCCGCTTGACTGTCATCAAGGCCGTCCTAGGACCGTTTCTGCGGCTGATGTTCCGCCCCCGTGTGGAAGGCGTGGAGAACATCCCGGGCTCCGGCCCCGTCATTCTGGCCGGGAACCACCTCACCTTCATCGACTCGATGATCATGCCGTTGGTCTGCTCCCGCCCGGTGTACTTCATCGGCAAGGACGAGTACGTCACCGGGAAGGGCCTCAAGGGCCGGGCGATGGCGTGGTTCTTCATCGGTGTCGGCATGATCCCGGTGGACCGGGACGGCGCGAACGGCGGAGTGGCGGCCCTGATGACGGGGCGCCGGGTGCTGGAGGAGGGCCGGGTCTTCGGCATCTACCCCGAGGGCACCCGCTCCCCCGACGGACGGCTCTACCGGGGCCGTACCGGCATCGCCCGGCTCACCCTGATGACCGGCGCGCCCGTGGTGCCGTTCGCGGTGATCGGCACGGACAAGCTCCAGCCCGGCGGATCGGGGCTGCCGCGCCCGGGCCGGGTGACGCTGCGCTTCGGCGCGCCGATGGAGTTCTCGCGGTACGAGGGGATGGACCGCGACCGCTATGTGCTGCGGGCGGTCACGGACTCGGTGATGACGGAGGTCATGCGGCTCTCCGGCCAGGAGTACGTGGACATGTACGCCACCAAGGCCAAGGCCGCCTGAGCGCGGTCATGACGCAGGGCCGGACCCCGATTCGGGGTCCGGCCCTGCGTCGTATCCGCGCTCAGGGGTGCTCGATGCCGTCCTCCAGGCGCTGGCCCTTCAGCAGGAACCAGGCGGCGACGGCGGTGAGCAGCAGAACCGCCGAGCCGACGGCACCGGCCAGGTGGAACCCGTCCGCGAACGCGCCCTGCGCGGAGGAGAGCAGCGCCGTGCCCTGCTCCGGGGGCAGCGACTGCGCCGCGTCGGCGGCGCCGCCGAGGGAGTCCCTGGCCGCGTCGGCGGTCCCGGCGGGGACGCCCTCGGGGACGGTGAAGCCCCGGTAGACACCGGTGACCACCGAGCCGAGCAGGGCGATACCGAGCGCCGCGCCCAGTTCGTACGCGGTCTCGGAGACCGCGGACGCCGCGCCGGCCTGCTCCTTGGGGACGCTGGAGAGGATGACATCGGCCGTCACCGTGAAGGCGAGCCCCGCGCCGAGGCCGCCGAGGAAGAGCGCGAGCCCCATGGCCAGGGGGGCGGTGTCGGCGGTCAGCAGCACACAGGAGCCGAGCGCGAGGCCGACGGCCGTCAGTCCGCCGGAGACGGCGCTGCGCACCGAGGCCCGGCGGGCGAGATAACCGGCCAGCAGACCCGAGATCACGGCGCCGACGGCGGCGGGGAGTTCGATCAGACCGGCCTCCAGCGGCGAGCGGCCCTGGACGAGCTGGAGGAACTGCGAGAGGAAGAAGACCAGCCCGGAGAGGCCCAGAATGGTCAGCAGATCCGCCAGGACAGCGCCGGAGAAGCCCCGGTTGTGGAAGAGCCGGACGTTCAGCAGCGGTGACGGCAGCGTCAACTGCCGGCGGACGAACCAGACGAGGGCGCCGATGCCGATGACGGCGGACGCGGCGACACCGAGACCGGCGCCGTGCACGGCCAGCTCCTTGATCGCGTAGACCACGGAGACCATGCCGATCAGCGAGAGCGCGACGCTTATCAGGTCCCAGGGGCCCGGGTCGGGGTTGCGCGACTCGGGGAGCAGCTTGATGCCGACGACGACCAGCACGGCCATGACCGGCAGGTTGATCAGGAAGACCGAGCCCCACCAGAAGTGCTCCAGGAGCACCCCGCCGACCACGGGGCCCACGGCGGCGCCGGCGGAGGCCGCGGCGCCCCAGATGCCGACGGCGATGCTGCGTTCCTTGGGGTCGTGGAAGAGGTTGCGGATCAGGGCGAGCGTGGACGGCATCAGGGTGGCGCCGGCGACACCGAGCAGGGCGCGCGCCACGATCATCGCCTCGGGGCTGGTGGCGTAGGCGTTGAGCACCGAGACGGCGCCGAACGCCACGGCGCCGACGAGCAGCAGCTTCTTGCGGCCGATGCGGTCGCCGAGGCTGCCCATGGAGATCAGCAGACCGGCGATGACGAAGGAGTAGACGTCACCGATCCACAGCAGCTGGGTGCCGGAGGGCTTGAGGTCCTCGCTCAGGTACGGGGTCGCGAGACCCAGTACGGTGGCGTCGACCGCGACCAGCAGCACGGCGAACACCAGAACGGCGAGCGCCAGCCAGCGGCCCGGCGCGCGGACGGTCTCCTGCGCCTTCAGGTCGGTGCCGGTCATTGCTTCACGCTCCGTCGTGTGCAGCCGCCGAGCACCAGCTCGGCGATCATCGTTTCGTAGTCCTTGGCGGCCACCCGGCCGGACTGGACGGCCCAGGCGGCCGAGGTGATCAGCCCGTAGAGGGCGTCCGTGAGCCAGGTGGCGGTGAGGTCGATCCGGAAGTCCCCCTCTTCCTGGCCGCGCAGGAAGAGGGCGGCGATCCGGTCGTCGATCCGGTTCCAGCCCTCGTTCATCTCCGCGCCCTCGAAGAGCTGGTTCTCGGTGATGAGGAACGAGAGCAGCCCGGAGGCGGACTCGGATGCCGCGACGAGCCGCCGCAGCGCCTCGGTGGCGCTGCCCTCATGGAGCCGGGCCGCCTCGACGGCGGTCTCGAACTCCGTCAGCCCGAAGTCCTCCAGCGCCCGCACCAGCGCGTCCCGGCCGGCGAAGTGCCGGTGCAGCGTGGCCCGCCCGATACCCGCGGCCCGGGCGACCTCGTCCATGGTGGCGGTGGCCTTGCGGGAGAGCAGGGCGGCGGCCTTTCTCAGCACCTGCTCACGGTCGACAGTCATGAGACAATCATATGCAGATTGAGACACGAATGTCTCATTGAATATCCGCGCCGTGCCCTCCGGGGCCGCATGACGGAGCCGCACGACGGAGCCGCACGACGGAGCCGCGGCCCGCGCGCCCGGGCCGCTCGGCGGGGCGTCGGGGCAGCGCTCGGCAGGGTGTCGGGGCAGAAGAAAAGGCCGGGAGAGCTGACTCTCCTGGCCATAGCCAACTTATAGCGCACCGGGGGGCTTGCCGCAAGGCCCCGGGTATGGCCCAGAATCGCCGATCGAAGCCGGGGGCGCCGATGGCCCCCAGATCGGAGCCACGCCGTTGAAACCCCTCCCCACCAGCGCGTTCGACCTTCCCGACCGCCTCGCCGCCAAAGCCGACCCCGCGCTGATCGCCGGCGATGAGCAGCACTTCGCGGCCATCGCGGAGTGCCTCGCGCACTCGGTCGCCGATCTCTCCGACCGTCTCGACACCGAGCGCCGGGCACCCGGTGGCATCGGCCGGCAGGCGATGGACCGGGACATGGAGGTGCACCGGCTGACCGCGCGGCTGCGGACCCTGCGCCGCTTCGGGCTGGACCTCTGTCTCGGGCGCATGGTAGGCGCCGACGGCGGCGACCCCGTGTACATCGGACGGCTCGGACTCACCGACAGCACGGGCCGCCGGCTGCTGCTCGACTGGCGCTCACCCGCCGCCGAGCCGTTCTTCGGGGCCACCCACGCCCATCCGATGGGGCTCGCGAGCCGTCGCCGGTACCGCTGGAGCGGCGGCCGGGTCGGTGACTACTGGGACGAGGTGTTCACCCGGGACGGGTTCGCCGGGCACGCCGCGCTCGACGACCAGTCCGCCTTCATCGCCAGTCTCGGCGGCGACCGTTCGGCGCGGATGCGCGATGTGCTCGGCACCATCCAGGCCGACCAGGACGCCGTCATCCGCGCGGGCTCCCGGGGTGCCCTCGTCGTCGACGGCGGCCCCGGCACCGGGAAGACCGTCGTCGCCCTGCACCGCGCCGCCTATCTGCTGCACGCGGACCCGCGTCTCGCGCACCGCCGGGGCGGCGTCCTGTTCGTCGGCCCGCACGAGCCCTACCTGGGGTATGTCTCCGATGTCCTGCCCAGCCTCGGGGAGGAGGGCGTACAGATCTGCACCCTGCGGGACCTCGTCGCCGAGGGAGCCGGGGCGGTGGCCGAGACCGACCCGGAGGTGGCCGGGCTGAAGTCCTCCGCCCGCCTGGTCGGGGCGATCGAGGCGGCCGTCCGCTTCCACGAGGAGCCGCCCGCCCAGGGCATGACGGTCACCACCCCCTGGTCCGACATCCCGCTGGGCGCCGACGACTGGGCCGCGGCGTTCGGGGCCGCGGACCCCGGCACCCCGCACAACGAGGCGCGCGAGCAGGTCTGGGAGGAGCTGCTCACGATCCTGGTGGACCTGCACGACGGCGACGTCCCCGACGAGCAGCTCCGCGCGTCACTGCGCCGGAACCGGGAGCTGCTCACGGCCTTCGGCCGCGCGTGGCCGCTGATCGAGGCGGCCGACCTGGTCGGGGACCTGTGGTCCGTACCCGCGTATCTGCGCGTGTGCGCCCCCTGGCTCACCCCGGACGAGGTGGCACGGCTCCAGCGCCCGGCCCCCCGGGCGTGGACCGTCTCCGACCTGCCGCTCCTGGACGCGGCGCGGCAGCGCCTCGGCGACCCGGAGGCGGCGCGGCGCGAGCGCCGGCACACCGCCGCCGTCGCCGCCGAACGCGCGCACATGACCCGGGTCGTCGACGCCCTGCTGGCCGCCGACGACGACGGCGAGGGCGTGGTGACCATGCTGCGCGGGGAGGACCTCAGAAACAGTCTGGTCGACGAGAGCGCGTTCGCGGGCCGCCGACCGGATCGGCTCGCCGGGCCGTTCGCGCACATCGTCGTGGACGAGGCCCAGGAGCTGACCGACGCGGAGTGGCAGATGCTGCTGCTGCGCTGCCCGTCCCGGAGCCTGACCATCGTCGGCGACCGCGCCCAGGCCCGGCGCGGGTTCACGGAGTCCTGGCGGGAGCGGCTCGAACGGATCGGCGTCGACCGGGTCCGCCTGGCCTCCCTGAGCGTCAACTACCGGACGCCGGAGGAGATCATGGCGGAGGCCGAGCCGATGATCCGTGCCGTGCTCCCGGACGCCAATGTGCCGGTCTCCGTCCGGAGCGGCCACGTCCCCGTCCTCCACGGCTCCACCGCCGAGCTCGGCCCGGTCCTCGACTCCTGGCTCGCCGCGCACGCCGACGGGACCGCCTGTGTCATCGGCGATCCCGCCTTCCGGGCGACACCCCGCGTCCGGTCGCTGACCCCGGAGCTGTCGAAGGGGCTGGAATTCGATCTGGTCGTCCTCGTCGACCCGGAGGCGTTCGGCGAGGGTGTGGAGGGGGCGGTGGACCGCTATGTCGCGATGACCAGGGCGACCAGCGACCTGGTGATCCTCACCAGCCCCCGGGGTCCGGGCGGGACGGGGTCCCCGGGCGGGCCGGGCCCTACCGCTTGGCCTCGGCCCAGGCGTGCTGGATCACCAGATCGGCCTTGACCTCGGCGAGCTGGGTCCGCACGGCGGACGGGGCCGTACCGCCCCGGCCGTCGCGGGAGGCCAGCGCGCCGGGGACGTCGAGGACCGAGCGGACCTCCGGGGTCAGATGCGGGGAGATCTTCGCGAACTCCTCGTCCGTCAGTCCGTTCAGCTCCACGCCCCGGCTCTCGCACTCCTTGACGCACTCACCGGCGACCTCGTGGGCGACCCGGAACGGCACCCCCTGCCGCACCAGCCACTCCGCGATGTCCGTGGCGAGCGAGAAGCCGGCCGGGGCCAGCTCCTCCATCCGCTCCCGGTGGACGGTGAGGGTGGCCATCATCCCGGTGAAGGCGGGCAGCAGCACCTCCAGCTGGTCGCAGGAGTCGAAGACCGGCTCCTTGTCCTCCTGGAGGTCGCGGTTGTACGCGAGGGGGAGCGCCTTCAACGTCGCCAGCAGGCCCGTGAGGTTGCCGATGAGCCGGCCGGACTTGCCGCGCGCCAGCTCGGCGATGTCCGGGTTCTTCTTCTGCGGCATGATCGAGGAGCCGGTGGAGAACGCGTCGTGGAGGGTGACGAAGGAGAACTCCTTCGTGTTCCAGATGATGATCTCCTCCGCGATCCGGGAGAGGTTGACGCCGATCATCGCGGTGATGAAGGCGAACTCGGCGGCGAAGTCCCGCGATGCGGTGCCGTCGATGGAGTTGCCCGCCGAGCCGCGCTCGAAGCCCAGATCGGCGGCGACCGCCACGGGGTCGAGCCCCAGCGAGGAGCCCGCCAGCGCCCCGGAGCCGTACGGCGAGACCGCCGTACGGGTGTCCCACTGGCGCAGCCGCTCCGCGTCCCGGGAGAGCGACTGGACATGGGCGAGCACATGGTGGGCGAAGAGGACGGGCTGGGCGTGCTGGAGATGCGTACGGCCCGGCATGGCGACGTCCGGGTGTGCCTCGGCGAGGCCCACCAGCGCGTCCTGGAGATCCGCGATCAGACCGCCGATGATCCGGGCGTGGTCGCGGAGGTACATCCGGAAGAGGGTCGCGACCTGGTCGTTGCGGGAGCGGCCGGCCCTCAGCTTGCCGCCGAGGTCGGGGCCGAGGCGCTCCAGCAGGCCCCGCTCCAGGGCGGTGTGGACGTCCTCGTCGGCCACCGTGCCCACGAAGTCGCCCGAGGCCACATCGGCCTCCAGCAGATCGAGCCCGGCGATCATCCGGGTCAGCTCGTCCGCGTCGAGCAGGCCCGCCGTGTGCAGGACCCGGGCGTGGGCGCGTGAGCCGGCGATGTCGTACGGCGCGAGGCGCCAGTCGAAGTGGACGGAGGCGGAGAGCGCCGCCAGCGCCTCGGCGGGGCCGTCGGCGAACCGTCCGCCCCAGAGCCGGACATCACCGTTGTTGCTGCTCACTGCTGAATCTCCTCGGAGGGGTGGGTGCGGGGCCGGGACCGGTGCACGGGCGGGCGGGACCGGGCCGCCGCCGCCCCGTCGACGAGGAGGGGGGCGGCGGTGGTGCGCGGCGCGGCGTGCGGTCAGACGAGGTCGCGCCGGGCGGCGATCTTCGAGGAGAGGCCGAAGATCTCGATGAAGCCCTGCGCCTTGGACTGGTCGAAGGTGTCGCCGGTGTCGTAGGTGGCGAGGTTGAAGTCGTACAGCGACTTGTCCGACCTGCGGCCGGTGACCACGGCACGGCCGCCGTGCAGGGTCATCCGGATGTCACCGGTGACATGCTGGTTGGCCTCGTTGATGAAGCCGTCCAGAGCGCGCTTGAGCGGGGAGAACCAGAGGCCGTCGTAGACCAGCTCGCCCCAGCGCTGCTCGACCTGCCGCTTGTAGCGGGCCAGCTCGCGCTCGACGGTGACGTTCTCCAGCTCCTGGTGGGCGGTGATCAGCGCGATCGCGCCGGGGGCCTCGTACACCTCACGGGACTTGATGCCCACGAGCCGGTCCTCGACGATGTCGATCCGGCCGATGCCCTGGGCGCCGGCCCGCTCGTTGAGCTGCTGGATCGCCTGGAGGACGGTGACGGGGCGGCCGTCGATGGCGACCGGGACGCCCGCCTCGAAGGAGATGACGACCTCGTCGGCCTCGCGCGGCTCGGCGGGGTTGGAGGTGTACTCGTAGACGTCCTCGATCGGCGCGTTCCAGATGTCCTCCAGGAATCCGGTCTCCACGGCCCGTCCGAAGACGTTCTGGTCGATGGAGTACGGGGACTTCTTGGTGGTGACGATCGGGAGCTGCTTCTCCTCGCAGAAGGCGATGGCCTTGTCGCGGGTCATGGCGTAGTCCCGGACCGGGGCGATGCACTTCAGATCGGGTCCGAGGGCGGAGATGCCGGCCTCGAAGCGGACCTGGTCGTTGCCCTTGCCGGTGCAGCCGTGGGCGACGATGCCGGCGTTGTGCTTCTTCGCGGCGGCGACCAGGTGCTTGACGATCGTGGGCCGGGAGAGCGCGGAGACCAGCGGGTACCGGTCCATGTACAGGGCGTTGGCCTTGATCGCCGGGAGGCAGTACTCATCGGCGAACTCGTCCCTGGCGTCGGCGACCTCGGCCTCGACGGCACCGCAGGCGAGCGCGCGCTTGCGGATGACATCCAGGTCCTCGCCGCCCTGGCCGACATCCACAGCGACGGCGATGACCTCGGCGCCCGTCTCCTCGGCGATCCAGCCGATGGCGACAGAGGTGTCCAGACCGCCTGAGTAGGCGAGTACGACGCGCTCGGTCACGGGATTCTCCTTACGGTGCAGTCGATGATGGAATAAGTATGCAGCGTTACGCATGTTTCGTCAACGTCGACGGATATTGGGGGCGCGCCGGGGCGGGGGGTCGCCGGATAATCCGTGCATGGCAAAGCTCTACGAACGAATAGACGGACGCATCCGCGCATTCATCGAGCAGCAGCCCGTGTTCTTCACGGCCACCGCCCCGCTCGGCGGCGACGGGCACATCAACCTCTCCCCCAAGGGCCGCAGCGGCACCCTGGTCGTCCTCGACGACCTGACCGTGGCCTATCTGGACTTCGGCGGCAGCGGCGCCGAGACGATCGCGCATCTGCGCCAGGAGGGGAATGGCCGGATCACGCTGATGTGGTGCGCCTTCTCCGGGCCGCCGAAGGTGCTGCGGGTGTACGGGAGCGGGGAGGCGGTCTTCCGGGACGACCCGCGCTGGGAGGAGCTGATCAAGCACTTCACGGAGGTGGACGGGCCGGGGGCGCGGGCGATCATCGTGGTGCGGGCGGAGCGGGTCTCGGACGCGTGCGGGTTCGCGGTGCCGTTCCTGGATTACCGGGAGGAGCGGACGCAGCACGCGGAGCACTTCGGGCGGAAGTCGGAGGAGGAGTTCGCGGTGTACTGCGAGAAGAAGGGGATGGGGGTGAGCCTGGACGGCCTCCCGGCCCTCCCTCTGCCGCTGCCGCGGCGCACGGCCTGAGGGTTTTCCCTCCGGGGGGGTGGTTCCGGGGCGGGGGCCTGGGGCGCGGAGGGTCCCGTGGCGCGGGGTCCGTCCTCCCCCAGAGCTGCCTCGGGGAGGAGCCCCCCAGACGGGCTGAGGTTGCTCGGCCTGTCCGGGGGAAACCTCCCCGAGGCAACTCTGGGAGAGATGGAGCCGCACCCCCCAGCCCCGCCGGGGCGCACACCTCAGCCCCTCCGGCGATTGAGGAGCGGGGGTTCGGGGGCCGGCCCCCGACCGAGGCCCGGAGGGGGCGGACGGGATCGGGTTGCTGGTCAGCGTTCCTTCTGGGCCAGGCGGAGGAGGTGGTCCGCCAGAGCCTGCCCCCCGGTGGGATGCCGGCTGATCAGCATCAGCGTGTCATCCCCGGCGATCGTCCCGAGGATGTCGTGCAGCTCGGCCTGATCGATGGCCGAGGCGAGGAACTGCGCCGCCCCCGGCGGCGTCCGGAGCACCACCAGATTCGCCGACGCCTCCGCGGAGATCAGCAGCTCCGCGGAGAGCCTCCGCATCCGCTCCTCCTTCGCGGACTCCCCGAGCGGCGCCTGCGGAGTGCGGAACCCGCCCTCGCTCGGCACCGCGTAGATCAGCTCCCCACCGGTGTTGCGGATCTTCACCGCACCCAGCTCGTCGAGGTCCCGGGAGAGCGTCGCCTGAGTGACGCTCAGCCCGTTGTCCGCGAGGAGCTTCGCCAGCTGGCTCTGGGAGCGCACCGGCTGCCGGTTGAGGATGTCCACGATCCGACGGTGGCGGGCCATACGGGTCTGCGGCACCGCCTGCCCGCCCTGCTCGGAGTCCTGCGCCTCGGTCATCGTCGTCTCATTCTCCGGATTGTCCTGTCCCGTCCCGCTCGCGGGCCGCGTCGAGCACGCCGGGCAGGGCCCGGAGAAACGCGTCCACATCCGCCTCACCGATGATGAGCGGCGGCATCAGCCGTACGACATCGGGGGCCGGGGCGTTCACCAGGAAGCCGGCGCTCTGAGCCGCCCGCTGCACCTGGGGCGCGAGGGGCTCGTTGAGCACGATACCCAGCAACAGGCCGGCACCACGGACATGGGAGACCAGATCGTGTCCGAGAGATTCCACTCCGTCCCGGATCTTCTCCCCGAACCGTTTGACCTGGTCGAGCAGCCCATCGGCCGCGAGGGTGTCCAGAACGGCGAGACCGGCGGCGCAGGCGACGGGGTTGCCGCCGAAGGTGGTGCCGTGCTGGCCGGGCCGCAGCAGATCGGCGGCGGGGCCGAAGACCAGCGTGGCGCCGAGCGGCAGCCCCCCGCCGAGCCCCTTCGCGAGGGTGACGACATCGGCCTCGACCCCCTCGGCCTGGGCCGCGAACCAGTGGCCGGTCCGGCCGATCCCGGTCTGCACCTCGTCCAGGACGAGCAGGGTGCCGGTGGCCCGGGTGATCTCCCGGGCCGCCTCCAGATAGCCGGCGGGCGGGGTGACCACCCCGTTCTCGCCCTGGATGGGCTCCAGGATCACCAGCGCGGTGTCGGTGGTGACGGCGGCGCGCAGCGCGTCGGCGTCCCCGTACGGAACATGGGTGACCTCGCCCGGCAGCGGCAGGAACGGCTCCCGCTTGCCCGGCTGCCCGGTCAGCGCGAGCGCCCCCATGGTGCGGCCGTGGAATCCCCCGGCGGTGGCGACCATGTGCGGGCGGCCCGTCAGCCGGCCGAGTTTGAAGGCCGCTTCGTTGGCCTCGGCGCCCGAGTTGCAGAAGTAGACCCTGCCGGGGCGGCCGGCGAGCTGGATCAGCCGCTCGGCGAGCGCGAGCGGCGGCTCGGCGGTGTAGAGGTTGGAGACATGCCCCAGGGCGGCGATCTGCCGGGAGACCGCCTCGACGACGGCGGGGTGGCCGTGGCCCAGCGCGTTCACGGCGATCCCGCCGACGAAGTCGGTGTAGACGGCCCCGTCGGCGTCGTGGAGTGTGGCGCCCTCGCCGCGTACCAGGGAGAGCGGCGGTGTGCCGTAGTTGTCGGTCATCACGCCCTGCCAGCGCCGGGCGAACTCCTGGTTGGTCATCATTCCCCCTCCGTCACGGATGTCACGAACGGAACATCGGGCACGACCATGGTGCCGATGCCCTCATCGGTGAAGATCTCCAGCAGAATCGAGTGCGGCACCCGGCCGTCGATCACTCGGGCGGTGTTGACCCCGTTGCGGACGGCGAAGAGACAGCCCTCCATCTTGGGGACCATCCCGCTGGAGAGGTCGGGCAGCAGCTTCTCCAGCTGGGTGGCGGTGAGCCGGCTGATCACCTCGTCGCTGCGGGGCCAGTCCTCGTACAGCCCCTCGACATCGGTGAGCACCATCAGGGTCTCCGCGCCAAGCGCCGCAGCGAGAGCCGCAGCCGCCGTATCAGCATTGACGTTGTAGACATGTCCGTCGTCCTCCGCACGGGCGATGGAGGAGATGACCGGGATGCGGCCGTCCTCCAGCAGCGCCGTGACGGCGCCCGTGTCGATCCTGGTGACCTCGCCGACCCGGCCGATGTCGACCGGCACACCGTCGATGAGCGGCTGGTGCTTGATGGCGGTGATGGTGTGGGCGTCCTCGCCGGTGAGCCCGACGGCGAGCGGCCCGTGCTGATTGAGCAGCCCGACCAGCTCGCGCTGGACCTGTCCGGCGAGCACCATCCGTACGACGTCCATCGCCTCGGGGGTGGTGACCCGAAGGCCCGCCTTGAACTCGCTGACCAGGCCCTGCTTGTCGAGCTGGGCGCTGATCTGGGGGCCGCCGCCGTGCACAACGACGGGTTTGAGGCCGGCGTGCCGCAGAAAGACGACGTCCTGGGCGAAGGCCGCCTTCAGGTCCTCGTCGACCATGGCGTTGCCGCCGAACTTCACGACCACCGTCTTGCCGTGGTGCCGGGTCAGCCAGGGCAGTGCCTCGACGAGGATGCGGGCCTTCGGCAGGGCGGTGTGCTTGCGCGCCGGGGGGTTGATTCCGCTCATGAGCTGTACGCGCTGTTCTCGTGGACGTAGTCGGCGGTGAGGTCGTTGGCCCAGATGACGGCGGACTCGTCCCCGGCGGAGAGGTCCGCGGTGATCCGTACCTCGCGGTAGCGCATGTCGACGAGGTCGCGGTCCTCGCCGACGCTGCCGTTGCGGCAGACCCAGACGTCGTTGATGGCGACATGGAGCCGGTCGGGCTCGAAGGCGGCGCCGGTGGTGCCGATGGCGGAGAGCACCCGGCCCCAGTTGGGGTCCTCGCCGTGGATGGCGCACTTGAGGAGGTTGTTACGGGCGATGGAGCGGCCGACCTCGACCGCGTCCGCCTCGGTGGCGGCGCCCACGATCTCGATCCGGATGTCCTTGGACGCGCCCTCGGCGTCGCCGATGAGCTGGCGGGCGAGGTCGTCGCAGACGGTACGGACGGCGCCGGCGAACTCGTCGTGGGCGGGGGTGCGGCCGGAGGCGCCCGAGGCCAGCAGCAGCACGGTGTCGTTGGTGGACATGCAGCCGTCGGAGTCGATCCGGTCGAAGGTGGTGCGGGTGGCGTCGCGCAGCGCCCGGTCGAGGTCGGGGCTGTCGAGATCGGCGTCGGTGGTGAGGACGACGAGCATGGTGGCGAGGCCGGGGGCGAGCATGCCCGCGCCCTTGGCCATGCCGCCGACGGTCCAGCCGTCGCCCTGGTGGACGGCGGTCTTGTGGACGGTGTCGGTGGTCTTGATCGCGATGGCGGCCTTCTCACCGCCGTACTCGGAGAGTTCGCCCGCGGCCTTCTCCACGCCCGGGAGCAGCTTGTCCATGGGCAGCAGCAGGCCGATGAGGCCGGTGGAGGCGACGGCGATCTCGCCGGCGCTGTGGCCGTCGAGGACCTCGGCGGCCTTCTCGGCGGTGGCGTGGGTGTCCTGGAAGCCCTGGGGGCCGGTGCAGGCGTTGGCGCCGCCGGAGTTGAGGACGACGGCGGTCACCGCGCCGCCCTTGAGGACCTGCTCGGACCAGAGGACCGGGGCGGCCTTGACGCGGTTGGAGGTGAAGACGCCGGCGGCGGCGCGGCGGGGGCCGTTGTTGACCACGAGGGCCAGGTCCGGGCTGCCGTTCTCCTTGAGTCCCGCGGCGATGCCCGCCGCGGTGAACCCCTGTGCTGCCGTGACGCTCACGGTGCCACTCCGATCGTTGAGAGTCCTGTGGTCTCGTCGAGGCCCAGGGCGATGTTCATGCTCTGGACCGCACCGCCCGCGGTGCCCTTGGTGAGGTTGTCGATGGCGCTGATCGCGATGATCCGGCGGGCGCTCTCGTCGTACGCGACCTGGATCTGCGCGGCGTTGGACCCGTACACGGACGCGGTCGCGGGCCACTGCCCCTCGGGGAGCAGATGGACGAAGGGCTCGTCGGCGAACGCCTTCTCGTAGGCGGCGCGCACGTCCTGCGCGGTGGTGCCGGGCCGGGCCTTCGCCGAGCAGGTGGCGAGGATGCCGCGGGCCATGGGCGCGAGGGTGGGGGTGAAGGAGACGGTGACCGGCTCCCCCGCCGCGCCGCTGAGGTTCTGGATCATCTCGGGGGTGTGGCGGTGGCCGCCGCCGACGCCGTAGGGGCTCATGGAGCCCATCACCTCGGAGCCCAGGAGGTGCGCCTTGGGCGCCTTGCCGGCGCCGGAGGTGCCGGAGGCGGCGGTGATCACGGCCTCGGGCTCGGCGAGGCCCGCACCGTACGCGGGGAAGAGCGCGAGGGACACGGCGGTCGGGTAGCACCCGGGCACCGCGATGCGGCGCGCCCCCTCCAGCGCGCTCCGGCCGCCGGGCAGCTCGGGCAGTCCGTACGGCCAGGTGCCGGCGTGCTCGGAGCCGTAGAACCGCTCCCAGTCGGCGGGGTCCCTCAGCCGGAAGTCGGCGCCCATGTCGATCACCAGCGCCTCGTCCCCGAGCTGCTCGGCCACGGCGGCGGACTGCCCGTGCGGCAGCGCGAGAAAGACCACGTCGTGCCCGGCGAGGACCTGCGCGGTCGTCGCTTCGAGCACCCGTCCGGCGAGCGGCACCAGATGCGGCTGAAGCCCGCCGAGCGGCTGCCCCGCGTTGGAGTTGCCGGTGAGTGCGCCGATCTCGACCCCGGGATGCGCGAGGAGCAGCCGGAGGACTTCCCCGCCCGCGTATCCGCTCGCGCCTGCCACTGCTGCTCGTACCGCCATCGAACCCTCCTCGTCGACGGCATGACTATACGCAGCTATGCAGTTTTATGCAATGAGTCGGATGGCCGCGCGGACCGTCCCGCCGTGCCGGACGCGGCGCGGTACGGAGGGTCCCGCACGGGCGCTCCGGGGCGACGATCACTCCACCGGTCCGGACTTTCCCTGCCGGCCGGCGAGGAAGCGCGCCTTCTTCTGGCGGTTCCCGCACGTGTTCATGTCGCACCATCTGCGGGTGCGGCTCCGGCTGGTGTCGAAGAAGGCGGCCCGGCAGGTCGGCGAGGCGCACAGGGCCAGCCTTCCGTCGCGCTCACCCGAGATGACGCTGATCGCGTCGGCGGCGATCACGCCGAGGGCGTCCTCCAGAGGGGAGGCCGGGCCGAGCCGCCAGCGCCGCTCGCCGCCGGGCGTCAGGAAGGCCGCCGCCCGGCCCCGGGAGCTGCGGGCGTTGATGACCCGCAGGGCGGACGCGGGGAGGGCGTCCTGGACGGCGGCCGCCGTGGCGGCGGCGTGGATCGACTCCCTCAGCTCCCGGGCGAGGCCGAGCTGGAGCGCGGTGCAGGAGTCCACGGCGAGGCCGTACACGGCCAGCCAGTCGATGAGCCGGTGCGGCACGGGAAGGCGTTCCACGGCGTCGCCATGACGCTCCGACAGGGTCCCCGTGAAGCTGGTCGCCAGCACCGAACCGAGGCGGAAGTCAGGGAAGTCGGCACGCATGGAACCACCATAGCCGGTTGCGACACGGCCCGGAGAGCTGCTAGAACCGTCAATGCCGGTTCCGCTAGCCAGGAGGTCCCATGCCCCGCCCGACCAGCGACGTGCACACGTTCGAAGCCCACGCGACCGACGCCGACCTCGACGATCTGCGCGCGCGACTGGCCTCGGCGCGGCTGCCGGAGGCCGAGACGGTCCAGGGCGCGGGGCCCGGCTCCCCGCGGTGGGCGCAGGGCGTTCCCCTCGCCGACCTCGCCGATGTCGTGCACTACTGGCGCACCGGGTACGACTGGCGGGCGTTCGAGGAGCGGCTCGACCGGATCGGCCAGTTCCGGACGACCATCGACGGCCTGGGAATCCACTTCCTGCACCGCCGGTCCGCGCGCGCGGACGCCACCCCTCTGGTCCTGACGCACGGCTGGCCCGGCAGCATCGCCGAGTTCACCGATGTGGTGGACGAGCTGGCGGATCCGGAGGACCCGGACGCGCCCGCCTTCCACGTCGTGGTCCCGTCGCTGCCGGGCTTCGGCCACAGCGACAAGCCGGCCACCACCGGGTGGGGGACCGAGAGGATCGCGGCCGCGTGGGTGGAACTCATGGGAAGGCTCGGCTACGGCACCTTCACGGCCCACGGCGGCGACTGGGGAGGCAATATCACCACGGTGCTCGGCGGCAGGTTCCCGGCGCACGTCCTCGGCATCCACACCACGTTCGCGGAGGCGCCGCCCGGGCTGACGGCGGACGGGCTGACGGCGGAGGAGCGCGAGTGGACCGAGGAGACCCGCGACTTCTGGCGCCACCGCGCGGCGTACGCGAAGCAGCAGGCGACCCGGCCGCAGACCATCGGCTACTCGCTCGTCGACTCACCGGTCGGTCTTCTCGCCTGGATACTCGACAAGTTCGCCGAGTGGTCGGACACCGAGGACAGCCCGTTCGAGACAATCTCCCGGGACCGCGTTCTCGACGACGTCACCCTGTACTGGCTGACGCGGACCGGCGCGTCGTCGGCCCGTATCTACTACGAGAGCCATGATTCGCTCGATCCCGGACTCCGGGTCGACGTCCCGTCGGCGATCACCATGTACCCCCGCGACATCGAGAAGAGTCCGCGCGCCTGGGCGCGGGAGCGGTACCGGCGGATCGTCCGGTGGAGGTCACCCGGGAAGGGGGGACACTTCCCGTCGCTGGAGGTCCCCGGGTACTTCGTCACCGATCTGCGCGAGGGCCTCGCGGCAGTGCTGGCCGCGCGCCGGTGAACGCGGCGGGTGGCGGTACCCGGTCCCGGGCGGGGCCTCCTCGCGGACCGGCATCCCGTCGTGGCGGTTCTGTGACACGGCCGGCACGGGCGCCGGGGTCGCGCACCACTAGCGTCGAACCCATGATCGTATGGCTCAACGGCACCCATGGCGCGGGCAAGACGACGACCAGCGCGCTCCTTCAGCCGCTCATCCCGGACTCCCGGGTGTTCAACGCCGAGAAGGTCGGCGAGACGCTCATGGACATCGCTCCCGGGCTGCCCGCGACGGACAACTTCCAGCACTGGCCACCGTGGCGGCCCCTCGTGGTCGAGACCGCGCGGCGGGTGCTCGACTACACCGGCGGCACCCTGGTGATGCCCATGACCGTCATCGTCGAGGAGTACTGGCGCGAGATCAGCGCGGGCCTCGCGGAGCACGGCGTCCCGGTGCGGCACTTCGTCCTCCACGCCGACCGGGACACCCTGCGCGGACGCATCGAGGGGGACACCGTCCTCGGCCCCTCCCCCTTCCGCCTCCGCTATCTCGACCCCTACGCCGAGGCGGCCCGCACCTGGCTGCACCGCGAGGCCGAGGTCGTCGACACCACCCACCTCACACCGGCCGAGGCGGCCCTGCGGATCGCGGACGCGGTCAGGGGCTGAGGTCCCCGGGGCGGTACCGCCGGGCCGCGCCCGCTCCTACGAGCCGGCCCGCTCGGGGACCGCCCCGCTCCGGACCGCCCTGCTGTGGCGCGCGCTCAGCCGGGAGCCCGACTCCCGGCGGGCGGCGCGGCGCAGCAGGGGGATCGCCAGGAGGAATCCGATGACCGCCCAGGCGGCCAGGACCAGGGCGACCATGGGCAGCTCCCAGGAGCCGGCCGGCTCGGCGGCCCGCGCGGAGTCCGGCAGCAGCGCGGAGCGCAGGCCCTGCGCCATCCACTTGAGCGGGAAGACGGAGGCCACCTGCTGGACCGGCCCGGGCAGCGAGGTGATCGGGAAGACCGCTCCGGAGGTGACCAGCAGCCCCATCGTGGGCAGCATGATCAGCGCCAGCGCCTCGCGCGGATTGGGCAGTACGGCGCCGATGGCCGCGCCCAGCGGTACGACGGCGAGCAGCCCGAGCGCGGTGACCCACAGCAGCGTCAGCCAGCCGGCCGGTCCCCGCGGCAGCGGTCCGTCCACCAGCAGCGCCCCGGCCGCCAGGAGCAGGGCCAGGGTGACGGCCGCCGTGACGACCACCAGCAGGCACTTGGCCACGAGATAGGCCGGTATCCCGCCGGGTGTGGCGCGCAGCCGCAGCAGGGCGCCCTCCTCCCGCTCGGTCACCAGCAGCTGCGGAAGACTGATCATCCCGATCTGGAACAGCAGATAGGCGGCGAAGCCCGCGAGCACCAGATGGGTCATCGGGACACCGGTGCCGGGCACATCTCCGCTGACATAGCCCGCGATCACCAGGGCGACCACCACATTGGTCAGATGGCCGGACAGCTCCTTGGGATTGCGGAGCAGGTGCCGCAGCTCGATGGAGCCGCGCAGGAGACCCGCGCGGCAGGAGCGGCGGACGGGGCGGTGCGCTCCGGCCCGCCCCTCCGTCGTGGGGGTGTCGTTCATACGGCCCGCGCTTCCCCGTCCGTGCCGTTCCCTTCCGGCTCCTGCCGGTCTTGCCGGTCTTGCCGGTGCACCATGTGCAGATAGGTGTCCTCCAGCGTCGGGCGGCGGACTTCGAGACCGGCGATCGGTCCGGCCGCGTCCCGGTGGAGCTCCCAGACCAGCCGCGAGGGGTCCTCGGTGCGTTCGCGGCGGGGCGTCCCGTCGTCGGCCGTCCAGCGGACCTCGGCCCGCGCGGCGGCCCGCCGGGCCAGCTCCGACGGAGTGCCGCAGGCCCGTATCCGGCCGCTGACCAGCATGGCGATCCGGTCGGCGAGCCGCTCGGCCTCGACCAGGTCGTGGGTGGTGAGCAGAACGGTGACGCCCTCATCGCGCGCCAGCCGCTCGACCAGGAGGTGGAACTCGTGCCGCGCCCGGGGGTCGAAACCGGTGGTCGGCTCGTCCAGGAAGAGGAGTTCGGGGCGGCCGACGATGCCGAGCGCGACATCCAGCCGCCGGCGCCGGCCGCCGGAGAGCCGGTCCACCCGCCGGTCCGCCTGGTCGGTGAGACCGACCAGGGCCAGCAGTTCGGCCGGGTCGCGGGGGTCGGGGTAGTACGTCGCGAAGTGCGCCAGCAGCTCGGCGACCCGCCAGCGGCCGTGGTCGCGCCAGGACTGGAGGACCAGTCCGATACGGCCGCGCCAGGCGTCGTCGCCGCGCTCCGGGTCCGCGCCGAGGACGCTGACGTCCCCCGCGGTGCGCTGCCGGAAGCCCTCCAGGATCTCGACGGTGGTGGTCTTCCCCGCGCCGTTGGGCCCCAGCAGGGCGAAGACCTCACCTCGGTGGATGTCCAGATCGATGCCGTGGAGGACATCGATGCCGCCGTACGCCATGGTCACACCGCGCGCCCGGATGACGGGGTGGGCGGGGGCGGAGGGCGGCGCGGGCGGTACGGGGCCGTGGTCGAGCGCCGTCACCGTCCCGTCTCCGCGTGGTGCCGGCGGCGGGGCCGGTGCGCCGGTCCGGGGCCGTCCGCCGGGGAAGCGCCGTCCGCCGGGGAAGCGCCGTCCGCCGCCGGGCCGGTGGGCGCGGGTCCGGCCGGGGCCGGGAGCCCGGCGCGCTCGACGATCGCCCGCAGCGCGGCCACATGCCCCTCGAAGGCGGTGCGGCCGGCGTCCGTCAGCCGCACCCTGGTGCGCCGTTTGCGGCCGCCGCCCTCCTTGTGGATCTCCAGATATCCGGCCTCGCCCAGGGTGTGCAACTGCTTGGAGAGCGCGGAGTCGCTGAGCGAGAGGCTGTCGCGGACGAACGCGAAGTCCGCCCATTCGGTGGTGGCGAGGAGCGCCACCACCGACAGCCGGGTGGCGGGGTGGATCAGTTCGTCGAAGCCCCGGGGGACGCTCATCCGTCCTCCCGCTCACCGCGGAGACGGAGGGAGCCGGTCGCCCAGCGGTTCGCCGGACCGATGAACAGCAGGAACACCCCGGCCGAGACCGTGGCCTGGATCAGACTGCCGGGCAGCGGCTCCAGCGATCCGGCCAGCCGGCCGCAGAGCAGGGCCGTGCCGCCGGTCAGCAGCGCCCCGGCGGCGAACACGGCGGACGTCCGCCAGGTGTGGCGGGAGTGGTGCAGCCGCACCCGGTCCCCCCGGTGGTGGAGCACCGCCAGGGCGCCCAGCAGCGCGACGTACGCGACAACGATCAGCGGGACGCCCCAGCGGGGCGGCTCCAGACCCAGACCGGCCAGAAAGACCCACATGAGCGCCGCCGTGGCGCGGGCGGCGCCGGAACCGCCCGAGGCGCGCCGCTCGATCTCGTCGTACACGCGCTCCTGCGGCACGCGGACGCGCTGCAGATCCCTCCATGCCTGTTCGGCATCGACCGGTGTGCTCACGACCATCGCCCTCCCGTGACGCTTTACTTTCCCACCGGGAAAGCTACCTTCGGCTTTCCCGGTGGGCAAGTCGGCCCCGGGCCGCCGGGTTCGCCGGTCAGCTCCCGACGTAGGCCGCGAGGTGCTCGCCGGTGAGGGTGGAGCCGTCGGCGACCAGGTCGGCGGGGGTGCCCTCGAAGACGACCCGGCCGCCGTCGTGGCCGGCGCCGGGGCCGAGGTCGATGATCCAGTCGGCGTGTGCCATCACCGCCTGGTGGTGCTCGATCACGATGACCGACTTGCCGGAGTCGACGAGCCGGTCGAGCAGGCCGAGGAGTTGCTCGACATCCGCGAGGTGGAGTCCGGTGGTCGGCTCGTCGAGGAGGTAGACGCCGCCCTTCTCGGTCATGTGGGTGGCCAGCTTGAGCCGCTGGCGCTCGCCGCCGGAGAGGGTGGTGAGCGGCTGGCCGAGGGTGAGGTAGCCGAGCCCGACGTCCACGAGCCGGCCGAGGACCCGGTGCGCGGCCGGGGTGCGGGCCTCGCCGGCGCCGAAGAACTCCTCGGCCTCGGTCACCGGCATCGCGAGCACCTCGCTGATGTCGCGTCCGCCGAGGTGGTGGTCGAGCACCGCGGCCTGGAACCGCTTCCCCTCGCACTCCTCGCAGACGGTGGCCACCCCGGCCATCATCGCGAGGTCGGTGTAGATGACGCCGGCGCCGTTGCAGTTGGGGCAGGCGCCCTCGGAGTTGGCGCTGAACAGCGCCGGCTTCACCCCGTTGGCCTTGGCGAACGCCTTGCGGATCGGGTCGAGCAGCCCGGTGTAGGTCGCGGGGTTGCTCCGCCGGGAGCCGCGGATCGCGCCCTGGTCGATGGAGATCACACCGGCGTCGGCGGCGCCGGGCTGCTGGGGCAGTGCCGTGTGCAGCAGTGAGCTCTTGCCGGAGCCGGCGACCCCGGTGACCACGCAGAGCACCCCGAGCGGGATGTCGACGTCGACATCCCGCAGATTGTGCGCCGAGGCGCCGCGGATCTCCAGCGCCCCGGTGGGCTCGCGCACCGTCTCCTTGAGGACGGCGCGGTCGTCGAGATGGCGGCCGGTGAGGGTGGAGGCGGTGCGCAGTCCTTCGACGGTGCCCTCGAAACAGATGGTGCCGCCCTCCGTGCCGGCGCCGGGCCCGAGGTCGACGACATGGTCGGCGATCACGATCGTCTCCGGTTTGTGCTCCACGACGAGCACGGTGTTCCCCTTGTCGCGCAGCCGCAGCAGGAGTTCGTTCATCCGCTGGATGTCATGGGGGTGCAGCCCGATGGTGGGCTCGTCGAAGACATAGGTGACATCGGTGAGCGCGGAGCCGAGGTGGCGGATCATCTTGACGCGCTGGGCCTCGCCGCCGGAGAGGGTGCCGGACGGCCGGTCGAGCGAGAGATAGCCGAGCCCGATCTCCACGAAGGAGTCCAGGGTCTTCCCCAGGGTCGCCAGCAGCGGTGCGACGGATCTGTCGGTGAGGCCGCGGACCCAGACGGCCAGATCGCGGATCTCCATCGCGCACGCGTCGGCGATGCCGACACCGCCGATCCGCGACGACCTGGCCACCTCGCTGAGCCGGGTGCCGTCGCACTCGGGGCAGGTGGTGAAGGTGACCGCCCGGTCCACGAAGGCCCGGATGTGCGGCTGCATCGCCTCCCGGTCCTTGGAGAGGAACGACTTCTGGATCTTGGGGATCAGCCCCTCGAAGGTGAGGTTCACCCCCTCGACCTTCACCTTGGTCGGCTCCCGGTAGAGGAAGTCCCGCATCTCCTTCTTGGTGAATCTGCGGATCGGCTTGTCGGGGTCGAGGAAGCCCGACTCGGCGTAGGTCCGCACGGTCCACCAGCTGTCCGACTTCCAGCCGGGGATGGTGAACGCGCCCTCGGCGATCGACTTGGAGTCGTCGTAGAGCTGGGTGAGATCGATGTCCGAGACCGTGCCCCGGCCCTCGCAGCGGGTGCACATGCCGCCGGTGCGGGTGAAGGTCTGCTTCACGGTCCTGGTGCCGGCCCCCCGCTCGACCGTGATCGCGCCGCTGGCCCGGACCGAGGCGACATTGAAGGAGAAGGCGTTGGGCGAGCCGATGTGCGGCTGCCCGAGCCGGCTGAAGAGGATGCGCAGCATCGCGTTGGCGTCGGTGGCGGTGCCGACGGTGGACCGGGGGTCGGCGCCCATCCGCTGCTGGTCGACGATGATCGCGGTGGTCAGCCCTTCGAGCACATCGGCCTCGGGCCGGGCGGCGGCCGGCATGAAGCCCTGGACGAAGGCGCTGTACGTGTCGTTGATCAGCCGCTGCGACTCGGCGGCGATCGTGCCGAACACCAGGGAGCTCTTGCCCGAGCCGGAGACCCCGGTGAAGACCGTCAGCCGGCGCTTGGGGATCTCGATGCTGACGTCCTTGAGGTTGTTCACGCGTGAGCCGTGCACACGGATCAGATCGTGGCTGTCGGCACCGTGGCGCGCGGGCGGCCGCGTGCCCTTCCTCGTGGCCCTGCTCATGGTCTTCTCTCTCCATCCATCTGTTCGGTGCGGGCCGTGGCCCCCGCCCGCGTCGTCGGGCGGGGGCCGCACCACGGCCGGGGGGTGCTACTGCTCGCGGGCCTGGGTGAAGCGGAGCATGTTGCCGGACGGGTCGCGGAAGGCGCAGTCACGGACGCCGTAGGGCTGGTCGATCGGCTCCTGCAACACCTCCCCGCCGGCGGCCCGGACGCGTTCGAAGGTGGCGTCGCAGTCGTCGGTGGAGAAGATCACACCGCGCAGCATGCCCTTGGCCAGCAGTTCCGCCATGGTCTGCCGGTCGGCGGGCGAGGCGTTGGGGTCCGCGAGCGGCGGTTCGAGGACGATCTCCACATCGGGCTGCTCGGGTGAGCCGACGGTCACCCAGCGCATTCCCTCGAACCCGACGTCGTTGCGTATCTCCAGGCCGAGGGCGTCACGGTAGAAGGCGAGCGCCTTGTCGTGGTCGTCGACGGCGATGAAGCACTGCGAGAGTTTGATGCTGTTCATGCTGTCGACGTTACGAGGCGGCGGTGGATCGCGCTTCTCCGATCCTGACCGGTCGTGTGAGGACCTTGGCGACACACGCCGGGATCGGTGCTCCGGCCTCGTGGGAGCGGGCCCGGTAGGCGCTGGGCGGCTCGCCGACCAGCTCGGTGAAGCGCGAGCTGAACGACCCCAGCGAGGTGCAGCCCACGGCGAAACAGACGTCCGTGACACTCAGGTCGCCCCGGCGCAGCAGCGCCTTGGCCCGCTCGACCCGGCGCGTCATGAGATAGCTGTAGGGCGTCTCGCCGAAGGCGGCGCGGAAGCTGCGGGAGAAGTGCCCGGACGACATGAGGGCGACCTTCGCCAGCGCCGGGACGTCCAGGGGCCGCGCGTAGTCGCGGTCCATCACGTCCCGGGCGCGGCGCAGTCGTACCAGGTCCTCCAGGGTCATGCCCACCAGCATCGCACGGGGGCCGGGGGCTCCCGGCGGGCGGCGGGCGTCCGGTGCCGGAGGCCGTCCCCGAGGCCGTTCCGGAGGCCGTCCCGGGAGCCTGCCGGAGGCCGTTCGGAGGCCCGGAGGCCGTCCCGGAGAATTCCGGAAAGAATTTCCGGGACGGTGTCGATCCGGGCCCAGCCCGTTCGACGCACAGGTGAGAGGCGGGGAGAGGCCCCGCCCTTCCGACGAGGAGTCACCATGCCGCGCTTCCTGACGATGATCCGTGTCGACGAGCGGACCGCCCCCGCCGACGGGCCCGAGCTGGGTGAGCGCATGGGCGCCCTGCTGGAGGAGATCACCAGGGCCGGGGTGATGCTGGACACCGGCAAGCTCACCGACACCGCCGAGGCCACCCGGGTCACCTGGTCGAACGGGGAGCTGAGCCACACGGACGGGCCCTTCACCGAGACCAAGGAGGTCATCGGCGGGTACTCCATCGTGCAGGCCAAGGACAAGGCCGAGGCGCTGGAGTGGGCCACGCGGTTCCTCCAGGTCCACGACGACCGGTGGACCCTGACCGCCGAGGTCCGCGAGATCGCGGAGGGCTGATCCCCGGCCGGGTCCGGGACCGCCGCCCCCTCGGGGGCGGGCCGGTCCGGGCGGCCCGCCGCCGGGGCGGGCGCGGGCGCCGCGTCTCACCCGCCCCGGCCCAGCCGGTCCAGGGCGCCGCGCAGAAAGGCGTCCCGCCGGCCGGTCGCCGTCGCCGGGGAGAGGTCGCCCCGGCCCTGGCCGGCGAAAGCCGGGAGCCAGAGGGCCAGATCGGGCGGGGTGCTCAGGGCGGCCACCACGTCCCAGTACGCCAGGGTGCGCGCGTCCGCCTCCTGAGGCGCCCGCCCCGGGGCCCGCAGCCAGCCGGTGAGCACCTCGTCGGCGGCCGGCGGCCCGGCGAGGACCGCCGCGTCGCAGCGGAGCGAGCCCAGGTCGACGCCCCAGTGACCGGCGCCCGCCGAGTCCCAGTCCACGATGCCGGTCAGCGTCTCGCCCTCCCACAGGGTGTTGCCCTGCCAGAGGTCGCCGTGGACCAGGACGGGCCGGACCCCGGGGCCGGGCGGTGGGCCGGCGACCGCCCGTTCCGCCTCCGCGAGAAGGGGCGGGAGGCCGCCGTCGCGCCGCATCGCGGCGAAGTCCACCCCGCCGATCGAGCGGTCCCGCAGGGGCAGCCCGGGGCGCGGGTCCAGCGGGACCGCGTGCAGGGCTGCCGCCGCCGCGCCCAGGGCCCGCAGCCGGCCGGGGGTCGGCAGGGCGGGGATGCGGCTGCTCCCCCGTACCGCCGTGGTCAGCACCGCGAGGGTGCCGGCCGACCGGCCGTCGGGGTCGGCGGCGATCAGCCGGGGCGCCGGGAGGCGGTGCCCGGCGGCCAGCTCCAGGGCGGCGGCCTCGGCCGCGAAACCCGCGTGCGGGCCGTCGGGGCCGGGGGCGCCGGTCCTGAGCACCACCGCCTCCAGCGGCCCGCCGGTGAGACGGAGCAGCCATGGGCTGCCCCCGTCCCGCAGGCCCCGGATGTCGTGGATCTCGGACCCGGCGGCGGCGGCCGCCCAGGCGAGAGTGGCCGCGGAGGGTTGGATCATGTGACGATCCTGGCCCGGCCCACCCCCGTGGTCAACCAACGGCCGCCGCCCTGCGGAAGACCTCGTAGACGGCCAGATAGTTGTCGCCTCCGTGGCCCTGCGCGATGGCCCGCTCGGCGACGGCCCGCATCAGCGCGGGCTGGTCGGTGTGGACGCCCTGCTCGGCGGAGGTGCGGACGATGTGCTCCAGGGCGGCGAGGTTCATCTCCATGGTGCCCGCGTCGCCGGGGTAGTTCCCCGAGCCCAGCTCCGCCACCTCCTCGGCGAGCGTCGAGTTCACCACGGACGGCATGAACCAGCCGAGCGCGAGTTCGGCGAAGTCGGCCGCCGGGACCCCGGCCGACGCGACCAGGGCGGTGGCGTGGAGGACACCGTTCATGGTCGCGTACATGATCTCCAGCAGCGCGGTGTTGTGGAGCACCGCGAGACCGGGGTCGGAGCCGAGGTACCGGGGGTCGCCCAGGGCGGCGAGGAGCTCCCGGTGCCGGTCGAAGACCTCCCTGGGGCCGCTGTAGAGGAAGACCGAACCGGGGGCGCCCACCATCGGCGGCGGCACCATGATCGCGCCGTCCAGGTACTCGGCGCCCCGCTCGGCCGCCCAGCGGGCCGCCCGGCGGGCCTCCTCGGGTGTGCCGGAGCCGAGGTTCACCAGAACCCGCCCCTTCAGCGCGTCACCGGCGGCGCCGAGGATCGCGTACATGGCGTCGTAGTCCTTGAGACACAGGAGGGTGAGCGGGCTCGCGGCCACCGCGTCCGCCGCGGTCGCCGCGCCGGTGGCGCCCCGGGCGAGGAGGGCGGTGTCCTTGCCGGGGGTGCGGTTGAAGACGGTCGGCCGATGGTCCCGGGCCAGCAGCGCGTCGGCGAGCGGCACCCCCATGGGACCCAGGCCGATGACGGTAACAGGGGTGATGAGCTGGTCTGTTGAGGTCTGTGGTGTCATGGGGAACACGCTAAAGTCTCACATCGGTGTGAGAGTCAACCTCACTTCCCTGAGACCCGGAGACCCGGAGGTACGGCCCATGCGGATCGGCGCTCTGTCCCGGCGGACCGGCGTCAGCCGCCGGCTGCTGCGCTACTACGAGGAGCAGGGTCTGCTGGTCCCCGAGCGGCGGCCCAGCGGATACCGCGAGTACGACGAGGAGACCGTCCGTACGGTGGACAACATCCGCACCCTGCTGGGCGCGGGGCTGGGCACCCGGACCATCGCCGAGCTGCTGCCCTGCATGGTCGACGACGGGCCGGACCTGGTGCCCGGCTGTCCCGGGCTGGTGGACGAGCTGTACCGGGAGCGGGAGCGGATCGACAGCGCGGTGGCCGGTCTGCTGACGGCACGGGCCGCGCTGGACACCCTGATCGCCGCCGCCCCGGAGCAGGACCCGGCCGGCGGCCCCGGCGGGGCCGAGGAGTGCCTCGTCCGCTAGGGAGTTGGTTCCTTCCGGCCTGGGCCGGACCGGACCGGACTGGATCGGACCGGGCCGGATCGGATCGGATCGGGCCGGTGAGCGGGGTCGCGGTGCCAGGGCCCGCGAGCCCGGCGAGATCCGGAAGGGACGGCCCGGCACGGTACCGGGTCCCGGGCCCGCCGGGGTCAGTTGCGGGAGGGGCGCACCAGTCCGGTCTCGTACGCGAGGACCGCGGCCTGGGTCCGGTCGCGCACGCCCAGTTTCACCAGGACGCGGCCCACATGGGTCTTCACCGTCTGCTCGGCCACCACCAGCCGGGCGGCGATCTCCGCGTTGGACATGCCCCGGGCGATCAGCAGGAGCACCTCGGTCTCGCGTTCCGTCAGTTCGCCGACCCGCTCCCGGAGGGGTGCGCGGGCGGTGCCGGTCATGCGGGAGAACTCGGAGATCAGCCGGCGGGTGATGTTCGGGGCGAGCAGGGCGTCGCCGGCCGCCACCACCCGTACCGCGTGGGCCAGTTCGTCCGCGGACGCGTCCTTCAGCAGAAACCCGGAGGCCCCGGCGCGCAGCGCGTCGTACACGTACTCGTCGAGGTCGAAGGTGGTCAGCACCAGCACCCGGACGGTGGTGCCCGCCGCCTCGGTGATGAGCCGGGTCGCCTCGATGCCGCCCATGCCCGGCATCCGTATGTCCATCAGCACCACATCGGGGGCGAGTTCGCCGACCCGGGCGACGGCGTCGGCCCCGTCCACGGCCTGGCCGACGACCTCGATACCGGGTTCGGCGTTCAGCAGGACGGTGAATCCCTGGCGGACCATCATCTGGTCGTCGGCGATCAGTACGCGGACGGTGGTCACACGGTCTCCTCGGAGCTCTGGGCAGCGGTGTGCCGGGGCAGGGTCACCCATACCTCCCAGCCGCCGTCCGGGGTGGCTCCGCAGGCCAGCTCGCCGCCCAGCATCGCCGTGCGCTCGCGCATCCCGAGGAGTCCGTGCCCGGCGCCCGGGGTCGGCGGAGCCGGTCGCTCCGGCGGGGAGTTGGTGACCCTGATCATGATCCCCGACGGCTGGTACCGGGTGTCCACCCGCACCGCCGCGCCGGGCGAGTGCCGCATCGCGTTGCTGAGGGCCTCCTGCACGATGCGGTACGCGGAGAGTTCGACGCCCGGGGGCAGGGGCCGGCGTTCGCCGGTGGCGCGGGCGGTGACCACGAGTCCCGTGGCGCGGACCCGGGCGAACAGTTCGTCCAGCCGGTCGAGGGTGGGCTGGGGGGCGTGCCGTACGGCCTGGGAGAGGGCGTCCTCGGAGCGCAGCACGCCCAGGACGCGGCGGAGTTCGGCGAGCGCGTCGACCGCGCTCCGCCGGATGCCCGCGAGGTTCTCGCGCAGCTCGTCGGAGGGGTTCTCGGTCAGATGGGGGGCGACCTGTGCCTGGATGGAGATGACCGACATATGGTGCGCGACCACGTCGTGCAGCTCGCGGGCGATCCGGTTGCGCTCCTCCAGGAGGGTGCGGCGGGCCCGCTCACCGGCCGTGATCTCCTCCTGGGCGACCAGTTCGGAGCGGGCCCGCTGCCGCCCGCGCAGCGCCGCGCCGACCGCGGTGGACAGGGCGAGGGACATCAGCGCGACCGGCGCGCCCCGGGTGTCCCCGGACACGGCGATCCCGCACAGCAGCCCGGTGACGGCGCTGACCACCAGGGTCTCGGCCGCGACCCGGGGGCGGGCCCGCAGGGCCACCGCGAAGAGCACTCCGGCCTGGCCGGCGATCGCCCACTCGGTCCAGGGGTAGGGCGCGTCGGCGCCCGGGCCCGGGTCCATGAGAAGGGTGACCGCGACGGTGGCGACCAGCGTCGTCCACCAGGCGGGGACGGGACGGAACAGGGCGGCGACCAGCGCCCCGTACTGGAGCGAGGCGAGCGCGATCCCGGCCGCCGTGCCCAGGCCGAAGCCGGAGACGTACTGGTCGACGGTGACGATCAGCAGCACCGCCGCCGTGAGCGTCAGCAGGACTCCGTACACCGGCAGCCAGTCCGACCGGCGGGGGCGGGGAGCGCCCGGGGGCGGGCCGCCGTCCGTCGTCAGCAGATCCGCGCGGAGCGCGCGACCGGCCGCCCGGAGCGCCGTGGCCGCTGTGCGCAGGTGTGGTGTCATCTCCCCCGCCCTCTCTCTCATCCGCCCCACCCCGGGGTCGTCCGGGCGGCGGGGGCGGTGGCGGTGTCCCGGCCGCCCTCCCGGACATTCTCGCGACCGCGCTTCCCGCAGCTCGACCGGCCACTCTCCGGACCGCTCCTCCCGCCGCTCTCCTCAGCGCAGGCCCGACCGCCGGCCCGGCCGCCCTCCCGGCCGCTGTTCCGGCCGCTGTTCCGGCCGCTGTTCCGGCCGCTGTTCCGGCCGCTCTCCCCACCGCCGGCCCGACCGCTCTCCCAGCCGCGGAACGCCGCCCGGCAGACCAGCAGCGCCAGCGCGAACACCGGCAGCCAGGCGGTGCGGGCGAGCACCCACTCCGCACCGTCCGGGGCGGTGTGCAGCCCGGGCAGACCGCCGCCCGCCAGCAGACCGAGGGCGGTGACCGCGATCATCGCGCTCTGGTGCCAGAGGAACACGGTCATCGCGGAGAGGTTCAGCAGGGCCACCGCCGCCCAGAGCGCGGGGCGCCGGAGGGCCCGGCGCAGCGGGCGGAGCAGCAGCAGGGCGGCGCCGCACTGGGCGAGCCCGAAGGTGACGGCCGCGAGGGTCGGCGGGCTGAGGTTGGAGGTGCCGGCGCCGGGTATGCCGACCATCGCGGCGGGATAACCGGCGTACAGCACCAGCGCGGTGGTGGCGAGCGCGCCCGCGGTGAGCAGCGCCCAGCCGGTCGCGGGCCCCGGGAGTCCGGACCGGGCCCAGAGCGTTCCCAGGCAGTACGGCACCAGCCAGCCGGCCGCCAGATTCAGCCAGCCGATCCACTCCGGCGCGCCGAAGGCGAAGCGGAGCAGGTCCACATGGAGGACCACCGCGAGCGGCCAGAGCGGGTGCAGCCGGGCGATCAGCGGGGTCGCGGCGGTCAGCGCGGCGAAGACCAGCAGAAACCAGAGCGGCGCCAGGACCAGCCGGACCAGGGCGTGCACGGTGGCGAGCCCGGTCCCGGCGATCAGCATCGCCGCCGCCGCGACCGCCCACACCACGAGGACGGCCACGACCGGCCGCAGCAGCCGCGCCAGCCGGGCGCGGAGCCAGCACCGGTAGCCCCGGCCCCGGGCACGCGCCGAGGTGCGGCTCCTCGCGCCGAGGACACCGCCGACGAGGAAGAACACGGCGAGGGTCTGGAGCACCCAGGAGACGGGCGCCAGCTCCGGGAGGACGTTCAGGGGGCTGGTGGTGCGCACGGTTCCGCTGTCGGTGACCAGGGCGGTCACCAGCCAGTGGCCGAGCACCACCCCGAGGATGGCGAAGGCGCGCAGGGCGTCCAGGGCGCGGTCGCGGTCCCGCGGGGTGGCGGCGTCGATCCGGCGGGCTCGCTCACGCACGGGACGCCTCCCCGGAGGAGGTGCTCCCGGAGACGATCCCGGCGATCGCCCGCAGGGACACGGAGCCCGGTCTCAGATAGTCGGCGTGCCCGGCGGAGCCCGCGTCGAAGGTGCGGGCCCCGAACTCCGGGGAGACCGGGTCGGGGCCGAATCCGACGGTGGTGAAGAGCAGCGGGAGCCGGGTGTGGGGCACCTCGCCGATCCAGTCGCCCGAGCCGCGGCCGGCCCAGACGGCCGCCCGGGTGCGCAGCCGGTCCGCGTGGTCGGCGCCGGTGCCGGGGCTGCCGAACAGGACGATCGTGTCGAGGGGCAGACCCGGGGCGGCGCGGGCGCAGACGACCGAGCCGTACGAGTGGCAGAGCAGGGAGACCCGGGCGGCGGGGGCGGCCGAGGTCAGCTCCCGGACGAAGCGGCGGAGGCCGGGGGCGGCTCCGTCGGCGCGGTCCGTGGTGAGCACCTCGGGGGTGGTGGTGCCGGGTGTGCGGTAGCCGAGCCAGGCGACGACGGCGGCGCCGGGGCCCAGCTCCCGCTGGAGGGCGGACGCGTCGGTCCGGAACCGCTCATAGGTGTCGAGGCCGGTGTCGGCGCCCGGGACCAGCACGGCGACGCGGCCGGCCCGGGAGAGGTCGCCGAAGACCTCGGCGGTGCGGCCTCCGTCGCGGCCGTCGAAGGTGAGGAAGTGGCGGTCCGGGCCCGCCATGGCCCGCAGGGCAAGGGCGCGCCGCCGGTCGCCGTGGCCGGCGGCGGCGCGCGCGGCGGCGCGGACGCCCTCACGGCTGGCGGTGTACCGCGCGCCGAGGGCGGTGGGGGTGGCGGCCGGGAGCGGGCCGAGATCGGCGGGGGTGGGGGCGGGGACGGCGGCGGGGTGGGCGGCGCCGGAGACGGGGAGGGCGATGGAGGCGGCGATGAGGGCGGCGAGGAGGGTGCGGCGGAGGCGGGGCATGGGGTTTCCCTTCCAGGGTGGGTGTTTCGTCTCGGCGGACCCGGTGGACCCGGTGGCCCGGGTCCGCCGGCCCCCGCGCCGGCCCCCGCGCCGGCCCCAGCCCGTCTGGGGGCACCTCCCAGAGGCAGCTCTGGGGAGCTTGAGGACGGACCCTGAGGCACAGGACCCCGCACTGTGCGGGCCACGGTCGGGGGCCAGCCCCCGAACCCCCGCTCCTCAAACGCCGGAGGGGCTGGGTTTGCTCAGGTCTCCGGAGGGGCTGAAGTGGCACGGCTCAAACGCAGGCCGGGATGGGTTTGCTCAGGTTCCCGGCGGGACTGAAGTGGCACGGCTCGAACGCCGGAGGGGCTGAGGTGGTGTGGCTCAGCTCGCCGGAGGGGCTGACATGGTGGTGGTGTCGGCGTGGTGCTCCTCAAACACCGGACGGGCCGGGGTAGTACGGCACAAACATCGGACGGGCCAGGGCGGCACTCCTCAAACACCGGACGCACCGGGACAGCACCCCTCAATCGCCCGGAGGGCCGACGCACCCAGCCCGTCTGGGGGCACCCCCCAGAGGCAGCTCTGGGGGAGATTGAGGACTGAGCCCGGGGCACCGGAACCCGCACCGTGCGGGTTGTGGCGATCACGTTAGGAGCCGGCAGGCATCACCCGCGTCCCGCCGCGGTCCCCACTTCCCGGATAGCTCTCAGGTATCACCCCCGCCCCCGACTCCCCCGCGCGTACGTCACACCCCGCTGACTCCGCGCCCGCCGCCCACTAGGGTCACCCTGACCGCACACCACACCCGGGCCCCCGGGCCCCCGGGAGCGCGGGAAGCACGGACCGTCACGGAGCGGCCCCGCGCCGCTCCCCGGCAGCGAGAGGCGCGGGGCCTGCCATGTCCGACTTGAGTTTCTACGGGCCCGCGGCGCTCGGCGGCCTCGCCTTCCTCATCCGATTACCCGGCCTGCTCCGCAACCCGCGCGACCCCCTGCTGCGGGCCGTGGCCCTGCTCCTGATCACGGGCTGGGGGGTGTTCTTCTTCGGCGCCATCCCCACGATCGCCTGGGTCAACGAGGTCACCGGGGTACCCAACTTCTCCGCCCCGCTCGTCTACACGATCCTCACCGCCTTCAGCGGCTCGTGCATCGTGCTGATCATCAACTGGCGCGGTGGCCCGCCCGAGCGCATCCGGCGGGCCACCCGCTGGTGCGCCGGGATCTACGGTCTGGTCGGGGTCGCGCTCTTCGTGCTGTTCTTCCTGGGGGACGCGCCGGTCGAGCGGCTGCGGGACCTGGACACGTACTACATCACCACCCCCTGCATCCGGGAGATGATCGTCCTCTATCTGCTGGCGCACACCGTGTCGGCGATCATCATGACGGTGCTGTGCAGACGCTGGTCGAGGGATGTCAGCGGGGTGCTGCGCGCGGGCCTGTTCCTCATGGTGGCGGGGTATCTGCTGACGCTGGCCTACGATGTCTGCAAGTTTGCCGCGGTCGGCGCCCGTTGGGCGGGCCACGACTGGGACGCGCTGAGCACCGGCGTCGCCCGCCCGTTCGCGTCCGCCGCCTCCTTCCTGATCGCCACCGGGCTGGGGCTGCCGCTCGTCGTGCAGCGGCTGGAGAGCCCCTGGCGCGACTGGTGCCGCTACCGGCGGCTGGGCCCCCTGTGGCGGCTGCTGGGCGAGGCGGCCGAGGGGCGCGGCAGCGTCAGGATCTCCCCGTTCTCCTCTGCCGGGGTGCGGCTGCTCCAGCGGGAGTCCGACATCCACGACGGGCTGCTGACGCTCAATCCGTACTTCGACCCCGGGGTCAGGGCCGGGGTGCTGGCCGGGGCGCTCGCCGCCGGCGCGGACCCCCGGGACGCGGAGGCGGCGGCGGAGGCCGCCATGGTCACCGCCGCGCTCGCGGCCCTGCGCGCCGACCCCGAGCACCGGGTGATCGCCTCCTCCCGGACTCTCCAGCCGGGGGCGGGGCACGCGTCGCGCGATCTGCTGCGGATGTCCCGGGCGCTGTCCGCTCCCCCTCGGCGGGGTGCCGCCGGCCGGGCGGCGGGGGGCGGGCCCCGGACGGCGGGCGGACCGGCGGCGGGTGACCGGGACACCCCGGGTGCCCCTCGGACCCACTGAGCGATCATGGGGCCGTGGACCCGGCCGGCCGTCACCCTCCGCGCTCCCGGGCCCCGCTGACGTACCGTCCGTTGCCGACCCGACCCGCCCCCGGCGGCCTGGCAGAGAGCAGACACATGACCGACCCCGGAACATTCAGTGCGGACGCGCGTGGGCGCCGGGCCGTCGTCATCGGCGGAGGGCTGGCGGGGATGCTCGCGGCGGCGGCGCTGCGCGGAGTGGTGGACGACATCCGCGTCGTGGAGAACGACGAGCTGCCCGGCGGCCCCGTTCCCCGGCGCGGCCTGCCCCAGGCGGGCCATGTGCATCTGCTGTGGAGCGGCGGGGTGCGGGCGGTGGAGGCGCTGCTGCCCGGGGTGACCCGGCGGTGGCTGGCGGCCGGCGCGCGGCGGATACCGATCCCCACCGGGATGGTGGGGTTCAGCTCGCAGGGCTGGTTCCGGCGCTGGCAGCACGAGACCCACTTCCTGATCGCGTGCAGCCGGGACCTGCTGGACTCCGTCGTACGGGACATGGTGGTGGCCGACCGCTCGGTGCGGGTGCTGGAGCGCACCCGGGTGGAGGGGCTGACCGGCACGGCGGGACGGGTCACCGGGGTACGGGTGCGCGAGGCCGGCGGCGCGGAGCGGGTGATCGGGGCCGACCTGGTGGTGGACGCGAGCGGGCGGGGCTCCCGTACCCCTCGGTGGCTGGTGGAGCTGGGCGCGGGACCGGTGCCCGAGCGGACGGTGGACCTCGGTCTGGTGTACGCGACCAGGGTCTTCCGGGCTCCGGAGGGCACGGCGGACTCCCCGGTGATCACCGTGCAGGCGGACTCCCGGGCCGAGCGCCCGGGGCAGAGCGCGTCGATGCTGCCGATCGAGGGGGACCGGTGGCTGGTCACCGTCTCCGGGACCCGGGGCGGGGAGCCCACGGACCGGCCGGAGGAGTTCGAGCCGTTCACCCGGCGGCTGCGGCACCCGATCGTCGGGGAGCTGATCTCCCATCTGGAGCCGCTGGGCGGGGTGACGGTCAACCGCAGCACCCGCAACCGGCGTCACTTCTACGAGAAGGCGCGGAACTGGCCCGAGCGGTTCGTGGTGATCGGCGACGCGGTGGCGACCTTCAACCCGGTCTACGGGCACGGGATGTCGATCGCGGCGCAGAGCGCGGTGGCGCTGCGGGAGGTGACGTCCCGGGAGGGTGTCACGGCGCCGGGGCTGGCCCGGCGGGTGCAGCGGGCGGTGGCCCGGCGGGTGGAGGTGGCCTGGGAGCTGGCGGTCGGGCAGGACATCTTCTTCCCCGGGGTGCGCGGAGGCGCGCCTGGCCCGGCGGACCGGCTCCTCGCCCGCTATGTGGACCGGCTGCTGAAGACTTCCACGGGGAGTTTCCTGATCACCCGGGAGTTCACCCGGGTCTCCTCGCTGGAGGCTCCGCTGAGCGCGCTCGTACGGCCGCGGGTGCTGCTGGCCGCGGCGCTGGGGCCGCGGCATCCGCCGCTCGGCGCGCCGCCGCTGACCGGGCGCGAGCTGTCCGCCATCACCGGGAGCGGGCCGCGCCGGGCCGGCTGACGGGGTCCGTACGCGCCGCGCCCCGGCCGGAGGGAACTCCGGCCGGGGCGCGGCGCACGGCGTTGGTGCGCCGGGTTCCCGGGATCCGGGCAGTCTCTTTCGGATCGTGCCGGGACGCGCCGGGGGGGGGGAACTCCCTAGCCGAGGATCGACAGCGCCTGGTTGAACGCGGCGGACGGGCGCATGGCCGCGGACGCCTTGGCGGCGTCCGGCCGGTAGTAGCCGCCGATGTCGACCGGGGAGCCCTGGACCGCGATCAGCTCGGCCACGATGGTCTCCTCCTGCTCGGCGAGCGTCTTGGCGAGCGGCGCGAACGCCTCCGCGAGCTGCGCGTCGCCGGTCTGCTTCGCCAGCTCCTGCGCCCAGTACAGCGCGAGGTAGAAGTGGCTGCCGCGGTTGTCGATGCCACCGAGGCGGCGGCTGGGCGACTTGTCCTCGTTGAGGAAGGTCGCCGTCGCGCGGTCGAGGGTGTCCGCGAGGACCTGGGCGCGGGCGTTGCCGGTGGTCTGCGCGAGGTGCTCGAAGCTGACCGCGAGGGCGAGGAACTCGCCCAGGCTGTCCCAGCGCAGGTAGTTCTCCTTGACGAGCTGCTGGACGTGCTTGGGCGCGGAGCCGCCGGCACCGGTCTCGAAGAGTCCGCCACCGTTCATCAGCGGCACGACGGAGAGCATCTTGGCGCTGGTGCCCAGCTCCAGGATCGGGAACAGGTCCGTGAGGTAGTCACGGAGCACATTGCCGGTGACGGAGATGGTGTCCTCGCCGCGGCGAATCCGCTCCAGGGAGAAGGTGATCGCGTCGACCGGGTTCCTGATCTCGATCTGGAGGCCCTCGGTGTCGTGCTCGGGCAGGTTGGCCCGGACCTTGCCGATGAGGCTCGCGTCGTGCGCGCGGGTCTCGTCCAGCCAGAAGACCGCCGGGACACCGGTCGCGCGGGCGCGGGTGACCGCGAGCTTGACCCAGTCCTTGATCGGGGCGTCCTTGGTCTGGCACATGCGCCAGATGTCGCCGGCGCTCACGGCGTGCTCCAGCACGGCCTCGCCCGCGCCGTCGAGGACCCGCACGGTGCCCGTGGCGGGGATCTCGAAGGTCTTGTCGTGGCTGCCGTACTCCTCGGCCTTCTGGGCCATCAGACCGACGTTGGGCACCGAGCCCATCGTGGCGGGGTCGTACGCGCCGTTCGCCCGGCAGTCGTCGATGACGGCCTGGTAGATCCCGGCGTAGCTGCTGTCGGGGATGACGGCGAGGGTGTCGGCCTCCTGGCCGTCCGGGCCCCACATGTGGCCGGAGGTGCGGATCATGGCCGGCATGGAGGCGTCGACGATGACATCGCTGGGGACGTGGAGGTTGGTGATGCCCTTGTCCGAGTCGACCATCGCGAGCGCGGGGCCGTCGGCCAGCTCGGCCTCGAAGGACGCCTTGATCGCGGCGCCGTCGGCGAGCGAGTCGAGGCCCTTGAGGATGCCGCCGAGCCCGTCGTTGGGGCTCAGTCCGGCCGCGGCGAGCGCCTCGCCGTGCTCGGCGAAGGTCTTCGGGAAGAAGACGCGCACCACATGGCCGAAGATGATCGGGTCGGAGACCTTCATCATGGTGGCCTTGAGGTGGACGGAGAAGAGCACGCCCTCGGCCTTGGCGCGGGCGACCTGCGCGGCCAGGAACTCGCGCAGCACCGCGACCCGCATGACGGAGGCGTCGACGACCTCGCCCGCGAGGACCGGTACCGACTCGCGCAGCACGGTGGTGCTGCCGTCGTCCCCGGCCAGCTCGATCCGGAGGGTGCCGGCCTCGGCGACGACCGCGGACTTCTCGGTGGAGCGGAAGTCGTCGGCGGTCATGTGCGCGACGTTCGTCCTGGACTCGGGGGTCCAGGCGCCCATGCGGTGCGGGTGGTTCCGGGCGTAGTTCTTGACCGAGGCGGGGGCGCGGCGGTCGGAGTTGCCCTCGCGCAGCACCGGGTTGACGGCGCTGCCCTTGACCTTGTCGTACCGGGCGCGGACGTCGCGGTCCTCGTCGGTCTTCGGGTCGTCCGGGTAGTCCGGGAGCGCGTAGCCCTGCTCCTGGAGCTCGGCGATGGCCGCCTTGAGCTGCGGGATGGACGCCGAGATGTTCGGCAGCTTGATGATGTTGGCGCCGGGGGTCTTGGCCAGCTCGCCCAGCTCGGCGAGCGCGTCGTCGATGCGCCGGCTCTCCTCGAGACGCTCGGGGAAGCTCGCGATGATCCGCCCCGAGAGGGAGATGTCACGGCTCTCGACCCTGATCCCGGCGGTCGAGGCGTAGGCCTCGACCACGGGCAGGAACGAGTGCGTGGCCAGGGCTGGGGCCTCGTCGGTGTGCGTATAGATGATGGTCGAGTCAGTCACCGGGTGCTCCGCTCCACGTCTGCAACATTGCTCGACATCAAGATATCCCGTGTGCGGGTCCCTCTCGAAAGGGCCCTCCCTCCCGGGCGGTGGAGCCGGGCCGTGCGACGGGTCCGGCGGCGCGGCGGGAGCCCCCGGGCAGGACGAGGGGCCGGGGGCTCAGGACTCGACGACGACGTCCACGGGGGTCCGGTCGGCCAGAAAGCGGACGGCGGGCCAGTGGCCCTCCGGGAAGGCGTCCTCGCCGAGGTCCTCGTAGTGCAGCTCGAAGCCGCCCGAGCGGAGGAGGACCAGGCTGGTGGGGACGGTCCCGGCGAGGAAGCGGGCCCGCTCGCCGGCGGACTCCGTGCCGTCGGCGCCCCACTCCCACAGAAAGGCGGTCCCCGCGCGCCGGACGCCGTCGAAGGAGTCCAGCAGCGAGCGGAGGTGGGGCATCAGGGCGGCGGCCTTCTCCGGTCCCGCGCTGTCGAAGCCCACCGACAGCTCCTGGCCGGCCGCGGTGACCGTGGCCTCCCCGCCGCCGTCGAGACCGGGCGCGCGGCGGCCGCCGACCGGCAGGAGGTGGGTGGCGAGGAACGCCTCCTCGCGGTGGCTCTCGTACGCGGGGTCGTGCTCCGGGCCGATCAGCCTGACATGCCGGGCGAACTGGTCCGGGGTGCCGCGCACGGTACGGCCGCCGGGGCCGGTCAGGACGTACTCCCCGCCCTCCTCGGCGAGGGCGCGCACCCGGAAGGAGCGGGGCAGCGGCACGGTGCGGACCATCCCCCCGCCGTTCGGACCGGCGAGGGCGAGGGTGGCGCGCTGGGTTTCGCCGGCGGTGTTCTCCACCAGGAGCACGCTCGACAGCGCGGGGACGGCACACAGCAGACCGGTGGGTCCGGCGAGGGCGCGGAGCCGGCCGTCGTCCCCGTTCAGCGCGGCGGTGAAGAGTTCGAGAGCGTGCATGGGCGCGGCCTTCCCCGGTCGGATCGGCGCCGGCGGTCGGAAGTCGCCGGCGCGCGCTGTCACATTCTCCCGCCGGGAAACGTCAGAGAAGTGGAAGCGATCATCGAACGGCTCTAACAGGAGAACGCTGTGACAGCACGCATGAAGAACCCGGCACTGGTCTTCCCCACCGTCTACCCGGCGATCCTGGAGGCGATCAGGGCGGCGAAGGAGGAGGGCGGGGTCGAGCCGCTCACCCTGCACCTGGTCCACCAGCGGGCCAGCCAGATCAACGGATGCAGCTACTGCCTGGTCGGGGCGTATCCGCTGGCGAAGAAGGACGGCGAGACCGATGAGCGGCTGAACGCGGTGGCCGCCTGGCGCGACACCCCCTTCTTCACCGAAGCGGAGCGGGCCGCGCTGCGGCTGGCGGAGTCCATGACCCGGCTGAGCGACCAGTCGGACGCGGTGCCGGACGATGTCTGGGACGAGGTGGCCGACCACTACGACGAGAAGCAGATCGCGTCGCTCGTCCTGATGATCAGCCTGACCAACTTCTTCAACCGGATCAATGTGACGACCCGGCAGCCGGCGGGCGGGAGCTGGTAGGTCTTTCGTGTGGATCGGGCTGGATCAGTGAGCGGGGTCGGGTCCACACGGAAGGCCCCGGGTCCGGGGGTCATCGGCGGGGCCGGAGGGCGGCGCAGAGGGCCGCGAGCAGCTGGACGCCCGCGGCGGTGAGCAGCGCGCCGGCCGGCGACCGCTGTGCCAGCGGCCCCGCGATGGCCGCGCCGGCGGCGAAGCCGGTGAGCTTGAGGCTCGCGCCGGTGGTGAAGATCTGGGCGCGCAGGTGATCGGGCGCCTCCCGGTGCCGGATCGCGAACACCGCGGTGAGCTGCGGTCCCTCGCCCAGACCCGCGAGGACGACCGCCGCGAGCAGCGGGAGCGGGGCGCCCGTCGCGGCGAGTGCCATCGCGGCGGCGAGCAGCAGGGGGCAGAGCGCGACGGCGGTGTCCGGGGGCAGCAGGGCGGGCCGGCGGGCGAGCAGCGCGTTGGCGGCCAGGGCCACCGCGGCCACCCCGGAGAGCAGCAGCACTCCGGGCCCGGCGCCGCCGAGCACCCGCTCCCCGAGCAGCGGGGTGCAGGCGACGAAGATGCCCTCGGCGGCGCAGGACACGGTGGAGGCCGCCGTGGCACGGGCGAGGGGGCGGCTCCGCACGATGGCCCGGAACCCGGCCGCCACCTCGCGCGGGAGCCCCGGCGGGCGGGGGTCCCGCGCCGGGTGGCCCGGGACCGGTGCGGCCCCGCGCGGGAGGCGGAGGGCGGAGGGGAGCGCCAGACAGATCAGGGCGACGGCCGCCGCCACCCCCGCACGCGCTCCCGCGAGCTGGGCGAGGACTCCGGCGAGGGCCGGGCCCGCCAGGCTCGCGGCGTTGAAGGTGAGGGCGTCGAGGGCGTTGGCGCGGGGGAGGGCGGCCGGGGGGACCACGTCCGGGAGCCGGGCGGTCCAGCCGCCGGCCGGGGCGGGGGCGAGGAGGCCCGCGGCGACGGCGACGAGGACGGCCGCTTCCAGCGGGGCGCGGCCGAGGCAGAGCAGGACGGCGCCCAGCGCCAGCGCGTACCCGGCGAGGGCCGAGGCGAGCAGCCGGCCCGGGGCCGGGGATCTGTCGAGCAGTACGCCGATGAGCGGGCCGCCCACCGCGGCGGCGGCCGTCATCCCGGCGAGCAGCGCCGAGGCCGGTGCGGCCGATCCCGTGAGGGCGGCTCCCGCCAGGAGAAGGGCCGGGCCCGCCATCTCGTCGCCGGTGCGGGCGGCGGTGGCTCCCGCTGTGTAACCCCACAGGCCGTAACGCTTTCCCATCTCCAGGACGTTACTCAGGTAACTCAAATATGCGCCAGATGCGTTACATTCGCCTCATGGCAGCTCCTTCGGACCCTCCGGCCCCGGGCAGCGCGTGGTCCGCCCGGCACTCGGTCTCCGCCGTGGCCCGGCGCACCGCGGCCCTGATCAATGTGCTGACCGCCGAGACCGGTCCGCCGTCCCCCGCCGCGCTGGCGCGGGTGCTGCGCGAGCACGGGGAGGCGGGGGCTCCCGAGCCGGCCGAACGGGATGTCGCGGAGATGCGGGAGGCCGCCGTGCGGCTCCGCGAGGTCTTCGCGGCCGACGGGGTGGATGAGGCCGCCGCCCGCCTCAACGACCTGCTGCCCCGGAGCGCCGGGCGCCTCCGCCTGACCTCGCACCGGGGCGCGTCCCCCTGGCACCCCCATCTGGACGGCGACGACGACGCGCCCTGGGGGGAGTGGATGCTCGCTTCCTCGTGTCTGGCGCTGATGGTGCTGGTGTGGGATCGGCAGCGGGGGCCCGGTGGGGTGTGTGCGGCGGCGGCCTGCGGGAATGTGTTTCTGGTTCAGGGGGGTGGGCCGGGGCGCCGCTACTGCTCGCGCCGCTGCGCGACCCGCGAACGCGTCGCGGCCCACCGCCGCGCCCACCGCTCCCCCTGACCCGGCCCGCCTCTCCCCCGGATTGCCCCGCACCACCCGCCCCCTCCGCAGCGTGAGCGGCACCCTCTCACCCCTCTCCGCCACCTGAACCGCACCACCCGACCTCTCCGCCACCTGAACCGCACCACCCGACCCGTGGCTGAGCCGCACCACCCGGCCCCTCCGGCGTTTCAGCCACACACCCCCGGCCCCTCCAGCGGGCTGAGGCACGAAATCCAGCCCCTCCGGCGTTTGAGGAGCGGGGGTTCGGGGGCCGGCCCCCGACCGTGGCCCGCACTGTGCGGGGTCCTGTGGCACAGGGGCCGTCCTCAAGCTCCCCCAGAGCCGGCGGCTCTGAGAGCTGCCCCCAGACGGACCGGCACTCGGGCGGTGACGGGCTCGCGGCAGGGCGACGCGGAGGCAGCCCCGCCGGCGATGGAGGCGTGAGAGGGGTCAGGTCGGGGTCTCCAGGCGCAGGGTCCAGTAACCCGAGGTGCCCTGGAGGGTGAGAGTGGACAGGGGCCGCACCTCCACACTCCAGTACGCGTGCGGCGGAGCCTTCAGCGCGTACACCAGCGCAGCCCTCACCACCGACGGCTCCGCGACCGCCACCACCCACCCCCCTTCCCCCGCCGGCCGCGTATCCAGCCAGCCCCCCACCCTCCGGATGAACGCGAGCAGCGACTCCCCTCCGTGCGGCGTCGCGCGCGGATCGCTCAGCCAGGTGTCCACCGCCCCGGGGTCGACCGCCGCCACCTCCGCCAGGGTGAAGCCCCGCCAGCGGCCCATGTCGCAGTCGCGCAGCGCGGGCTGCGCCATGGGGGCGTAGCCGAGCGCCTGCGCGGTGGTCCGGCTGCGGGGCGTCGGGGAGCAGTAGCGGAGTTCGGCCGCGTTGAGCGGCAGCAGGGCGGGGGCGGCGAGCTGCACCTCGTACCAGCCGGTCCGGTCGAGGGACCGGTCGTCGCCGAAGCGCTCCGCGAGCAGGGAGGAACAGCGACCGGCGGCAACCAGCGTGATCCGGACACTCATGGCGAGATAGTGAGCCCCGGGCGCCGGGTGGTCAAGAGACAGAACGGTCCACTCCGCCCCGGCGAGCAGGGGTTCACCAGGAGTTTCCGGCGGCGTCACCCACCGCGGCCCCACCACTGCCCCACCGCCGGCCCAGCGCCTCGTCGGCCGCCGCCCGCAGCCTCCGCACCCCTTCGGCGATCTCCGACCCGCCCGCCACCCCGGCGAAGCTGATCCGCGCGTGGGCGGCCGGGGGCTCCGCGCTGAAGTACGGGCGGCCGGGCGCGATGGCCACTCCGGCGCGCAGGGCGGCGGAGTGCAGCACCGCCTCATCGGCGCCCTCGGGCAGCCGCAGCCAGAGGTGGAAGCCCCCGGACGGGACGTACGGCAGGGCGAGTTCGGGCAGCCGGAGCCCGAGAGCGGCGGTCATGGCGCGGCGCCGGGTGGTCAGCTCGGCCGCCACCGACCGCAGATGCCGTGCCCAGGCGGGCGATCCGACCAGTTCGAGCGCGGCTTCCTGGAGCGGCCGGGAGACGAAGAAGTTGTCCACCACATGGATGGCGCGCAGCCGCTCCAGCACCGGCCCGCGCGCCGCGAGCATCCCCACGCGCAGGCTGGGCGAGGTCGCCTTGGTCAGCGAGCCGACATGGACCACCACCCCGTCGCGGTCGTCCGCGGCGAGCGGCTCCGGGAGCGGGCCCGCGTCCTCGTGGGCGAGCCTGCGGGCGAAGTCGTCCTCGACGACGAAGGCCCCGGCCTCGCGGGCGATGCGCAGCACCTCTGGGCGCCGCTCGGCGGAGAGCACCGCTCCGGTGGGGTTCTGGTAGAGCGGCTGGCAGACGAAGACCCGCGCGCCGGTGGCGCGGAACGCCTCGGCGAGCAGTTCGGTGCGGACCCCCTGGGCGTCCACGGGGACGGGCACGGGCCGCAGCCCCGCCGAGCGGGCGATGGCGAGCATCCCGGGATAGGTGGGGGATTCGACCAGAAGGGGCGCGCCGGGCGGGGCGAGCGCGCGCAGGGCCGCGGTCAGGGCGGACTGCCCGCCGGCCGTCACCAGCACATCGGCGGGCGCGAGGGTGCCGCCGAGCCCCCGGGCGAACCATTCGCGCAGTTCGGGGAGGCCCTCCGATGGCGGCCTCCCCCAGGCCCCCGGCCTGCGCCCGGCCCGCGCGAGGGCGGCGGCCATCGCCCGCTCCGGCTGGAGCGCGTGGTGCAGATAGCCGCCGTTGAACTCGATGACGCCCGGTGCCGGGGCGGCGAGCGTGACCAGCACCCCGGAGGCGTCGACGGTGCGCGGCACGGCGTCGGCGGAGGGGTCGGCGCTCAGCGCCACCTCCTGCCAGGAGGTGTCCCCGGGGACGGGCGTGCGGTCGCGGCCCTCGGCCCGGAAGGCACCGGCGCCGGGGCGGGTGACGACGAGGCCCTCGGCGGTGAGCCGGGCCAGGGCGCGGGAGACGGTCACCGGGGAGACCCGGAAGCGCTCCACCAGCGCTCGACTCGACGGCAGCTTTCCACCATGGGGATAGCGGTCCAGCTCATTTCTCAGCACCGCTGCCAGTTCGGCCACACTGCTACGCTCATGCATGACAGCACAGGATAGCGCTACTCTCCCTTCTCCGATAGCGGTCACCGGCCGCCCAGCGGCCCTGAGCGGCACCCTGGTCGCCGCGCTGGGAGTCGTCGCCTTCTCGCTCACCTTCCCGGCCACGGCCTGGGGTCTGGAGTCCTTCGGCCCCTGGTCGCTGGTGTCGGTGCGCGGCACACTCGCCGCGCTGGTCGCGGGCGGCGTGCTGCTGGCGCTGCGGGTGCGGCTGCCGGAGCGCCGCCACTGGGGCTCTCTCGCGGTGGTCTGCGCGGGTGTGGTCGTGGGCTTCCCGCTGCTGACCACCCTCGCCCTCGAAACCTCCACCACCTCCCACGCCGCCGTGGTGGTGGGGCTGCTGCCGCTGGCCACCGCGGGCTGCGCGGCCGTCCGCACCGGCCGGCGCCCCTCCCCCGCCTTCTGGCTGGCGGCGGTGGCCGGGGCGGCGGTGGTGGTCGTGTTCACGGTGGCGGAGAGCGGCGGCCGGTTCCGGAGCGGGGATCTGTATCTCCTCGGGGCGCTGCTGGTGTGCGCGGCGGGCTACACCGAGGGCGGGCGGCTGGCCCGTGAGATCCCGGGGTGGCAGGTGGCGGGCTGGTCCCTCGTCCTGTGTCTGCCGCTCTCCCTGGCGGGCTCGGCGGTGGCCCTGGCTCTGGAGCCGGTGCGGCTGACGGCCCAGGGCGTGACCGGTCTGGTCTGGGTGGCGACTGTCTCGTCCTTCTTCGGGCTGTACGTCTGGTACCGGGGCATGGCCGCGATCGGCATCGCCCGGGCGAGCCAGCTCCAGCTCGCGCAGCCGCTGCTGACGCTGGTGTGGTCGGTGGCGCTGCTCGGCGAGCGGCTCTCCCCGGCCGCGCCGCTCGCCGCCGGCGGGGTGCTGCTGTGCATCGCGGTCACCCAGCGCGCCCGCAGCTGAGCCGCCCGCCCCGGAGCGGCCGGCCCCCGCCGGGCGCCGGACGGGCCCCGAGCACGGGCCCCGTCCGGGTGCCGCCCCCGAACGGCGCGGGCCCATCCCGGGGCCGGCGCCGGCCCCGGGGGCGGCGGCGCGGATGCGCGTCGCGGACCCCGCCGTAGACTCGGAACCACGGACCACCGCCTTCGATGAGGTCGAGGAGGTCGATCCCGATGCGGGCACAGGTGGGCGATCAGCTGCTGGTGCACGGCAGGACCGTGGGGCAGCACGACCGGGTCGCCGAGGTTGTCGAGGTGCTGGGGCCGGAAGGCGCTCCTCCGTTCCGGGTCCGTTTCGAGGACGGGCACGAGACGGTGATGTCGCCGGGCCCCGACTGTGTGATCAGGCCGCACGAGCCCGTCTGACGGACCCGGGCGCCGCCCCCGCGACACCACGGCCGCCCGGCCGGAGGTCTCTCCGGCCGGGCGGCCCCGCCTACCCTCTCCGCCGTCGCGCGGCGTCCCGGTAGTGGTCGGCGACCACACGCGCCATCGCGCCGTTGCGGTCGGCCCCGACCTCCTTGGCGGAGAAGAAGCAGTGCCCGCGCACTCCGCCGTAGTCGCGGGTGAGTGTCAGATGCCGGGACAGCTCGGCCGGGTCCTGCCAGGGCTCGGGCTGGGCGGGGTCGCCCGCCTTGTAGAGGGCCTCGCCGATGACGAGGTCGACGCCCGTGCCCCGTACCAGCTCGTTCCACCAGGGCACCAGCTTGGCGTAGTCGGCGGCGCCGAAGCCGATGTGCCAGTAGATCTGCGGGATCACATGGTCGATCCAGCCCTGCCGGACCCATGTGCGGGTGTCGGCGTGCAGATCGTCGTAGGTCTGGACCCCGGCCCGGGTGTCCGAGCCGCGCGGGTCGGTGGAGCGGTTGCGCCAGACCGCGAAGGGGCTGATCCCGAACCGGACGCCCGCCCGGGTCTCCTTGATCCGCGCGGACATCTCCCGTACCAGCCGGTCGATGTTGTCGCGGCGCCAGGCCGCCCGGTCGGCGAAGCCCGAGCCGTACCGGGCGTAGGTCTCGCCGTCGTCGAAGCTCTGGCCCGCGACCGGGTAGGGGTAGAAGTAGTCATCGAAGTGGACGGCATCGATGTCATAGCGGCGTACGGCGTCGATCATCGCGTCCTGGACGAAGGCGCGGACCTCCGGGATGCCGGGGTTGTAGTAGAGCTTCCCGCCGTACGGCAGGACCCAGTCCGGGTGCTTGCGGGCCGGGTGGCTCTCGGCCAGCCGGGACGGGTCGGTGTGGGTGGCGACCCGGTAGGGGTTGAACCAGGCGTGCAGCTCCAGGCCGCGCCGGTGGGCCTCGGTCACGGCGGTGCCCAGCGGGTCCCAGCCGGGGTGCTTGCCCTGCGTACCGCTCAGATACTGCGACCACGGCTCGTGCGGCGACGGCCACAGCGCGTCGGCGGCGGGCCGGACCTGGAGGACGACGGTGTTCAGCCGGCGGTCGACGGCGGTGTCGAGGTGGGCGAGCAGCTCACGGCGCTGCTGATCGGCGCCGAGGCCCGCGCGGGAGGGCCAGTCGCGGTTGGTGATGGTCGCCAGCCACATCCCCCGGAAGTCCCGGTACGACGCGCGGCCCCCGGCCGGTGACCGCTCCGGGGCCGCGGCGGCGTCCCCCGTGACCGTCAGCCCGGCGAGTGCGCCCGCCGCCGTGGCCACAAACCCTCTTCTCCCGAAATGTGCCATATGCACCCTCGCCTCTCTCGGTCCCTGCCGACAGCATGCCCGCCCCTGGCCGTCATCCACGGCACCGCGCGGAGTAACGTGCGAGGGTCGCGGTCCCGCCGGTGAGCCCGGCGGGGCCGCCCCCGCACGACCAGCACTGGATCAGCGAAAGGCACGAGGTGACGGACTCAATGGCCGACATTGCACGCGTCGGAGTGGTGGGCTGTGGCCAGATGGGCGCGGGCATCGCGGAGGTGTGCGCGCGCAGCGGGCTGGAGGTGAAGGTCGCCGAGACCACGGGCGAGGCCCTGGAGATCGGCCGGACCCGGCTCTACAACTCACTCGCGAAGGCCGCCGAGCGCGGCAAGATCACCGAGATGGAGCGGGACGCCACGCTGGAGCGGCTCAGCTTCACCACTGACCTCGGGGAGTTCGCCGACCGCGATCTCGTCATCGAGGCCGTCGTGGAGAACGAGCAGGTCAAGACCGAGATCTTCCAGGTGCTCGACCAGGTGGTCACCCGCCGCGACGCGATTCTCGCCTCCAACACCTCCTCGATCCCCCTGGTGAAGCTGGCCGTCGCGACCTCCCGGCCCGACCAGGTCATCGGCATCCACTTCTTCAACCCGGCCCCGGTCCAGCGGCTGGTGGAGCTGATCCCGGCGCTCACCACCTCCGAGGAGACCGTGCTGCGCGCCGAGGCCGTGGTGGAGAAGGTCCTCGGCAAGCACCCCATCCGCGCCCAGGACCGCTCGGGCTTCGTGGTGAACGCCCTCCTCATCCCGTATCTGCTCTCGGCGATCCGGATGTTCGAGTCGGGGATCGCCAGCCGCGAGGACATCGACAACGGCATGGAGCTGGGCTGCGCCCATCCGATGGGCCCGCTGAAGCTCGCCGACCTCATCGGTCTGGACACGGTCGCGTCGGTGGCGGACTCGATGTACAGCGAGTACAAGGAGCAGCTGTACGCCGCTCCCCCGCTGCTCCAGCGGATGGTGGACGCGGGGCGCCTCGGCCGCAAGACGGGCGCGGGCTTCTACCCGTACTCCTGACCCCGCCGGGCGCCCCGGCGCCACGGCCGGCTCAGCCGAGCCGCAGATGGTGGAGCATCAGCAGCCCGGCCGCCATATTGGCGGCCGGGACCTCACCGCGGGCGATCATGTCGGGCACCAGTTTGAGCGGAATCCACTCCCGGCGCGAGGACTCGAAGTCGTCCTCGGGGTGACCGGTCCAGACGGCCGAATCGGACCAGTAGAGGTGGTGGCGGGCGTCGGTGAGTCCGTTCGACGGCTCGACGCACATCAGCGGCTGGAGGGGACCCGGGCGCCACCCGGTCTCCTCCTCCATCTCCCGGGCCGCCGCCGCCGCGATGTCCTCGCCGTCCTCGACCACCCCGGCGGCCAGCTCCCACCCCCAGCTGTCCGTGATGAAACGGTGCCGCCACAGCAGCAGCACCTCATTGGCGTCGTTGACGGCGGTGGCGACCGCGACCGGGCGCATCCGTATCACGAAGTGGTCCAGCCGTCGGCCGTCCGGTAGAGCGACATCGGCCAGATTGACGCTGAACCAGCGGTTCTCATACACATTTTGTTCGTTCAAGTTCGTCCACTGCACGTTCTGGGCCACCTTTCGACCAGTAGGTGGCAACATCGCAGCAGCGGCCGGAGGGTCGGAAAAGCCATCCGCCGGGCATCCGGCGGGCGTCCTTCGGGCATCCGGCGGGCACGCGGCGGGCGTCCTTCGGGCCTCCTCCGGGCGCCCCACCGGGCAGCCCGCGCACGGCACCCCGGCCGGGCGGAGGGCGGAGCCCCGGCGCACCCGGCGCACCCGGCGCGGCTCGGCCGGGAGGACAGCCGGCCGAGCCGCGCCACCGGCGGTCAGAGCGGCACGCGCAGCGCCCCGTCGATCAGCTCCGTCGCCTCCGCCGCCCGGGCGGAGCCACTCGCCACCAGATACTCGCGCACCGCGCGCAGCCGGTCCCGCAGCCGCTGCGACTCCATCCCCCGCACCTGCTCGGCCATCTCCCCGGCCGTCCCCGCCGCCCGGTCGGCCTCGCCCTGCCGCAGCTCGATCTGGCAGAGCATGGCGAGCCGGTGCACCCGGCCCCGGTCGTGCGCGGGCACGCCCACGGCCGCCGTCGCGTGCTCATGGGCGGCGCGCAGATCCCCCAGGCTGAGCAGCGCCTCGGCGGCCTGCACATTGACCAGCCCCGGCTGCACATAGCCGGTCTCGTCCGGCTCGTGCACCGGACGAATCCGCTCCGCCTCCTGCTCCGCCCGCCGGATACAGCCCAGCGCGGCCCCGCCGTCGCCGAGATGGGCGTACGCCTTGGCCTGCATGGCGTGCAGATCGGCGGCGAGCGCCGGAGTGATCCGGCCGCCGGAGGCCCGCAGCGCGGCCTCCGCGAAGGCCACCGCCTGCCGGTACTCGGCCATGAAGAGCGACTGGTTGACCAGCAGCGCGATCACATAGGCGCCGAGCCCCCGGTCCCCGCTGGCCTTCGCCAGGCGCAGCGCCTGGTGGAAGTAGCGCTGGGCCAGGCCGTGGGCGTCGGAGTCGTACGCGCAGATCCCGGCGACCGCGACCAGCCCGCCGGTCGCCCGGTGCAACTGCCGCCCCAGGGCGTCACTGTAGGTGCCGCGCAGCAGCGGCGCGGTCTCGGCGTTGAGGAATCCGACGATCCGGGCGCGGGTCGCCATGCCGCCCGCCCGTCGGTACATCAGCTCGTAGTGGGCGCGCGCGGCCCGCAGCATACCGATGTCGGCCGGTGAGACACGGTTCTTTCCGGTACGGGAGACATCGGCGTCCTCCGGGGGGTTCTCCCACTCCCAGACGGGCATCACGGCGGGCGTTCCGGTGACGGCGGGCGCCTCGATGATGTGGCGGCGCTGCTGTTCGTCGGAGCGCCAGAGGGCGGCGGCCCGCTCGACGAAACCGGAGAGCGGGGACGACGGGTCGGCGGTGTCGCCGGGGCTTCCGAGGCCGATGTCACCGAGGGTCAGAGCGCGCTGGAGCCGGCCGGCGAGCACCTCGCACAGCAGGTCGGGCACCTGGCCCCGGGGGCGCTGGCCCTTCAGCCACCGGGCCACGGCGGTGTGCTCGTACCGCAGGGCCAGCCCCCGGGCGCGACCGGCCTGGTTCACCCGGGCGGCCAGGCCCGCGTGGGAGAAACCCGCCTCGTCCAGCAGGGCGTCGAGCAGGGTGTTGGGCTGCATGGCCACTCCGGGGGCTCGGTCAGCTCAGCGTAGTGGACGGCACGCGCCGCGAGCGGCACTTCGCACGGGGTGTGAACGGAGTACCCCGACCGGGGCGGCGCGTGCTCTGCCGCCGTACCGGGCACGCGTGTTGACTGGAATGCCTCTCACAGAGGCGGCCGGACCACCGGGCTCCCCCTCGTATCAGTGCGGTGGTCGCCGTGAGCGCCGTCCGTCCTGCTGAACTGCCCGACACTCCGCGGCAGGACGGGCGGCGCCGGCCGCACCCGGCGGTCCTCCCGCCGCCTTCCGCCGCAACGACCCACGCTGCGAGCGGCCGGAGGACCGCCGACGGGTCCGGCGCGGTGTCACCCCACTCCGCGCCGGGCCCACCGGGGCCGTCGCGCGTCCAGTCGCGCGGCGGCCCCTTGCTGTCCGCTCCGGCGGGGAACACACAGGGGCGCGTCCGGAATCCGGACGCGCCCCTGTGCGGTGCGGTGGGTCAGGCTCCGCGGAGCACCGCTCCGGTCCGCTCGGCGGCGAGGGCCACGGCCGCGTCGCGCGCCGCCGTCGCCTCCTCCACCGTCAGCGTCCGGTCGGCGGCGCGGAAGCGCAGCGCGTAGGCGAGCGACTTCCGGCCGGTCCCGATCTGGTCACCGGTGAAGATGTCGAACAGCCGGATGGACTCCAGCAGTTCGCCGGCGCCGGCGGTGAGCGCGCTCTCCACGGCGGCGGCCGGGATCTCCGTGTCGACGACGAGCGCCACATCCTGGGTCGCCACCGGGAAACCGGAGATCCTCGGTGCGGTGAGCGCGGTGTCGCCGGCCCGCTCCACCAGGTCCAGGTTCAGCTCCATGGCGCAGGTGCGCGCGGGCAGACCCAGCGCCTTGATGACGCGCGGGTGCAGCTCACCGGCGTGTCCGGCCGGCGTCTTCACCCCGTCGACCGTGACATGGAGCGCGGCGCAGCGGCCGGGGTGCCACGGGCCGTACCGCCCCTGCTCGACGGTCAGCTCCGCGCCGGCCTCGGCGGCGACCACCCGGGCCGCCTCGATGGCGTCCGCCCAGTCGGCCGGGCGTCCGGCGCCCCACCAGCCGGAGCGCTCCCGGGAGCCGGTGAGGACGACCGCCGCGTGCCGGGGCTGCGCCGGCAGCGCGGTGTCGAGCGCGGCGATCTCCTCGTCGGTGGGCCTGCGGTCGGCGGGGAGGGACGGAGCGCGCCGTGCCTCGGCGGCCGGGTGGAAGACCAGCCCGGTCTCGAAGAGGGCGAGGTCGTGGCTGCCGCGCCCGGCGTTGCGGCGCAGCGCGCCCAGGAGACCGGGCAGCAGCGTGGTGCGCAGCGCCGGCTCCTCGTCGGAGAGCGGGTTGACCAGCCTGACCAGCCTGCGGGCGGGGTCGTCCGCGGGGAGGCCGAGCTGGTCGAGGACCTGCTCGCCGATGAAGGGGTAGTTCGGCGTCTCCACATAGCCGGCGCCGGCCAGCGCGCGGCCGGCCCGGCGGTGCAGCCGCTGCCGCTCGCTGAGCCCGCGCCCGGCCGGGGGCCGGGGCAGCGTGGAGGGCAGGTTCTCGTACCCCTCCAGCCGGATGACCTCCTCGGCGAGGTCGTTGGGCGCGGTGAGGTCGGGGCGCCACGAGGGGACGGTGACGACCAGCTCGTCCTGGCCGTAGACGTCGCAGCCGACCTCCTGGAGGCGGCGTACGACGGTCTCCCGGCCGTACTCCACACCGGCGACCCGGTCGGGGTGGCCGGCGGGGATCGCGATCGTGTGCGGCGCGGAGGGCGAGATGACCTGGGTGACACCGGCCTCGGCGGTGCCGCCGGCGAGCAGCACCAGCAGATCGACGGTGCGCTGCGCCGCGGCGGCCCCGGCCTGCGGGTCCACACCGCGCTCGAAGCGCCGGGACGCCTCGGAGGACAGCTTGTGGCGGCGCGCGGTGCGGGCGATGGCGACCGGGTCGAAGTGCGCGGCCTCGATGACCACCTCGGTGGTGCCCCGGACCGCACCGGTCTCCGGGTCGGGCTCGGCGTCGGCGATCTCGGTGTTGGCGCCGCCCATCACCCCGGCGAGGCCGATGGGCCCCCGGTTGTCGGTGATGACGAGGTCCTCGGCGTCCAGGGTGCGCTTGACGCCGTCGAGGGTGACGAGCTTCTCACCGGGCTCGGCGCGGCGGACCCCGATCGGTCCGTCGACGAGGGTGCGGTCGTAGGCGTGCAGCGGCTGCCCCAGCTCCAGCATCACGTAGTTGGTGATGTCGACGGCGAGCGAGATCGGGCGCATGCCCGCCTTCTGGAGGCGGCGGGTCAGCCAGATCGGGGAGCGGGCCTCGGGGTCGAGCCCGACGACGGTGCGCGCGGTGAAGCGGTCGCAGCCGACGGGGTCGGCGACCCGGACTCCGTAGCCGTGCGCGTTGGGTCCCGGCACGTCCAGCAGCGCGGGGTCGCGCAGCGGCAGCCCGTACGCGGTGGCGGTCTCGCGGGCGACACCGCGCAGCGAGAGGCAGTAGCCGCGGTCGGGGGTGACGGCGATGTCGAGGACCTCGTCGTACAGCTCGAGGAGCGCGGTGGCGTCGGTGCCGACCTCGTGCTCCGGCGGCAGCACGATGATGCCGTGGGTGCCGTCGTCGCCCATGCCCAGCTCGTCGGTGGAGCAGATCATGCCCCGGGACATCCGGCCGTACGTCTTGCGCTCGGCGATCTCGAAGTCGCCGGGGAGCACGGCGCCGGGCAGGGCCACGACGACCTTGTCACCGGCCCGGAAGTTCCGGGCGCCGCAGATGATCTCCTGCGGTTCACCGGTGCCGTTGGCCGCGCCCACGTCCACCAGACAGTGGCGGATGGGCTTCTTGAACTCGGTCAGCTCCTCGATGGAGCGGACCTGGCCGACCACGAGGGGGCCCGTGAGCCCGGCGCCGAGGGTCTCGACGGCCTCGACCTCCAGGCCGGCGGCGATGAGCCTGGTCTGTACGTCACGGCCGGTCTCCGTCGCCGGCAGGTCGACGTACTCCCGCAGCCATGAAAGCGGGACCCGCATCAGATCTCCATCCCGAACGGCCGGGTGAAACGGATGTCACCCTCGACCATGTCTCGCATGTCCTCGACGTTGTGGCGGAACATCAGCATCCGTTCGATGCCGAACCCGAAGGCGAATCCGCTGTACTTGCTCGCGTCCACACCGCAGGCGGTGAGGACCTTGGGGTTGACCATCCCGCAGCCGCCCAGCTCGATCCAGCCCTCGCTGGAGCAGGTGCGGCAGGGGCGGTCCGGGTTGCCGACGGACGCGCCGCGGCAGACGTAGCAGACCATGTCCATCTCGGCGGACGGCTCGGTGAAGGGGAAGAAGTTCGGCCGCAGCCGGGTCTTCATGCCCTCGCCGAAGAGCGCCTGCACCATGTGGTCCAGGGTGCCCTTGAGGTCGGCCATGGTCAGGCCCTCGTCGACGGCGAGCAGCTCGACCTGGTGGAAGACGGGGGTGTGGGTCGCGTCCAGCTCGTCGGTGCGGTAGACCCGGCCGGGGCAGATCACATAGACCGGGGGCTCGCGGTCGAGCAGGGAGCGGATCTGCACCGGCGAGGTGTGGGTGCGCAGCACCACACCGGAGTCGGCGGACCCGTCGGGGGCGGCCACGAAGAAGGTGTCCGCCTCGCCGCGCGCGGGGTGGTCGGGGCCGATGTTCAGCGCGTCGAAGTTGAACCACTCGGCCTCGGCCTCGGGGCCCTCGGCGACCTCGTAGCCCATGGCGACGAAGACGTCCTCGATGCGCTCCGAGAGCGTGGTGAGCGGGTGGCGGGCGCCGGCCGGGACCCGGTCGTACGGAAGGGTGACATCCACCGCCTCCTCGACCAGCACCCGGGCGTCGCGCTCGGCCTCCAGCTCGGCCTGGCGGGCGGCGAGGCCCTTGCTGACCGCGCCCCGGGCCTGGCCGACGCGCTTGCCGGCCTCGGCCTTGGCCTGCGGCGGGAGCGCCCCGATCTCACGGTTGGCGAGCGCGAGCGGCGAGGCACCGCCGGTGTGCGCGACCTTCTCGTGGGCGAGCGCTTCGAGGTCACCGGCGGCGGCGAAGGCCGCGAGCGCCTCGTCCCGCATGCGCTCGATCTCTTCCGGTTTCAGTGCCTCGACCTCGACAGGGTCGTACGACTTGTTCGGTGCCGACATCTCTTCCCGTGCTTCCGATTGGCTGGTGCTGCGCTGAGTGCTGCGTGTACCGGGGAACACCCCCGGACCGAGCCACCCCCGCGCGGCGGGGCGAGGGCGCGAAGGTGCCAAAGATTCAGTCTAAAGGGCACGCCGGGGGTACCGGTCCGGGGGACGGTGGCCCCGGTCCCGCCGCGCGGCCCGGTGCGGCGGGTGCGGGAGGCCCGTGGGGGCTCAGGCCAGATGCGCCGGAGTGCCCACGGGCAGGATAAACCGGAACTCGGCGCCGCCCCCGGGCCCGCGGCCGACGGTGATGGTGCCGCCGTGGGCCTCGACGATGCCCTTGACGATATAGAGGCCGAGGCCGGTGCCGCCGCGCTTGCTGCCCCGCCAGAAGCGGGTGAAGACGCGGCCCATCGACTCCTCGGGAATGCCGGGACCCTCGTCGCTCACGGTGACGGCCGTGCCTCTCTCGTCGTCCTTCGCCGCTGCCGGCGCCACCTCGATGGTGACGGTTCCGGCGCCGTGGCGCACCGCGTTTTCCAGGAGATTGCCGAGCACCTGATCGATCTTGTCGGGATCGGCCCACAGAACGGGCAGCTCGCGCCGGATGCGGACGAAGAAGCGGTCCGGGCTCTGGCCGCTCGCGGTGTGCGCCTGGACATGCCGTCCGACGGCCGCGGCGATGTCCACGGGCTGCCGGCGCACCTCCAGCCGGCCGGAGTCGATCCGGGAGATGTCGAGCAGCTCGGCGATCAGCCGGGTGACCCGGTTGGCGTCGGCGTCGACGGTCTCCAGCATCAGCCGCTTCTGGTCGTCGGTGAACCGCTCCCACTTGGCCAGCAGGGTCGCGGTGAAGCCCTTGACCGAGGTCAGCGGGGAGCGCAGCTCATGGGCGACGGTGGCGATCAGCTCGGCGTGGCTGCGCTCGTTGCGGCGGCGGGCCTCGGTGCCGCGGATGCTGATGACCAGCCGCCGTATCGGCCCGGTGGGGCGCTCGCGGACGTACCGCGCGGAGACCAGGACCTCGCGTCCGCCGGGGAGCAGCAGATTCCGCTCGGGCTGGCCGACACGGGTGGAGAGGCCGCCGTAGGGGTCGGTCAGGGCCCACCAGCGGCGGCCCTTGAGGTCCTCCAGCGGCAGTGCGCGCTCCAGGGTCTGTCCCAGGGCCCGGTCCCGGTCGACGGCGGTGATCCGGGCGGCTGCCGCGTTGAAGCAGATCACCCGGCCGGCCTCGTCGGCGACGACGAGGCCGTCGGGCAGGTCGTCGGGGTCGAGCCCGAACATTCCGGGGTCGCCGACAGGGCACAGCAAGGCCCCGTGTGTCTCCATGGGCCTGCTCGTCCCGACTGACATCCCCGTATCCCCACCTCTCGGCCGGCACTCCAGTGGGCCCCCGAGCCCGTCACCCTACTAGCTGGATGTGACCCTGCGGAGCCCCCGGGCGAGTGCTCCCCCCGAGTGAGCCCGGCGTGCCGTGGCCGATGCCCCGGCCTTCAGCGCGCGCCCCCGGCGCGCTGGGCGCGCGCCGACGCGTAGAGGCAAACGGCCGCGGCGGTCGCCAGGTTCAGGCTCTCGGCCCTTCCGTGGATCGGCACGCGCACCACGGCGTCGGCGAGGGCCCGGGTCTCCTCGGGCAGCCCCCAGGCCTCATTGCCGAAGATCCAGGCGGTGGGGCCGCCCATGGTGCCCGCGTCGAGTTCGGCGTCGAGGTCGTCCTCGCCCGCGCCGTCGGCGGCGAGCACCCGCACTCCGGCGCCCTTGAGGGCCCGTACGGCCTCCTCGACGGGGACGCCGACGGCGACCGGGAGGTGGAAGTGGGAGCCGACGGAGGCACGGACGGCCTTCGGGTTGTAGAGGTCGACAGAGGCGTCGGTGAGGACGACGGCGTCGGCTCCGGCGGCGTCCGCGCACCGCAGCACGGTGCCGGCGTTCCCGGGGTCGCGCACATGGGCGAGCACGGCGACGAGCCTCGGCCGGGCCGCGACCACGGCGTCGAAGGGGGTGTCCAGGAAGCGGCAGACGCCGACGAGGCCCTGCGGGGTGACGGTGGTGGAGATGTCGGCGATCACCGTCTCGTCCGCGAGATGGACCTGGGCGCCCGCGTCCCGGGCGGCTCCGATGATGTCCGCGTACCGCTCGGCGGCGTCCAGGGTGGTGAACAGCTCGACGAGGGTCGCCTCGCCGTCCGTGCGGTGTCCGGCGGCCTCCCGTACGGCCTGGGGGCCCTCGGCGAGAAACAGCCGCTCCTTGCCGCGGAAGTTCCGCCTCGCGAGCCGGCGGGCGGCGGCGACGCGGGAGGAACGCGGGGAGATCAACTCGGGGGCGGCCATGGGCTCACTTTCGTCTGCACGGGGTTCTTCGTTCCGGCGTGCGGCCGGGGACACGGTTCCAAGTGGTGGCCGGCGCCGGGGCCGGACACGGTCACGAGGGGGCCGCCCGGGCGGCGGGCCGGACCGGATCAGGAGAGGGCCGCCCGGGCGGCGGAAGCACTCGGACCCGCAGGCCAGTGGCCTGCGGGTCCGGAAAGCACATGCCTCGGCGGCTGCCTCAGCGCACGGCTCAGGCCGCGGCCTTCGGCGCGTTCACGTCGGCCGGCAGAGCCTTCTGCGCGACCTCGACCAGCGCGGCGAACGCGTTGGTGTCGTTGACGGCCAGCTCGGCCAGCATCTTGCGGTCCACCTCGATGTTGGCGGCCTTCAGACCCTGGATGAGGCGGTTGTACGTCATGCCGTTCTGGCGGGCGGCGGCGTTGATCCGCTGAATCCACAGCTGGCGGAAGTCGCCCTTGCGCTTCTTCCGGTCGTTGTAGTTGTAGACCAGGGAGTGGGTGACCTGCTCCTTGGCCTTGCGGTACAGGCGCGAGCGCTGACCGCGGTAGCCGCTGGCGGCCTCGAGGATTGCCCGGCGCTTCTTGTGGGCGTTGACTGCCCGCTTGACGCGTGCCACTTGTTAACTCCTTGTAGCGGGGCCGTGGTGGTACCCACACGGCCCGAATTCGATGAGGTCCCGGTCTCGACGTCGATCCGTCCCCGGCTCCGTCACCGGAGGCGGGAACAGAGGAACGTCACTTGCCGAGAAGCTTCTTGATCTTCTTGGCGTCGCCCGGAGCCATCTCCGCGTTGCCCGAGAGGCGTCGCGTCAGCGTGGACGGCTTGTGCTCGAGCAGGTGGCGCTTGCCGGCGCGCTCACGGAGCACCTTGCCGGTGCCGGTGATCTTGAAGCGCTTCTTGGAACCGCTGTGCGTCTTGTTCTTCGGCATAGCGCCGTTATCTCCTCGTCAGTGGCGCTCCCACCGGCACACGGGGTACCGGCATGCGTGCGGGAGCGTCAGATCTTGGTTTCTGAATCCGGGCGGGACCGGGGGCGCCTCACGGCAGCCCCTCGGGTCACCCCTCGGAGGGCGCCTCGGCGGGCGCGTCGGCCTGGGCCTTCGCGACCTCGCGGTCAGCCTTCCGTGCGGCCTGGGCCTCACGCGCCTCGGCCATGGCCTCGGTCTTCTTCTTGTGCGGGCCAAGAACCATGATCATGTTCCGGCCGTCCTGCTTCGGGTTCGACTCGATGAACCCGAGGTCCTCGACATCGGACGCGAGACGCTGGAGCAGGCGGTAGCCAAGCTCGGGGCGGGACTGCTCACGACCACGGAACATGATCGTGATCTTGACCTTGTCACCCTGCTTGAGGAACCGGACGACGTGACCCTTTTTGGTGTCGTAGTCGTGCGGGTCGATCTTCGGCCGGAGCTTCATCTCCTTGATGACCGTGTGCGCCTGGTTCTTGCGCGCCTCACGGGCCTTCATGGCCGACTCGTACTTGAACTTCCCGTAGTCCATGAGCTTGCACACGGGCGGCCGGGCGTTCGCCGCGACCTCGACCAGGTCAAGGTCGTACTCCTGTGCGAGCTCAAGGGCCTTGGCGAGCGGGACGATTCCGACCTGCTCGCCGCTGGGACCGACAAGCCGCACTTCCGGAACGCGAATCCGGTCGTTGATGCGGGGCTCGGCGCTGATGGATCCTCCTCGGTAGCACTACGCGACCGACTGGCAGGCAGCCGCGCAACGTCTGTTTGGTAAGACCAACCGCGCCGGAACATGAAAAATGCCCCGGACGGGACACAGGCGGCAGCTCCTCAAAACCGGAGCACCGCCGCGGCCAGCCGCGAGGCGCACATCGGGCGACTTCCATCGTCCGTACGGAACGATGGGCGCCACCTGACCGGTGACCCGCCGTCCCGGAGGTCGGTCGGGTGGGAGATCGGAGCCTCCACTTGTGGGCCGGACACAGATGCGTCCAGCCGGTCGTCACACAAGGTTAGCAGCTCCGCCGGGATGGGGCTAACCGGTGGCCCCGGCCGTGTCGCGCGGGGCGGGGCATATCGTGTGCGTCATGAGTGACGCGACCCCTGACACCGATTTCACCGGATCTCCGGATTCTCCCGACTTCGACGCCATGACCCGCGACATCGCCGAGGTCCCCGCCGTCGAAGTGATCGTCACGGTCGCGGTGAACCTGATGAGCGCTGCCGCCGTCAAGCTCGGGCTGACCGAGGAGGGCGAGGAGCACAAGGACCTGGACGAGGCCCGCAAACTGGTCCACGCGCTGGCGGGGCTGCTCGACGCGAGCACCACCGAGATCAGCTCCTTCCACGCGGCACCGCTGCGGGACGGCCTGAAGTCGCTCCAGCTCGCCTTCCGCGAGGCGTCGCTGGTGCCGGACCAGCCGGGGCAGGGGCCCGGCGAGAAGTACACCGGGCCCGTCTACGGCTGATCCGCCGCCGCGCGGACCGCGCTACCGCACGAAGAAGGGCTCGCCCGGAGCGGCGGCACCGGCCGGCAGCAGTGCCAGGTCGAGGCCCCGCACCAGGCGGGCCCTCAGCGCGTCATGGCCCGCGAGCGCCTCGGCGACCCGGTGGGCGTCCCGGGCCGGGACGGCGTCCGGGGCGAGCACCAGGGCGAGGGTCCCGTCCGCGTCCGCGCCGCCCGGGCCCAGATGGGCGCGGACCACGGCGGGCTCGGCGGCCAGGATCTCGCGCACGGCGTCCGTGACGGCGGGGTCGTCGAGCGGGTCCGTGCTGGTGCGGCCCTCGGCGAGGGCCCGCAGCGCGGGGCCGGTGAGCTGGTAGGTGACGGGGCCCGCGAGATCCAGTACGAGCGTGTCCGCCCGCTCGTGGGCGGCTGCCTGGAGGGCCTGGTGGAGGGGGACGGCGACGGGGCGGGCCTCCGGGTTCCAGCGGGCCAGGGAGGCGATGGAGGTGAAGGCGGGGAGGGCTCGGCGGGGGCCGGCGGTGAGGGTGGGGACGGCCATGTCGCTGGTCTTCTCCTGCGGGAGTCCGTTCGGCCCGATCTCGGTCTCGCCGAGGACGGCGACCACGGGGACGAGCAGGCGGGCGTCCCGGAGCGCCTCCAGCACCGGGGTCTCGGCGGTGCGGTCCGCGGCCCAGGTGGTGAGGGCTGCGGTGAGCCGGGGGTCGGCGGTGCCGTCGTCGTCGGGGAAACCGGGGTCCGGGATGTTCTTGAGCGCCACCCCTCGACCCTAATTCCTCCGCGGGTCCCGGCTGCCCCCGGGGGGGCTCGGTCTCTTGCCGCGAGCCTCGGCGCTCCGGGCGTGCCGAGGCACGAAATCCAGCCCCTCCGGCGTTTGAGGAGCGGGGGTTCGGGGGCTGGCCCCCGACCGTGGCCCGCGGGATGCGGGGTCCTGTGGCACAGAGTCCGTCCTCAAACGCCGGACAGGCTGAATTTGCTCGGGTTGCCCGTGGTGCGGGGTCCGTCCTCAAGCGCCGGACGGGCTGAAGATGCACAGGCGCGGGCACCTGTCGCACAGGGTCCGTCCTCAAACTCCCCCAGAGCTGCCTCTGGGAGGTGCCCCCAGACGGGCTGAATTTGCTCGGGTTGCCCGTGGTGCGGGGTCCGTCCTCAAACGCCGGACGGGCTGGGGTTGCTCGGGGCGCCTCCGAGAGGTGCCCCCGGGTGGGCCGGGTTGGTCGGGGGGTCAGCGGCGGGGTGGGGGGCGGGGGGTGCGCCAGAGGGCGATGCCGGTCGCGAGGATCAGCGCCCCCGCACCCCCCGCCACCGGCGCCAGCCACTCCGCCGGCTCAGCCCCCACCTCCACCGGCTGCGGCCCCGGCCCGAAGAACTCCCTCCCGTACCCCGCCGTCGCCGCCTTCGGATCTCCCGCCCGCACCTTCCCCGCCTCCCGGATCGCCGCGGCGGGGTCCACCATCCCGTACCCCTTGGCGTCGTCCCGGCCGTTCTCGGGGCTGTCCCGGGCCGTCTCCGCGAGAAGCTTCTTGATCTGCGCCGGGGTCAGCTCCGGATGCGCCGAGCGCACCAGCGCGACCGCCCCGGAGACGAACGCGGCGGCGGCGCTCGTCCCCCACCCCTGGTAGTACTTCCGGTCGGGGTCGGGGATGACCACATCCACCCCGGGCGCGTTGACCGTGGCGTACCAGCGCTGGGTCGAGAAGGACGCGTGGGTCCCGTAGCGGTCCACCGCCGTCACCGCTATCACGCCGGGGTAGGCCGCCGGATAGGACACCCGGTCCCCCTTCTCCCCGCCGTTCCCCGCCGACGCCACCACCACGGCCCCCTTCGAGAGGGCGTACCGCACGGCCGCGTCCTCCCCCGCCTCCGCGTGCGCCGACTCGCTGTCGTCGCCGAGGGAGAGGTTGATGACGTCCGCACCGTGGTCGGCGGCCCAGCGGATGCCCTTCGCCAGGGCGGTGCCCCGGGAGTTGCGGGCCTTGTCCCGGGCCTTGTCGCCGCTTTCGAGGATCACCCGCACGGGCAGGATCTTCGCCTCGGGCGCTATCCCCATGACCCCGTCCCCGCCGGCCGGGCCGTGGCCGTGCGCCGCGATGATCCCGGCCATCGCGGTGCCGTGGCGGGCCCAGGCCCGGTCCCCCCGGGTCGCGCCGAAGCCGATCAGGTCCTTGCCGGGCAGGACATTGCCCAGCAGGTCGGGGTGCTGGTCGTCGACCCCGGTGTCGAGCACGGCGACGGTGATCCCCGCGCCCTTGCTCGTACGCCACGCCTCGTCCGTGTTGAGCGCGTCGAGGCCCCACTGCTGGGGCCGTATGCCGTCGGCGTGCGCGGGGGCCGCGGCCACCAGGGCGAGCGCGGCGGCCAGCAGGGTGGCGGCGAACCGGTGCCGGCGGCGCGCTCCGTCCGTTCCCGGGGTCATGACCGGGGCTCCGCGGCCGTGCCGAGGCCGGCGCGCAGGGCGCTCTCGATGCCGTCCGACAGGCCCTTGGCCTCATGGCCGAGCCCGGCCTGCGCCGGAGCCGATGTGGCGCCCTTGGCGCGGGCCTCGCCGGCGGGCCTGGGGTCGGTGACGGCGCGGCCGTCGGCGAAGCCGGAGACCGCGTAGACGACGACGGGCGCGTCGGTGAGGACGTCGATGCTCCAGCTGGCGCGCTGCCGCTCGCCGAACCGGGCGGCGACGGTGCCGGGGGCGGGGAAGGCGCGGGGCATCAGATCGGCGCGCTCGGCGAGGCGCTCGGTGGTGAAGCGGGACTCCAGGGCGTGCATGGACGCGGCGCCGCCCTTGGTGAAGACCATCCCGACGGTGGTGACATGGCTGGAGGTGGCGTCGGTGTAGGTGGCGCGCAGGACCCGGGTGCAGCCGACGGGCTGGAGTGCGCGGACGAGCAGGGGGTCGAGGCTCTCGGCGCAGCTTCCGTCGGGTGCCACGGCGACCCGGGTCCAGACCCGGTCGGCGCCGCCGGGCCCCGCGCCCCTGCCGTGGACGGTGCGGGGGAAGAGGGTGTCCACCGGCAGGCTGTACCAGAGGGTGCGGCCCTCGGTGTAGGCGGTCTGGGCGGTGGTGTCGGCGCTGGAGTCCCCGGTGAGCCAGCTCCCGGTGGCGGCGCCGCCGATGAGGCCGAGCCCGAGCACCACACAGGCGAGCGCGGCGGCGGTGCGTATGGGCCGTCGGGCGCGGACGGGCCGGAGCCGCGCGGTCGTCCCGGCCGGGTGTTCGGCCATGGGCAGGGCGCCGTACGCCTGGACGAAGGCCGGGGGCTCGGCGGGGGGCGCCGGACGGTAGCGCTCCGGGGAGACCCGGGGAGGGCCGGGCGGGCGCGGTGGCTCCCCGGGCGGTCCGGCGGCACGGGACGGGCCGGTGACCGCGTGGGACGGGCCGGTGACCGCGTGGGGCGGCATCGGTCCGGGCCGCTCGGGCGAGGTCCGGGGCCGGGGTGGCGCGGTGCGGCCCTCGGGGGGCGACGGGGGGCGGGGCGGGGCCGCCCCGGGGCGGCGCGCGGGCCCGGGGGAGGGAGCGGGCCGGGGCGCGGAGGTCCGCGCCCGGTCGCCCGGGCCGGGCGCCCGGCGCAGGGAACGGGTGTCCTCGTCGGGCAGCGGCACGCGCCGGGTCCCGGGAGGGGCCGGGGGCGGCGGCGGTCCGGGGGGAGCCGACCGGGGGGCGGGCGACCGGGGAGCGGGAGGCCGGGGGGCGGGAGGCCGGGGGGCGGGCGGTTCGGTACGGGGGTCCGGCGCGGGTTGCCGTGGTGCCGGGCGGGAGCCGGGCGCCGGGGGCTGCCGCCGCAGCGCACGCGTGTTCTCGTCGGACGCGACGGGCCGGCGGCGCGGGGCGCGGGGGGCCTCGCCGGAGGCGGCCGGCCCCCGCCGCAGCGAGCGGGTGTCCTCGTCGGCCGCGGCCGGCTCACGCTCACGGCGCGGTGCCCGGGCCTTCCCGTCGTCGCCGGGCGGCAGCAGATCGGTGAGTCCCGAGCGAGGGCCGGGCGGGGCGGGCTCGGGAGGGAGCAGCGCGTCCGGAACGCGCGCGGAGGGGGAGGGCGGAGGCGGGGTCTCGTCGGGGGCGGGGGAGCCTGGGAGGGGAGGGCGTTCCGCCTCCGTACTCATTCCGCCCCCCGTGATCTCGTCCCCGTGCACCGGCTGTTCCGCCCTTCCGGGGCGCCCGGTCCGGTACCGCGTCCCGCGTCACTCTACGGGTTGGTGCCCCTCCCGAGGGATTCTGACCCCGGCGCCGTGGGGATCTGCCCAGAACGTCCCCCTACCCCTCGGTAGTCCCTTCTGGCAGGCTCGCCCCATGATCCCCAGTGCTGTGGACCGGGCCCGTTACGACCGCGCCACCGCCCGTCTCGACGCCCCGCTCGCGGTGGTCGACATCGACGCCTTCGACGCCAACGCCGCCGATCTGGCGCGCCGGGCGGGCGGCAAGCCGATCCGGGTGGCGAGCAAGTCCGTCCGCTGCCGTGCGCTGCTGGAGCGGGTGCTCGCCGGGGACGGGTTCCGCGGGGTGATGTCGTTCACGCTGGCCGAGTCGGTGTGGCTGGCCCGGGCCGGGTTCGATGACGTCCTGCTGGCGTATCCGTCCGCCGACCGGGCCTCGTTCGCCGAGCTGGCGGGTGACGGGAGACTCGCCGCCGCCGTGACGGTGCTGGTGGACGACCCGGCGCAGCTCGATCTGATCGACCGGGCCCGCGCGGGCGGCACGGAGGAGATCCGGGTCTGTCTGGAACTCGACACCGCGCTGCGGCTGCTGGGCGGCCGGGTACGGATAGGGGCGCGCCGCTCCCCGCTGGCCGAGCCGGGCCAGGTGGCGGAGCTGGCCCGGACGGTCGCCCGGCGGCCCGGTTTCCGGCTGGTGGGGCTGATGGCGTACGAGGGGCATGTCGCGGGCGTCGGTGACTCGTACCCCGGCTCCCCGGTGACGTCCCGGGCGATACGGCTGATGCAGCACGTCGCCCGGCGGCAGCTGGCCGGGCTGCGGGCCGAGACCGTGCGGGCGGTGCGGGCCGTCGTCCCGGAGCTGGAGTTCGTCAACGGCGGGGGCACGGGCAGTGTCCAGCAGACGGCGGCCGAGAGCGCGGTGACGGAGATAGCGGCGGGCTCCGGGCTGCTGCTGCCCCGGCTGTTCGACCACTACACCTCCTTCTCGGGACGCCCCGCGGCGCTCTTCGCCCTTCCCGTGGTGCGGCGTCCCGGGGTGGGTGTGGTGACGGTGCTCGGCGGCGGCTATCCGGCGTCCGGGGCCGCGGGGCGGGACCGCTCGCCCGTCCCGTATCTCCCCGGGGGACTGCGCTACGTCCGCCAGGAGGGCGCGGGTGAGGTGCAGACCCCGCTGCTCGGGGCCGCCGCCGACGATCTGCTGATCGGTGACAAGGTCTGGTTCCGGCACGCCAAGGCCGGGGAGCTGTGCGAGCGTTTCGCCGCGCTCCACCTGATAGAGGGCGACCGGGTGACCGCCGAGGTGCCGACGTACCGGGGCGAGGGTCGCACCTTCCTCTGAAGACTCCTGAGGCCCCCGAGAGCCCGGAGGCCCCTGAGATCTCCGGGGCCTCCGGGGCCCCGCAACGGCCCTCCGGGGCCTTCCGCCGCTAGAGGGGCGTGACGTACGCCCCCGACAGACCTCCGTCCACCAGGAAGTCGGTGGCGTTGACGAAGGAGGCGTCGTCGCTCGCGAGGAAGGCCACGGCCGCCGCGATCTCGTCCGCCTCGGCGAACCGTCCGACCGGGATGTGCACCAGCCGGCGGGCGGCGCGCTCGGGGTCGGAGGCGAACAGCTCCCGGAGCAGCGGGGTGTTGACGGGCCCCGGGCAGAGCGCGTTGACCCGGATGCCCTCGCGGGCGAACTGCACGCCCAGCTCCCGGGACATGGCGAGGACCCCGCCCTTGGAGGCGGTGTACGAGATCTGGGAGGTGGCGGCGCCCATGATCGCGACGAAGGACGCGGTGTTGATGATGGAGCCCCGGCCCTGGCGCCGCATATAGGGGAGGGCGGCCTTGCAGCAGAGGTAGACGGAGGTGAGGTTGACGTCCTGGACGCGCCGCCAGGCCTCCAGTCCCGTGGTGAGGATGGAGTCGTCGTCGGGGGGTGAGATACCGGCGTTGTTGAAGGCGACATCGACGGAGCCGTAGGTGTCGTGGGCGGCGCCGAAGAGGGCCTCGACCTGCTCGGCGTCGGTGACGTCGACCTGGACGAAGAGCCCGCCGACGGCCTCGGCGGCGGCGGTGCCCGCGCTCGCGTCGATGTCCCCGCAGACGACGTGCGCGCCTTCGGAGGCGAGCCGGCGGGCGGTGGCGAGTCCGATGCCGCTCCCCGCTCCGGTGACGACCGCGGTACGGCCCACCAGGCGGCGGCAGAGGGAAGTCTCGGTCATGGTGCTCAGGCCTCCGTGCTGAGGAAGACGTTCTTGGTCTCGGTGAAAGCGGTGAGGGCGTCGGGGCCGAGTTCCCGGCCGAGGCCGGAGTGCCGGTAGCCGCCGAAGGGGGTGGTGTAGCGGACGCTGCTGTGGGAGTTGACGGAGAGGTTGCCGGCCCGGACGGCGCGGGAGACCCGGATGGCGCGGCCGATGTCGCGGGTCCAGAGGGAGCCGGAGAGTCCGTAGTCGGTGTCGTTGGCGAGCCGGATGGCGTCGGCCTCGTCGTCGAAGGGGAAGACGGCGGCGACCGGCCCGAACACCTCCTCGCGGGCGGCCGGGGCGTCGGGCGCGAGGCCGGTGAGGACGGTGGGCGGGAACCAGAAGCCGGGCCCGTCGGGCGCGGTGCCCCGGATGCCGGGATGGCCGTCGGGGACGTACGACCGTACGCGGTCCCGCTGGCGCCGGGAGATCAGCGGGCCCATCTGGGTCCGCTCGTCGGCGGGGTCGCCGACCACGACGGCGGCGATGGCCGGGGCGAGGAGTTCCAGGAAGCGGTCGTGGACGGAGCGCTGGACCAGGATGCGGGTGCGGGCGCAGCAGTCCTGGCCGCTGTTGTCGAGGAAGGACATGGGGGTGGCGGCGACGGCGGCCTCCAGATCGGCGTCGGCGAAGACGATGTTGGGGCTCTTGCCGCCGAGTTCGAGGGTGACCCGCTTCACCTGGGCGGCGCACCGGGCCATGATGCCCTTGCCGACGGCGGTGGAGCCGGTGAAGACGATCTTGGCCACTCCGGGGTGGTCCACCAGGGCCTGTCCGGCGGTGTCCCCGGCGCCCGGCAGCACCTGGAAGAGGTCCTCGGGCAGGCCCGCCTCCAGGGCGAGTTCCGCGAGGCGCAGCGCGGTCAGCGGGGTGGTCTCGGCGGGTTTGAGGAGGACGGCGTTCCCGGCGGCGAGGGCGGGGGCGGTGCCCCAGGCGGCGATCGGCAGGGGAAAGTTCCAGGGGGCGATCACCCCGACGACGCCGAGCGGTTCGAGGAGGGTGATGTCGAGGCCGCCCGCGACGGGGATCTGCCGGCCGTTGAGGCGCTCCACTCCCCCGGCGGCGTAGTCGAGCAGATCGCGGACGTTGCCGGCCTCCCAGCGGGCGTTGCCGATGGTGTGGCCGGCCTGGAGCACCTCCAGCCGGGCGAGTTCCTCGGTGTGGCCGTCCACGACGGCGGCGAACCGGCGCAGCAGCCGGGCCCGGTCGGCGGGGGCGGCCCCGGCCCACGACCGCTGGGCGCGGGCGGCCCGGGTCACCGCGGCGGCGACCTCGGGGACGGTGGTCGCGGGTACGGCCCGGACGAGTTCGCCGGTGGCGGGGTTGAGGACTTCGTGGTGGGCGTGCGGCACGGCGCTCCTCGCGGTGACAGGGACAGGGGCGGCGGGTGGGGGGGAAGGGAGTGGGAACGGGGTGGTCAGAGTCGTTCGAAGGAGCGGCGCAGCTCCCAGTCGGTCACCGCGGCGTCGTACGCGGCCAGCTCCACGCGCGCCATGTTGGCGTAGTGCGCGACGACGTCCTCGCCGAAGGCCGCAGCGGCCAGGGCGCTGTTCTCCCAGAGTTCGGCGGCTTCCCGCAGGGTCGCCGGGACCCGGGCGTGTCCCGCCGTGTAGGCGTTGCCGGGGGACTCACGGGGCAGCTCCAGCCGCTGTTCCACTCCGTGCAGCCCCGCCGCGACCAGCCCGGCGACCGCGAGATAGGGGTTGACGTCCCCGCCGGGCAGCCGGTTCTCGAAGCGCATCGAGCGCCCGTGTCCGACCACCCGCAAGGCGCAGCTGCGGTTGTCGTGGCCCCAGGCGACGGCGGTGGGCGCGAAGGAGCCGGGCTGGAACCGCTTGTACGAGTTGATGTTGGGCGCGTACAGCAGGGAGAACTCCCGCAGCGCGGCGAGCTGTCCGGCGAGGAAGTGCCGCATGAGGCCGGACATGCCGCCGGGTCCCTCGCCGGCCATCGCGTTGCCGCCGTCCGGCCCGGCGAGCGAGAGATGGATATGGCAGGAATTGCCCTCGCGTTCGTTGTACTTGGCCATGAAGGTGAGCGATACGCCCTCCTGTGCGGCGATCTCCTTCGCGCCGGTCTTGTAGACGGCGTGCTGGTCGCAGGTGACGAGGGCCTCGTCGTAGCGGAAGGCGATCTCGTGCTGGCCGGGGTTGCACTCGCCCTTGGCGGACTCCACGGTCAGCCCGGCGGCGGCCATCTCCCGGCGGATGCGGCGCAGCAGCGGCTCGATCCGTCCGGTGCCGAGGACGGAGTAGTCGGTGTTGTACTGGTTCGCCGGTGTCAGGTCCCGGTAGCCGCGGTCCCAGGCGTCCTCGTAGGTGTCCCTGAAGACGATGAACTCCAGCTCGGTGCCGACCCGGGCGGTGTAGCCCAGTTCCCCCAGCCGCTCCAGCTGGCGGCGGAGGATCTGGCGCGGGGCCGCCGTCACGGGGGAGCCGTCGCTCCAGGCGAGGTCGGCGACGAGCAGCGCGGTGCCCTCGTGCCAGGGGACACGGCGCAGGGTGGCGAGGTCGGGGCGCAGGGAGAAGTCGCCGTAGCCGCGGTCCCAGGAGGACATGGCGTAGCCGTCGACGGTGTTCATCTCGGTGTCGACGGCGAGGAGGTAGTTGCAGCCCTCGGCGCCGTGCTCCAGGACCTCGTCCAGGAAGAAGGGCGCGGCGAACCGTTTGCCCTGGAGGCGTCCCTGCATATCGGGGAAGGCGAGCACCACGGTGTCGATCTCTCCGCTCGCGACGAGGGCTCGCAGCTCCTCGGTGCCGAGCGGGGGTGTGCGGTCTGCCACGGGACGTACGCCTCCTTGGATCAGCCGGAAGCCATAAGGTATTGCTCAAGACCATTGCTTGGGAAGAGGACACCGTCGACGTGGCCAGGAGAGAAGACGAGACCGGCCGGCCGGTGCCCCCGCTGCGCCCGGTGCGGGCGGGGAACGGTTTCGAGGAGGCGCTGGAGCAGCTCCTCCAGCTGCTGCGGCTCGGGCTGGTGTCCGGCGGGGAGCGGCTGCCGGCCGAACGGGAGCTGGCCCGGCGTCTGGGGATCAGCCGGGTCACCCTGCGCGAGGTGCTCAAGGTCCTCGCCGACCAGGGTCTGGTGGAGAGCCGGCGGGGCCGGTACGGCGGCACCTTCGTGCTCGGCCGGGACGGCTCGGCCGGCGAGGAGGAGCTGCGGCGGCGGGTCGCCGGGGTCGATGTGGAGGACACCCTGCGCTTCCGCGAGGTGCTGGAGACCGGGGCCGCGGGGCTGTGCGCGGGTCACCGGCTCACCGGGGAGCGCGCCCGGCGGCTCCGTACCGCGCTGGCCGCGACCCGTGACGCGCCGCTGGCGGAGTACCGCCGCGGGGACACCCTGTTCCATCTGACCCTGGCGGAGCTGGCCGGCTCCCCCACGCTCGCCGGTCAGTACGCCGCCGTCCGCGCGACCCTCAACGACCTGCTGGACTGCATACCGCTGCTGGTGCGCAACCTCGAACACTCCCAGCACCAGCACACCGCGCTCGTCGAGGCGGTGCTCGACGGGGACGCGGACGGCGCGCGCGAGGTGATGCGGGAGCACTGCGAGGGGACGGCGGCGCTGCTGCGGGGGTTTCTGCCCGCGCGCACCCTCTGAGGGCTGCCCGGGCACCGCTCCGCGCAGGAGGCTTGCGCATTCCGCACCCGGCCGCAAAGGTGTTCGCACAAACCTTTGCAAGCCAGGAGCTTCTCATGGCCGAAGGCACCACCGACCGCTCCCCCTCCCCTGTCTCCCCACCCGTGGACAGCCACCCCCACGACCCCTATCTCCGGCGGCGCGCCCTGCGCACGGGCAGCGCGGGGTGGCTGCTGCTCACCGGGCTCGGCGTCGCCTATGTCGTCTCCGGCGACTTCTCCGGCTGGAACATCGGTCTCTCCAAGGGCGGCTTCGGCGGGCTGGCCATCGCGACCCTGCTCATGGGAGTGATGTACGCCTGTCTGGTCTTCGCGCTCGCCGAACTGTCGGCGATCCTGCCCACCGCCGGCGGCGGCTACGGCTTCGCCCGGCGGGCGCTCGGCACCTGGGGCGGGTTTCTGACCGGGACCGCGATCCTGATCGAGTACATCCTCGCCCCCGCCGCGATCTCCATCTTCATCGGCGACTACGTCGAGTCGCTGGGTCTCTTCGGCCTCGAATCCGGCTGGCCGGTCTATCTCGCCTGCTTCGCGGTCTTCATCGGCATCCATCTCTGGGGCGTCGGCGAGGCCCTGCGCTTCAGCCTGGTCGTCACCGCCATCGCGGTGGCGGCGCTGCTGATCTTCGCGGTCGGCGCCTTCACCGAGTTCAGCGCCGCGCACCTCAATGACATCCCGGCCGACGAGGACGCCTTCGGCGCCAACTCCTGGCTGCCGTACGGACTCCTGGGGATCTGGGCGGCCTTCCCCTTCGGGATGTGGTTCTTCCTCGGGGTGGAGGGGGTTCCGCTCGCCGCCGAGGAGGCCAGGGACCCGGTGCGCTCGATGCCCCGGGCGCTCGCGGTCTCCCTGGGGGTCCTGGTCGTCCTCGCCGCCCTCACCTTCCTCGCCGCCACCGGCGCGCGGGGCTCATCGGCGATCCAGGAGGCCGGGAATCCGCTGGTGGTGGCGCTCCAGGGGGACGGTGCCCCCACCGGGCTGAGCCGATTCGTCAACTACGCCGGGCTGGCGGGCCTCGTCGCGTCCTTCTTCTCCCTCATCTACGCGGGCTCCCGGCAGTTGTTCGCGCTCTCCCGGGCCGGATATCTGCCCCGGGTGCTCTCCCTCACCAGCCGCCGCAAATCGCCCTATCTCGGGCTGCTGATACCGGGAGCGATCGGGTTCGCGCTCGCCGCGTCCAGTGGCGACGGGGCCCGCATGCTGAACATCGCGGTCTTCGGCGCGACCATCAGCTACGCGCTGATGGCCCTCTCGCACATCGTCCTGCGCCGCCGGGAGCCCGGGCTGCACCGCCCGTACCGCACTCCCGGCGGCACGCTGACCTCGTCGGTGGCCTTCGTCCTCGCGCTCTGCGCCCTGGTGGCGACGTTCCTGGTCGACCGGGACGCGGCCTTCATCGCGCTGGGTGTGTACGCGGTCGCGCTGGCCTACTTCGCGATCTACAGTCGGCGTCATCTCGTCGCCAGGGCGCCGGAGGAGGAGTTCGCGGCGCTCGCGGCGGCCGAGGCGGAGCTGAAGCGCGACTGACCACCTCACGTCCAGTGGAGCCCTGGTGACCAAGCCGCTCATCGGAATCACGACCTATCTCAACCAGGCCGCCTGGGGGGTGTGGAGCATGCCCGCGGCGCTGCTGCCCGCGCAGTACCCGGCGCTGGTGCAGCGGGCGGGCGGGCTGGCGGCCATGCTCCCGCCCGACGCCGGCCCGGACTCCGCGCCGGAGGTGGTGGCGCGGCTGGACGGGCTGGTCGTGGCGGGCGGGGCGGATGTGGAGCCGGTGCGGTACGGGGCCGAACGGGACCCCCGCACGGGGCCGCCGGCCGCCGAGCGGGACGCCTGGGAACTCGCCCTGATCCACGCGGCGCTGGCGGCGGGGACACCGCTGCTGGGGATCTGCCGGGGCATGCAGCTGCTGAACGTGGCGCTGGGCGGGACGCTGGTGCAGCACCTGGAGGGGCACACCGGCGGCGAGGGCGTCTTCACCTCGCACACGGTGAAGCCGGTGCCGGGGACGCGGTACGCCGCCATCGCGCCGGAGGCGGTGGAGGTGCCGTCCTACCACCACCAGGCGGTGGACCGGCTCGCGCCGGGGCTGGTGGTGGGGGCCTGGGCGGAGGACGGGGTGGTGGAGGCGGTCGAGATGGAGGGGTGCTGGGCGGTGGGGGTGCAGTGGCATCCGGAGATGGGGGGTGAGGAACGGTTGATGGCGGCGCTGGTGGGGGCTGCCGGCGGGGGCCGCGGGGCCGGGGGCGCGGGGCCCACGCCCGGCCCGGGCTCCTCTCGCACAAGGTCCGTCCTCAAACGCCGGACAGGCTGAAACGGCCCACCCCACAGGGGAAACCCGGGCACAGAAGCCCGAGGACCCACCCTCGGCCCGCACACCTCCCGCACAAGGCCCGTCCTCAAACGCCGGACAGGCTGAAACGGCCCACCCCAAAGGGGAAACCCGGGCACGGGCCCGTGGGGCTATGGGGTGGGGCGGGGTGGGGAGGCGGTCGTCAGGGTGAGCAGCTCGCGCGCCGGGCCCGCGGGCAGGTGCGCGCGGCGCCAGACCGCGCGGAGGGCCCGGCGCAGCGGCACCCCCTGGAGGCGCACCTCCATGAGCCGCCGTGCCCCCACCTCCTCCCGCACCGCCAGCTCACTGAGCACCGCCGGCCCCGCCCCGCTCATCACCGCCCCCTTCACCGCCGTGGTCGACGCCAGCTCCAGCAGCGGCTCCGCCAGCCCCCCGTGCCCCGACAGCGCGGAGTCCAGCACCTGCCGGGTCCCCGACCCGCGCTCCCGCAGAATCAGCGGCGTCCCCGCCAGCTCCCCCGGGGTGAGCGCCCCCCGCCCTCCGGCCCACGGATGGCCGGGAGCCACGACCACCACCAGCCGGTCATGGCCGATCACCGCCCCGTCCAGCCCCTCCGGCACCGCCAGCCCCTCCACGAACCCGAGGTCGGCCTCCCCGGAGAGCAGCCGCTCCGCGACCGCCGCCGAGTTCCCCGCGTACAGCGACACCGCCGTCCCCGGCCGGTCCGTCCGCAGCGCGATCAGCCACCCGGGCAGCAGATACTCCGCGATCGTCATGGACGCGGCCACCCGCAGCCGCGAGTCCCGCTGCCCCCGCAGCGCCTGCGCCCCGGCGTCGAAGGCCTCCGCCGCCTCCACCACCCGTCGCGCCCAGTCCGTGACCAGCGCCCCCGCCCCGGTGAGCCGGGAGCCGCGCGGTGAGCGGTCCACCAGGGCGAGCCCGAGCCCGCGCTCCATGGACCGGATGCGGGCGCTGGCCGCCGGCTGGCTGATCCCCAGCTCCCGGGCGGCCCGGCCCAGGCTGCCGTGCCGGGCGACGGCGAGCAGCAGCTCCAGCGCGCCCAGGTCGGGCACCCGGTGCGCCAGCGGCACCTTCGCCTCGCTGTCACTCATCAACCCAGCTTATGACCCCATAGTCCGAAGACTCCTGGTGAGGGGGGCCGGCGGACCGGACAGTGGTGGCATGACCACCGTCGTACACCCCGGCCGGCGCCCCACCCCGCGCCTCGGGACACCCCTCGGGACACCGCCGCCCGGGCGCCTCCCCGCCCTGCGCGGTCTCGCCCCGAACTGGTACGCGGCGGTGATGGGCACCGCCGTGGTCGCCACCGCGGGCGCCGCGCTCCCCGTCCCCGGCGCCCGCCCGGCGCTCGCGGCCGTCTGGGCGGCGTCGGCGCTGCTCCTCGCGGCGCTGCTCGCCGCGCGCGCCGGGCACTGGCTGTACCACCGCGATCAGGCCCGGGCCCATCTCCTCGACCCGGCGGTGGCACCCTTCCACGGCTGTCTGCCGATGGCCCAGCTCGCGGTGGGCACCGCCGCCCTGGCGGTGGGCGGGGAGGTGATCGGGGAGAGCGCGGCCGTGGTGCTCGCGTCCGTGCTCATCACCACCGGCACCCTCAGCGCCCTGGTGGTGGCGGCGGGAATCCCGTATCTGATGGTCGTGCGCCACCGGGTCGCCCCCGGCACGGCATCCCCGGTGTGGCTGCTGCCGGTGGTCGCCCCGATGGTCGCCGCCTCGTCGGCCCCGCTGCTCGTCCCGTATCTGCCCGAGGGGGCCTGGCGGGCGACGGTGCTGCTCGGCGCCGGCGCGCTCTTCGGGATGAGCGCCCTGGCGACGCTGCTGCTCCTGCCGCTGATCCTCTCCCGGCTGATCCACCACGGCCCGCTGCCGCTCGCGCTCACCCCCGCGCTGTTCCTGGTGCTCGGCCCGCTGGGCCAGTCGGTCACCGCCGCGGGCAACATGGCGGCGGCCGACACCCCGTACGCCGCCGCGCTGGCGCCGCTCGCGGTGGTCCACGGCGTCCCGGTGCTGGGGTTCGCGCTGCTGTGGCTGGCCATCGCGGGCGCGATGACGGTCCGCGCGCTCCGGCGCGGGATGCCGTTCTCGCTGAGCTGGTGGGCGTTCACCTTCCCGGTCGGCACCTGTGTCACGGGCGCGGCCGGGCTGGCGCACCGTACCGGCCTGACGGCCCTGACGGCGGTGGCGGCCGTGCTGTACGGGCTGCTGGTGGCGGCGTGGGCGGTGGCGGCGGTGCGCACCGCGCGCGGGGTGGTCAGCGGAGAGCTGCTCGCAGCGCCGCGCCGATGACGGCGGGCGCCTCGGCGAGGCTGGGCCCGTACCAGGTGAGGTGACGGCCGCTGACCAGGGCGCAGGGCAGCCCGGGGAAGGCCTCGGGGCCGTCGTCGGCGGTGAAGCGGTAGGGCTCGTCGGGGAGGACCACCAGGGCGGCGCCGCTCGCGCGCAGCTCGTCCAGGGGGACGCGTGGGTAGCGGTCGTGGTGACCGGCGTACACCTGGCGCACTCCGAGCCGGCGCAGCAGATCGCCCGCGAAGGTGTCCCGGCCGAGGACCATCCAGGGCCGCCGCCAGACGGGCACGACGGCGGGCAGCGACCGCTCCGGGGGCCGCAGCTCGGCCCAGGCGCTCTCGGCCTCGGCCAGCCAGCGCGGCCGGGCGAGCCCGCAGCCGTCCACGAGGACCCGTTCGAGTTCGCGGAACGCCTGGGGCAGCGCGCGCACCTCGGTGACCAGCACCCGGACGCCGGCGGCGCGCAGCGCGTCGAGGTCGGGGGCCCGGTTCTCCTCCTCGTTGGCGATCACGAGATCGGGGTTCAGCGCGAGAATCCCGGGGACATCGGGGTTCTTGGTGCCTCCGACGCGCACCACGTCGAGCCCGGCGGGCCTGTCGCACCAGTCGGTCGCGCCGACCAGCAGCCCGGGGGCGCTGACGGCGACGGCCTCGGTGAGGGAGGGCACCAGGGAGACGACCCGCATACCGGCTACGCGTCCGGGGGTGTCTCGATGTGCTCGGCGACCATGACGACGACGATCCGGGTCTCGGGGACGGTGGCGCGCCACCGGTGCCGTACGCCACCCGAGAGGAACAGCGTGTCACCGCGGCCGAGGCGGTGGGCGCGGCCCTCGGCCTCGACCTCCACCGCGCCGTCGGCGACGTACATCACCTCGTCGTTGCGGTGCTGGAACTCGCCTCCGGTGTCGTACTCGCCGGTGAACTCCAGGGCCTCCAGCTGGTGGCGTCCGCCGACGAGCCTGCGGGCGGCGGGCGCGCCGGGGGCGGTGAGGCCCTCGTCGTCGGGGGCGCGGACGACGGCGATGGTGCGCGCAGCGTCGGACGCCTCGATCAGCTTGCCGACGGTGGTCTCCAGGGCGTCGGCGACCCGCTGGAGCGAGCGGGCGCTGGGACGGGCCCGCTCGTTCTCCACCTGGCTCAGAAAGGGCACGGAGAGCCCACTGCGCTCGGAGACCGCGGCGAGGGTGAGATCGAGCGCCCGGCGGCGTCTGCGCACGGCGGCGCCCACCCGAAGGCGCTCGGCCTCCTTCGGGTCCTTGCCGTCCTTCACGTCCATGCGCCGGGCTCCCCTTCCTGGTCCTGTCTCACCATACGCAGCTTCCGGCTCCGGCCGCGCGCACAGGGTTCGCCGTATGCGGCCCGGACGGGGAAACGCGGGACGGGGCGGCCCTCGCCTCCGGCGAGAACCACCCCGTTCAGGTGAGCGGGAGCGCGGGCGTCCCCCTACCGCGGTGCCATCCGGTCCGCGACCCCGGGATTCGCCTTCAGCCAGGTGCGCACGGCGTCCTGCTCCTTGCCCGTGCCGGTCTTCTGGATCTCCGCCTCAAGGCTGGTGAGCTGCTTTTCGGTCATTTTGAAATCCTTGAGCCAGCCTCCGATCTCGGGGTGATCGGCGGCGAAGCCCTTGCGGGCGATGGTGTGGACACCGTCGCCCTCGCCCCAGGCCCCCTGGGGGTCGTCCAGCTTCTTCAGGTCATAGGTGCTGTAGGCCCAGTGCGGGGACCAGAGCGTGGTGACGATGGGCTCCTTCTTCTGGTACGCCCGCTTCAGCTCGGCGAGCATGCCGGGGGTGGAGCCGTCGACGACCTCGTACTCGCCCCTGAGGCCGTACGCGTCGAGGACCTTGTCATTGAGCAGGCCCATCATCCCGGCGCTGGGCTCGATGCCGATGATGCGGCCCTTGAAGGTGCCGGACTTGCCCTTGAGGTCCTCCAGGGAGTCGACGCCCCGCACATAGGAGGGCACGGACAGCTCCAGCGAGGTGGGGCCGAACCAGGAGCCGAGGTCCTCCAGGCGGTCGCCGTACTTCTTCCAGTACTGGGCGTGGGTGACGGGCAGCCAGCCGTCGGTCTGGAAGTCGATCTGGCCGCCGGCGAGCCCGGTGTAGAGCGCTCCGGCCTCCAGCTGCTTGGTCTCGACCTCGAAGCCCCGGCGCTCCAGGACCTCCTTCCAGAGGAAGGTGGAGGCGATGCCCTCGTCCCAGGGGATGTAGCCGATGGTGACCTCGCGCCCCTTGCCGATGTCGGCGGCGCCGGAGGGCGCGGCCGGCTTCCCGGCGCCGAAGACGCCGAGGCCGCCCGCGACGAGCGCGAGGACGACCACACCGACGGCGGCGACGGCGGGCCGGGGGCGGTGGTCCCTGATCCTGGGGCGGCCGGCCAGCGCCTTGGCCTTGGCGATGGCGCGGCGGCCCAGCGGCGAGACCTGGCGGCCCAGCTCGCCGGTGATCCGGTCGAGGTACATGGCGAGGATGACGATGGAGATGCCGGCCTCGAAGCCGAGGCCGATGTCGACATTGCCGATGGCGCGGTAGACCGCGCCGCCGAGCCCGCCGCCGCCGACCATGCCGGCGATCACGACCATGGAGAGGCCGAGCATGATGACCTGGTTGACCCCGGCCATGATGGTCGGCAGGGCCAGCGGCAGCTGGACCCGCAGCAGGGTGTCGCGCGGGGTGGTGCCGAAGGCCTCGGCGGCCTCGACCAGCTCCTTGTCGACCTGGCGGATGCCCAGTTCGGTCATGCGGACGCCGGGCGGCAGGGCGAAGACGATGGTGGCGATGATCCCGGGGACCACGCCGACGCCGAAGAAGATGATGCCGGGGATCAGATAGACCATGGCGGGCATGGTCTGCATGAAGTCCAGCACCGGGCGGACGACGGCGCTGACGGTCCTGGAGCGCGAGGCCCAGATGCCGAGCGGGACGGCGATCGCCAGGGTGACCACGGTGGCCACCAGGACCAGCGAGAGGGTCGACATGGCGTCGTCCCACAGCTCGATGGAGTCGATCAGCGCGAAGCCCGCGAAGGCGAGGACACCGGCGAGCAGCCCGCGCAGCCACCAGGCGGCGACGGCGAGGATGCCCGCGAAGAGCAGCGGCTCGGGCGCGGAGAGGGCCGCGTCGATGCCGTCGTACATGCCGGTGACGAGGGAGCTGATCGCGTCGAACAGCCACTCCAGATGGAGCCGGAGCCAGTCCACTCCCCGGTCGACCCAGTCGCCGATGTGGATTCTAGGCACGGGCCACCGCCCTGGCGCCGGCCGCGCGCGCGGTGGTGGCGGTGCCGGCGGGCGGGGACGGGGTCATCGGCTCGCCGAGGACGGCGAGCAGCCTCGACCGGGGTACGACCCCGACGAGCGCGCCGCCGGAGTCGGTGACGGCGACCGGGGACTCGCTGGTGGAGCAGGGGGTGAACAGCTCGATGATCGGCGTGTCGGCCGGTACGGCCGCCGGGGCGGCGGCGATCACCTCGGCCGGGGTCGCCGGCTGCCGGGCGGCACCGAAGGCGGTGTCGGCGTCGGCCATGATCGCGCCCGCGGTGAGCACCCGGGAGCGGTCCACGTCCTGGGTGAAGGAGGCGACGTAGTCGCACGCGGGGGTGACGAGGATGTCCTCGGCGCAGCCCTGCTGGACGATGCGCCCGTCGCGCATCACCGCGATGCGGTCGCCGAGCCGCATGGCCTCGTTGAGGTCGTGGGTGATGAAGACGATGGTCTTCTTCAGCGTCTTCTGGAGCTGGAGCAGCTGGTCCTGCATATCGCGGCGGATCAGCGGGTCCAGCGCGCTGAAGGACTCGTCCATCAGCAGCAGATCGGCGTCGGTGGCGAGCGCGCGGGCGAGGCCGACGCGCTGCTGCATACCGCCGGACAGCTCGTCGGGCCAGGAGTCCTCCCAGCCGGCGAGCCCGGCGAGGGCGAGCGCCTCGGTGGCCCGGCGGTCGCGCTCGGAGCGGGGAACGCCCTGGACCTCGAGGCCGTATCCGGCGTTCTCCAGGACGCTGCGGTGCGGGAAGAGCGCGAAGTGCTGGAAGACCATGCTGATCTTGCGGGAGCGGACGGCGCGCAGTTCGGCGGGGCTCAGGGCGGTCAGGTCCTGGCCGTCGAAGAGGACCCGGCCCGCGGTCGGGCCGAGGAGTCCGTTGAGCATCCGCAGCAGGGTGGACTTACCGGACCCGGAGAGGCCCATGACGACGAAGATCTGTCCTGGCTCGACGGTGAACGAGGCATCGATCACGGCGGCGGTCGTGCCGTCGGCGCGCAGTTCGTCGCGGTCGGCTCCCCCTTCCAGCCGTTGGATCGCTTCCTCGGGTCGTCTTCCGAACACTTTGTACAGATGTTCGGCCTGGAGCCTGGACACATACACCTCGCGCGTTGAAACGAAAGCGGTCCGCCACCCCCTGCCGGCGGACCGAAGAGCAGTGCGGGTTCCGCCCGCACACCCCGAAAGCTGTTGAAAATGCAACGGGGTCCGCTCCGGATGCGCGCCTGCCCTGATCTTCACAAGGCAAACACAACAGTGAGCCAGGTCACTCCGGGTGACCGGCGGGAGTGCCGGGGGCGGCGGGGGCGCTCGCGGCAGGGTGCCGCCTCGGGGGCGCCGTCAGAGGGGCGCTGTCAGAGGGGCGCTGTCGGTGGGGTGCGGCATGATCGGGGTGTGACGCGACGCCTGATGCTCCTCGACACCGCCTCCCTGTACTTCCGGGCCTACTTCGGGGTCCCCGACTCCGTCCGCGCCCCCGACGGCACCCCGGTCAACGCGGTGCGCGGGCTGCTCGAATTCATCACGCGGCTGGTCCAGGACCACCACCCGGACGACCTCGTGGCCTGCTGGGACAACGACTGGCGCCCCCAGTGGCGGGTCGACCTGATCCCCTCGTACAAGGCGCACCGGGTCGCCGTGGAGACGGCGGCGGGGCCCGACGAGGAGGAGACCCCGGACACCCTCGCCCCCCAGGTCCCGGTGATCGCCGCGGTGCTGGACGCCCTCGGTATCGCCCGGGTCGGCGCCGACGGCTACGAGGCGGACGATGTGATCGGCACCCTCACGGCACGCGCCCCCGGCCCGGTGGACATCGTCACCGGTGACCGCGACCTCTTCCAGCTCGTCGACGACGCGCGCGGGCGCCGGGTGCTCTACCCGCTCAAGGGAGTGGGATCGCTCCAGCTCACCGACGAGGCATGGCTGCGTGAGAGGTACGGAGTGGACGGCCCCGGCTATGTGGATCTGGCCCTGCTGCGGGGCGACCCGAGCGACGGGCTGCCGGGGGTGCCCGGCATCGGCGAGAAGACGGCGGCCAAGCTGCTGGACGCCTTCGGTGATCTCGCGGGGATCATGGCGGCCGTGGACGACCCGGAGGCGAGGCTCACCCCCTCCCAGCGCCGGCGGCTCGACGAGGCCAGGGCGTATGTGGCGGTGGCGCCGACGGTGGTGCGTGTGGCGTCCGGCGTGGCACTTCCCGCCTTCGACCCCGCGCTGCCCACGGAGCCGCGCGACCCGGCGGCGCTGGAGGAACTGGCGGCGCGCTGGGGGCTGGGTGGTGCGCTCCAGCGGCTCCTGACGACCCTTCGGCGGTGAGCGCGCCGGTCGCCCCGGGCTGAGATTCGACTTCCGTAGTGCTAACTTAGGTAAGCCTAAGCAGCCTAGGAGTTCGAGGGAGACCGCCGTGGCAGAGCAACCCGTCCGCAAGACATCGTCCGCCTACGAGGCACAGGTGATCCACACCGAGCGGATCGCGCCGCACATGGTGCGGGTCGTCCTCGGCGGTGAAGGGCTGGCGGGGTTCGCTGTCGACGGCTCCACCGACAGCTATGTGAAGCTCCTGTTCGCGCCGGAGGGCGTGAGCTACCCCGAGCCGTTCGACGTGGACCGCATCCGGGCGGAGTTCCCGCGCGAGCAGTGGCCCGCCAACCGCACGTACACCGTGCGCGCCTGGGACGCCGCCCGGAACGAGTTGACGATCGACTTCGTGGTCCACGGCGACGAGGGGCTCGCGGGCCCCTGGGCCGGGCGCGCGCAGACCGGTGACACCCTGTGGATTCTCGGCCCCGCCGGGGGTTACGCACCCGACCCCGCCGCCGACTGGCATCTGCTGGTGGGCGACGAGAGCGCGCTTCCCGCGATCGCCGCCGCGCTGGAGAACATGCCGGCGGGCGCGCTGGTGCACGCCTTCGTCGAGATCGACGGACCCGCCGACGAGCAGAAGATCGTCACGCCGGACGGGGTCGGCGTCAGCTGGCTGCACCGCGCGGGCCGCCCGGTGGGCGAGGCGCTGCTGGCGGCGGTGACCGGGCTGGAGTTCCCCGAGGGCCGGTTGTGCGCCTTTGTGCACGGCGAGGCGGGGTTCGTGAAGGAGCTCCGCCGCCATCTGCGCCTGGAGCGCCAGGTGCCGCGCGAGCACCTGTCGATCTCGGGGTACTGGCGGCTCGGCAAGACCGATGAGGCGTGGCGCGAGGTGAAGCGCGAGTGGAACGCCCAGGTCGAGCGCGAACAGGAAGCCGCCGCCTGACCCACCGCCCCCTCCTCGACGACCCCCGGCCGCACCCGCGCCGGGGGTCGCCCCCGTCTCCGCCCGCCCGCCGGAAGGCCCCGGCTCGCCGGCGAGACCGAGCAGCCCGGGCCCGGGCCCCGCGCGGCGCTCACCCCGGCCCGGACGCGGCTCCCTCCGTGGCGGCGCGGCGGGCCTCGTACATCCCCGCCGAGATGCTCACCTGGGCGAGATGGCGCAGGGCGTCGAGCATCGCGTCCCCCAGGACCGTGCCGACGATCGCGCGCTCCACCACCGCGTCGACCCCCGCGCTGCCCCCCACATAACCGAGGTCGGCGCGCGCGGCGATCTCCGCCGCGTCGGCGTAGGAGTCCATCACCCCGGCGAACTCCTGGTGCCCGACGCGCTCCAGCGCCGTCAGCGCCGTGGCGAGTGCCTCCCGCGCGGGACAGTCCTCCCCCACCCGCCAGCCGCGCCGTGCGATCAGCTCGGACACCTGGGCACGGGAGGCCGCGAGCGATGTCCCGTCCCCGCTCTCCGGGTAACGGGCCACCAGCAGATCAGTGGCGACGCCCAGTATTTTATGGACCGATCTGCCGGGATCGTCCACTGCCGCGAGCACCTCCGCGATCGCGGACACCTTCAGCCCGCCGACATCGAGCAGCGCCCGGATCAGCCGGAGCCTGTGCTCGTGGGTCTCGCCGTAGGACGCCTGATTGGGGCTGGTCAACTGCCCTGCGGGGAGCAGCCCTTCCCGGACGTAGTACTTGATCGTCGGCACCGGAACCCCGGTCCTGCGGCTCAACTCGCCAATGCGCACGGCCCGTTCGCCCTTTCCGTCTTGCCCCTGTCGCTCCCCATCATAGATAGTGGGCACAACGGATAGTGGACAGCTCCACTATCCATCACCCACGGGGGGTACACCCATGTCTTCCTGGCGCACCTGGCACCGGCCGCTCCTGGCCGTCTCCGCGCTGATGGCTCTCACGGCGGTCGTCTCCGCCGTCGGCCTCGCCACCGACGACCGCACACTCGTCGGTTCACCCATCTGGCTGAAAGCCTTTAAATTCGCCATATCCTTTGGCATATACGGACTCTCACTGGCCTGGATGCTCTCCCTGAGCACCCGCGCCCGCCGCACCGGCTGGTGGGCCGGGACCTCTGTCGCGGTGACCACGGTCGTCGAGATGGCGATCATCGTCGCCCAGGTCATCCGGGGCAGACAGAGCCACTACAACCAGGGGACCGAACTCGACGAGACGCTCTGGAGCATCATGGGCAACACCATCGTGGTGCTCTGGGGCGCGAGTCTGCTCATCGCCATCCTGCTCTTCCGCTCCCGGCTCTCCGACGCCGCTTCCGCCTGGGCCCTGCGGCTCGGCGCGGCGATCACGCTGGCGGGCGCGGCGCTCGGCTTTCTGATGACCTTCCCCACCGAGGAGCAGTCGGCGGCCGAGGACCGCGGTGAGACCCCGGACATCGTCGGAGGCCATGCCGTGGGCGTGGCCGACGGCGGCCCCGGCATGCCGCTGACCGGCTGGTCCACCACCGGCGGGGATCTGCGCATCCCGCACTTCGTGGGGATGCACGCCCTTCAGCTGCTGCCCCTGCTGCTGCTCGGACTACTGCTGCTCGCCTCCCGGCTGCCCCGGCTCCGTGACGAGCGGGTCCGGCTGCGGCTGGTCCTGACGGCCTCCGGGGTCTACGCGGCGCTGATCGCCCTCACCACCTGGCAGGCGCTGCGCGGCCAGCCGCTGATCCACCCGGACGCCGCGACCCTCACCGCCCTGGCCGCCGTCCTGGTGTCCGGGGCCCTGGGCACGGCCCTCTCCCTCCGGCTGCGCACCGGGGACAGCGGGAAGCCAGGCGGCCCGGAGGCCCCGGGGAACAGCGAGGGCGCCGGGGACCGGGAGGACCGGGAGCTGGTGCCCTGACCGGCCGGGCCGGCCCCGCCCCGTCGGGGGAGGGCGGGGCCGGCCCGCGCGGAGTCACTCCCCGGGAAGGAGTCGGGCCGCGCGCGCCGGGCCGGGCCGGGCCGGGGCCGCGCTGAGCGGCACCCCGGCCGGTGAGGGTGAGCACCCCGGCCGGTCACGGTGAGGCACCCCCGGCCCGGGGCACCGCCGCGCCGCCTCGTCCCCCGCCTCGCGGCGCCCGCGCGATGCGTCCGCTCCCCGTTCGCGGAACCGGAAGGCGAGCACCGGGCGGAGACCCCGGGCGCCCGGGGCCTCCCGGGGCCTCCCGGCGCCTCCCGGCGCCGCTCCCGCCGGAAGGGCCGCCTTCTCACCCCACCGAGCTGTAGGCCACCACACCCCGCAGCAGCGACTCCACGGCCTTCCGGGCATTCCTCGCGACCGTGCCGCCGTCGGCCGGGGCGGCGGCGGCGATCTGGCCCAGGACGTCGATGACCTGCTTGGTCCAGCGCACGAAGTCCCCCGCGGGCATCTCCGCCTCGCGCAGCACCTCGTCCAGGCTCTTGTCGGACGCCCACTGGTACGCCGCCCAGGCGAAACCGAGGTCCGGTTCGCGCTGGCCCACACCCTCCGCCTGGTTGATCTTGAAGTCCTCCTCCAGGGCGTCGAGCCGGCCCCAGATGCGGACCATCTCGGCGAGCGCCTCCTTGGCCTTGCCGCCCGGGACCTTCGGGGCCACCGCGTCGTCCGACTGACGGGCCTCGTAGACCAGCGCCGAGACACAGGCCGCCAGCTCCGCCGGGCTCAGCCCGTCCCAGACCCGCTCGCGCAGACACTCGCTCGCGAGCAGATCCAGCTCCCCGTACAGCCGGGCCAGCCGCTTGCCGTGCTCCGTGACCTCATTGCCCCGGAGGTAGTCCAGCTCCGTCAGCAGGGCCACGATCCGGTCGAAGGTGCGGGCGATGGTGTTGGTGCGCCCCTCGATCCGGCGCTCCAGCTGCTGGGTGTCGCGCTGGAGGCGGTGGTACCGCTCGGCCCAGCGGGCGTGGTCCTCCCGCTCGTCGCAGCCGTGGCAGGGGTGGGCCCGCAGCGCGGCCCGGAGCCGGGCGATCTCGCGGTCGTCGGCCGCCGCGGACCTCGACCTGTGGTGCCGGTCGGGGACGATGTGACCGGCCTTGGTCCGCAGCGCGGAGGCCAGATCCCGCCGTGACTGCGGTGAGCGCGCGTTGAACGACTTGGGAATCCGCATCCGCTCCAGCGCCTCCACCGGCACCGGGAAGTCGATCGACGCCAGCCGCTTGACCTGCCGTTCGGCGGTGAGCACCAGAGGGCGGGGCCCGTCGTTCATCTCGAAGCCCCGGTGGCCGTGGCCAGGGGAGCGGCCGGCCGGAATCCCCGGGTCGAGGACGAGCGCCAGCCCGGCGAACTTTCCGGTGGGGACATGGATGACATCCCCCGGCTTCAGCTTCTCCAGCGAGCCGGCCGCGGCGGCCCTGCGCTGCGCCGCGCCCTGCTTGGCCAGCTCCGTCTCCCGGTCCTTGAGGTCGCGGCGCAGCCGCGCGTACTCCTCGAAGTCGCCGAGGTGGCAGGTCATGCCCTCGCGGTAGCCCTCCAGGCCCGTCTCGTTCTTCTGCACCTGGCGGGAGATGCCGACGACCGAGCGGTCCGCCTGGAACTGCGCGAACGAGGTCTCCAGCAGCTCGCGCGAGCGGTGCCGCCCGAACTGCTGCACCAGATTGACCGCCATGTTGTACGACGGCCGGAAGCTGGAGCGGAGCGGATACGTCCGGGTGCCGGCGAGGCCCGCGAGGGCGGCCGGGTCCATCGCCCGCTGCCACAGCACCACCGCATGGCCCTCGACATCGATCCCGCGCCGGCCGGCCCGGCCGGTGAGCTGGGTGTACTCGCCGGGGGTGATGTCCGCGTGCTGCTCGCCGTTCCACTTGACGAGCTTCTCCAGGACCACCGAGCGCGCGGGCATGTTGATGCCGAGGGCGAGGGTCTCGGTGGCGAACACGGCCTTGACCAGACCCCGGACGAACAGCTCCTCGACGACCTCCTTGAAGGTCGGCAGCATGCCGGCGTGGTGCGCGGCGATGCCCCGCTCCAGGCCCTCCAGCCATTCGTAGTAGCCGAGGACATGGAGGTCCTCGGTGGGGATGGCGGCGGTCCGCTCCTCGACGATCTCGCGGACCCGGGCCCGCGCGGCGTCGTTGTTGAGCCGCAGCCCGGCGTGGAGGCACTGCTGCACGGCGGCCTCGCAGCCCGCGCGGCTGAAGATGAAGGTGATCGCGGGCAGCAGCCCCTCCGCGTCCAGCCGGTCGATGACCTCGGGGCGGCCCGGGGTCCAGATCCGGCTGCGCTGGCGGCGCTCCCGCTCCCGGTCGGCCTCGCGGACCATCTTGCCGCGGCGGCGGTCGCGCGGGTTGTAGCCGCGCTGGTTCTCCATCCGGGCCAGCCGGACGAGATCGGGGTTGACCTCGCGCCGGCCGGTGCCGCGCCCGCCGTGGTCGCTCTCCTCCTCGAAGAGGTCGTACATCCGGCGGCCCGCCATCACGTGCTGCCAGAGCGGCACGGGCCGGTGCTCGGAGACGATCACCGCGGTGTCGCCGCGGACGGTGTCCAGCCAGTCGCCGAACTCCTCGGCGTTGGAGACGGTCGCCGACAGTGACACCAGGGTCACCGACTCGGGGAGGTGAATGATCACTTCCTCCCAGACGGCGCCCCGGAAGCGGTCGGAGAGGTAGTGCACCTCGTCCATGACCACATGGCCGAGGCCGAGCAGGGAGTTCGAGCCCGCGTAGAGCATGTTCCGCAGGACCTCGGTGGTCATCACGACCACCGGCGCATCGGCGTTGACACTGTTGTCGCCGGTGAGCAGGCCGACCTTGTCCGCGCCGTAGCGCTTGGCGAGATCGGTGTACTTCTGGTTGGAGAGGGCCTTGATGGGGGTGGTGTAGAAGCACTTGCGGCCCTGCTGGAGGGCGAGGTGGACGGCGAATTCGCCGACGATGGTCTTCCCTGAGCCGGTGGGCGCGGCGACGAGCACACCCCTGCCCGCTTCCAGGGCCTGACAGGCTTCGATCTGGAAGGGGTCCAGGTCGAATTCGTACATCTCGCGGAAGGGGGCCAGCGCGGTGGCCTCCTCGGCGGCGCGGATGCGGGCGGCGGCATAGCGCTCGGCGGGGGAGAGATCCTCGGTCATCTTGCTCACGAGCCTACCCAAGAGGTACGACAGTCAGCGCGGGCTTAATGCCCCGGCCCGCCCCGGCACCCGCCCGTGACCTCCCCGGCAACGGCCCCGGGAACCGGCCGGAGGCCCCACCGGCCCCCGACCGGGACCGGCCGGAGGCCCCACCGGCAGCCGGACCGGCACCGACCCAAGGCACCACCAGGAGCCGATGCGCGACCCGGCGAAGGCCCCACCGGAAACCGACACTCGACCGGACGGAGGCCCGGCCATGCCCACGGACCGGAACCGGCCGAAGGCACGACCGACAGCCGGACGGGCACCGGCCGGAGCCCAGGCCGGCAGCCGACACGCGACCCGGCGAAGGTCCGACCGGGATCACGGACCGGCACCGACCCAAGGCACCGCCGGCAGCCGACACGCGACCCGGCGAAGGTCCGGCCCGGACCACGGGCCGGCCGGTCCCGCGCCCGCACCCGCACCCGCACCCGCGCCACGGAGCCCCGCGCCCCGCGCCCCACCCCGGCGGTCGTCAGCCCCGTGCCGCCCCCGGAGCCGTCAGCACCCCCACCGCGCCGGGTACGCACTCGGCCGTCAGCGGCAGCGGCCCCAGCCGCTCCCCGTCGGCGTACCCGCTGATCCCGGGCGCCGCCAGCTCGACGGAGCGGGCCCGGTGCACACTGACCCTCGGGTGGCTCAGATGGGTCCCCCGGTACACCCTCGGGAACACCCGGAGCAGGGTCTTCCGGTCGCACTCCGCGACCACGGTGACATCGAGAAGGCCGTCGTCCAGTTCCGCCCCCGCGCACATCCGCATCCCGCCCCCGTAGGAGCCGCCGTTGCCCACGGCGACGAGGGTGGCCTCGATCTCCCTGGTCCGGCCGCCGTCGAGGGTGATCCGGTACGGGATGGGGCGCAGCGCCGCCAGTTCGGCGAGCATCGCCAGGTCGTAGCGGAACCGGCCGACGGGCAGCCGCATCCGGTTGCCCCGGTCGTTCACCCGGGAGTCGAAGCCGGAGGCGAGGATGGTGCCGAACCAGGTCTCCCCCACCCGCCCCAGGTCGATCCGCCGGACCGTCCCGCCGCGGAGCGCCGCCGCGATCAGTCCGGCGGCGCGGGCGGGGTCGCGGAGCGGCAGCCCGAGCGAGCGGGCGAAGTCGTTGCCGGTGCCGACGGCGATCACACCGAGCGGGGTGGGGGTCCCGGCGACGGCCTGGAGCGCCAGCGACATCAGACCGTCGCCGCCGACGGCTATCAGCGCGCCGGTGCCGGCGCCGACGGCCTCGCGGGCCCGGCGCAGCGCGTCGGGAGAGTCCTCGCCGAGGACGGTACGGACGGAGAATCCGGCGTTCCGCAGTGTCCGGGCGGCGGGCTGCGCGGCCCGCGCGCCCCGGCCGCGTCCGGCGGTGGGATTCACGAAGAGGGTGATCTCGCTGGTCACCCGCGTGACGTTACTGCACCCCCGGAGGCGGGCCGGGGGCTCACACCCCCGGCCGGTGCCGTCGTCCGGTCTCAGGTGATGTCGTCGTAGCCGTTGACCCGGTGCGAGCGGGCGCCGTCCGATTCGCCGCTCGCCTGCTCGGGCAGTGCGCGGGAGGCGGTCACGGGCTCGACCGCCGCGACACCGTCCGGGTCGAGGTCGAGCGGGGCGGCCTCGTCGTCGTCGAGCGCGGCGTCGGGATCGTTGCGGGCACGGCGCTTGTCGTTGAGGAGGGAGAAGCCCACGGCCGCGTAGTAGAGCACGACGATCGGGCCGGAGAGGGCCATCATGCCGATCGGGTCCGTGGTGGGGGTGGCGACCGCGCCGAAGACGAAGACCCCCATCACCACACCGCGCCACCAGCCGGCCATGCGGCGGCCGGTGACCATGCCGACCAGATTCAGCATGATCAGGATCAGCGGCAGTTCGAAGGCGAGTCCGAAGACCAGCACCATCCGGACGGAGAAGTCGAGGACGTCGTCGAGTTCGAGGAGGTTGCCCGCGGCGTCGGGGGTGATCTTCAGCAGCATCTCGAAGCTGATCGGCATGACCAGGTAGGCGAGATAGGCGCCGGAGAGGAAGAGCGGGACGGCCGCGGCGACGAAGTAGTACGTGTACTTCTTCTCGCTCCTGTGCAGGCCGGGCGCGACGAACGCCCAGAGCTGGTAGAGCCAGATCGGGCAGGAGAGTACGACACCGGCCAGCAGGGTCACCTTGACCGTGGTGGTGAAGGGCGACAGCAGCTTGTTGAAGACGATGTTGGCGCACTGGCCGCCGGAGTTGGACTCACCCGGCTCGCACGCCGGTACGGGCGCGGCGAGGAAGTCCATCAGCTGCTTGTTGTAGAAGGCCGCGATGATGCTCATGACAACGATCGCCAGCAGCCCCTTGGCGAGCCGGTTGCGCAGCTCACGCAGATGCTCGGCGAGCGGCATCCGCCCCTCGGGGTCCTTCGCCGTGTTCTTCGAGCGGGCAGGCTTGAGCAACCCACGTCCTCATCTCGTGCGTGCGGACCGACCGCCCTGACGGGAGACGGCCTGGGTGGTCAGCGCTGGGCGGAGTCGGTGGGCTCGGCGACGGGGCGGGCGCTCTGCACATCGCCGGGCGACGCCTGGATGGTCCGGGGAGCGGGCTGGACCGGGTCCTGGTCCTTCGGCTCGGCGGGCGCGGCGGCCGGCTGCCCCTCGGACTTCATCTGCCGGGCCTCGCTCTTCAGGATGCGCGCCGACTTCCCGAGGGAACGGGCCATGTCCGGAAGCTTCTTGGCGCCGAAGAGGAGGATGACGACGAGGAGGATGAGAACAATCTCCAACGGACCGAGGTTCGGCATAATTCTGGTCTACCTTCTCACCGAGGCGGCATGGTCTGAGCTGAGGCCGTGACCGGGAGATCCAGGCCACAGCCACGTGCGATCGTAACTCTCACGGGTGAACACAGGGCAATCCCCCCGCAGACTCCCGCCGGCGTCCGGTGCCTCATCACATGGACCGCCGCCCTTCAGGGTACCGGTCGCCGGAGCCGTGTATCAGGGTCCGCCGGCCACCATCTGTACCAGCCATCCACACCGCCGGTTCCCGGACCCGGCGGTCAGGGGCGGAGGGTCTCCCCGGTCCGGGCCAGCCTCGCCGCCGCCCGCTCCAGGTCCTCGGAGGCGCGGCTGATCCGCTCCGCGGTGCGGGCGACCTCCCGGCCCAGGCGCTGGGCCTCGATGAAGACCCGGATGCCGAGGACGGCGAGCACGGCCGTCCCGAGGAAGCCGAGGGCGATGGCGATCATGGGCCAGAGCATGAGGGAAGAACCTAGACCGTTCCGGAGCCGGGGGTGAGACGGAGGGTGCGCACGCCGCCGCCGGTGAGCAGTTCGACGATCCGCTCCCCGGCGGGCTTGCGCACGGACGCGCCGCACTCGGGGCAGGTGAAGGAGTAGAAGGTCGTACGGTGGCTGGCGCCGATCGCCAGCCGCAGCGACTCGGCGGACAGCTCGAAACTGGCGCGGCAGTCGGGGCAGGCGGCCCGGAAGTGCACCGGGCCCATCGAGGCCGCGATCTCCGACATCAGCGACATGGGTGGTGAACCTCCCTCTCCCCGCCCGGCGGGGGCGGTACGTTCCTCGACCGTCGCGGGCCCCGCGCTCCCGGCCGCCGGCCGGGCACCGGCGGCCATCAGCCGCCCGCTCCGGTGGTGGCGGGGCCGGCGCTCTCGTACACCGGGGCGGCGAGGGCGTCCCCGGTTCCGCTCTCGTAGGCCGCGAGGGCCTCGCGCGCCGCCGTGCGGGCGCTCTCCGCCAGGTCCCGCGGTGCCACGATCCGCCCGTCCTGGCCCAGCCGCAGCGCGAGACGGCGCAGCGAGGCGGGGGACGGCGTCCGCAGGGTGACGCGCAGACCGCCGCCGGGGAGTTCCTCGGCACTGTCGTGCGGGTAGTACTCGGCGACCCAGCGGCCGGCGGGCTCCACCTCGATCACCACCTCGGGATCGTCGGCGGAGGGCTGCACCAGCCCCTCGGAGAGATCCCGCAGCTCGATCTCGGGCGGCGCCGAGGGGGCGTCCAGCAGCCGGATCTCGGCGACCCGGTCCAGCCGGAAGGTCCGGCGGGCCTCCGAGAGCCGGCACCAGGCCTCCATATAGGTGTGGCCCACGGCGAAGAGCCGGATCGGGTCGACCTCGCGCTCGGTCAGCTCGTCCCGGGCGGGCGAGTAGTAGCGCAGCCACAGCCGGCGCCGCTCCGAGATCGCCCGGTCCACCTCGGCGAAGACACCGCCCTCGGACTCGAAGGTCACCGAGAGCCGGGAGGACGCGCCGGCGGCCTCGCCCGCCGCCGTCTCCAGCTTGGCGGTGGCGCGCAGCAGCGCCTCCCGGTCGCCCTCGCGCAGCCCCGGCAGGGTGGCCACGGCGCGCGCCGCGACCAGCAGCGCGGTCGCCTCGTCGGCGGCGAGCCGCAGCGGCTCGGCGACATCGTCGGGGTTGTGCCACCAGATGCGGTCGCCGTCGGTGTCGATGTCGAGCAGATCGCCGCCGCGGAAGCTGGTCCCGCACATGGGCAGGACGTCGAGGTCGGAGATCAGCTCGTCCTCGGTGATGCCGAAGGCGCGGGCGACATCCCCGACGCGGGCGCCGGGGCGCTCCCGCAGATAGGTCACCAGCGACAGCATCCGCCGGGTCTGGTCAATGGCGTTGGCGGCCATGATCGACGACTCCCCTCAGCCCTGGGCCACGGCGCGCAGCCGGTCCATCACATCGGCCCGCAGATCCGCGGGTCCCACCACCACGGCGTCGGGGCCGAACTCCACCAGCCAGGCGTCCAGACCGTGTCCGTACGGAATCTCCAACTCGTCCCAGCCCCCGCCGAGTTCCCGCACCGACCGGGCCCTGGCGCGCAGTGGGTAGCCGCAGCCGGAGCGGAGCCTGATCCGCGCGGTGCGGGTGGCGGTCTCCCCCGCCCAGCTCTCCACGGTCTCCCGCACGGTCACCACATCGGGCACGGGCGCGGTGAAGGCGCCGGCGCGGGAGCGGACCCGGCCGGTGATCCGGGAGAGCCGGAAGACCCGTTCGGCGCCCCGGTCGCGGTCCCAGCCCGCGAGATACCAGTGGCCGCGCCAGCACTCCAGGGTCCAGGGCTCGACCTGGCGCTGCGCCGGGGTGGCGGCGGTGGCCTTGCGGTAGTCGAAGATCACGGGCCTGCGGTCACGGCAGGCGAGCATCAGCGGCTCGAAGGCGGCCTCATGCACCGGAATGCGCGGCTCCAGCGCGCTGGGCTGGGCGTCGAAGGCGTCGTCCGCCTCCGGCATCCCGGCCGCGCGCAGTTTCTGGAGGGCGCCGCTGGCGGCGCCGGCGAGCCTGGCCTGCTGCCAGACCCGGGCCGCGAGGCCCAGCGCCGCCGCCTCCTCGCCGTCCAGGGTGATCGGCGGCAGCCGGTTGCTGTCGCGGCGGGCGAGATAGCCGACCTCGCCGTCGAGGTTCTCCACCGTCGCGATGACCAGGCCCAGCTCGCGGAGATCGTCCTTGTCGCGCTCGAACATCCGGTTGAAGGCGTCGTCCGCGCCGGCCTCCAGATAGGCCTCGATGGAGGCCCGCAGCTCACGCTTGCTGAGCGGGCGCCTCGTACCGAGCAGGCACAGCGCCAGATTCATCAGCCGCTCGGCCTTGGCAATGGCCATCGACGCCCCGCACCTCTTCTGCTCTGCGCGCTCTTCTGCCCGAGTCGCGTCCGCCCTGACGACCGTACCGCCCCGGGGTGTCGGGACAAAGCCGAGGCCCGTGCTCCCCGGGGGAGCACGGGCCTCGCACCGGCCGCGGACGGCGCCGGATCAGACCGCGATCAGGTCGACCACGAAGATCAGCGTCTCGCCCGGCTTGATCCGGCCGCCCGCGCCGCGGTCGCCGTACGCGAGGTGCGCGGGGATGGTCAGCCGGCGGCGGCCGCCGGTCTTCATGCCCTGGACACCCTGGTCCCAGCCGGCGATGACCTGTCCGGCGCCGAGCTGGAACTTGAACGTCTGGCCGCGGTTCCAGGAGGCGTCGAACTCCTCACCGGTGGAGAAGGACACGCCCACGTAGTGGACGGTGACGAAGTCGCCCGCCTTGGCCTCCTGGCCGTCGCCCTCCCAGAGGTCCTTGATCTCCAGGTCCGCCGGCGGATTGCCCTCGGGGAAGTCGATCTCGGGCTTGTCGATGCTCACTGAACTGCTCCTCAAGAAATGATGTACGGGCAACCGGGACAGTCTTTCATCCTCACCCGGCGAAGACGGTCCCGGCACGGGGGGCGCGGCCGTGCCGGGCTCATCGGCCCGGGGCACGGCCGCGCGCGGCCCCTACTTCGTCAGCAGATCGACGGTGAAGACCAGGGTGGAGTTCTTGGGCACGCCGTTCTCCTCCTTGGTGCCGAAGCCCTTGTCCGGCGGGATCACCAGCAGCACCCGGCTGCCGACCTTCTTCCCGGCCAGCCCTTCCTTCAGGCCCTCCAGCGGGATCTGGGACAGCGCCCAGGTCGCGGTCGTGTCCGTCGGGTAGGTGCTGCCGAACTGCTTGCCGTCCTTCCAGATGAAGGCGTCGTACTTCGCGACCACGGTGTCCTTGTCGGTCAGCGCGGGGCCGGTACCCTCCAGGACGTAGTTGGAGACCAGCTTCGACGGCGGGTCCGCCTTGGGGATCTTCACCGAGGGGGCCTTGCCGTCGGTGTTCACGCCCACCTTCGGCAGGGCGGCGTCCTTCTGCGGGACCTCGGTGCCCTTGGCGGAGGCCGGGACGTTCTTCACGATGTCCATGACGAAGACCAGGGTGGCGTTGGGCTTGATGCCGTTCTGTCCCTGGGCGCCGTAGGCCAGCTCCGGCGGGATCGACACCTCCAGACGGCTGCCGATCTTCTGGCCCTTCAGCGCCTCCTGCCAGCCCGGGATCACACCCTGGCCGCCGACGGTGACGGCGAAGGGGGCGCCTCGGTCGAAGCTGTTGTCGAAGGGCTTGGTCTCGTCCCACACCTGGCCCAGGTAGTTCACCTGGGTCTGGTCGCCCTTCTTGAGGACGGCGCCCTTGCCCTCGCTGAGGACCTCCACCTTCAGCTTCTTCGGCGGAGTGCCCTCCCCCTTCGCCAGCGTCGGCTTCTCGCCGAACTTGGCGCCGTCGGTGATGGCGGGCAGCCCGCCCTGGGACGCGATGGAGTCGGAGCCCTTGTCCTTGTCCTCGCTGCTTCCGCATGCGGCTGTCGAGAGCAGCAGCGCGGGGATGACAAGAAGGCCGGCGAATCGGCGCACGTGTTCCTCAGATCTCAGACGTCGGATTGGATTCCTCGACACTCTAGGACGTGCCGAGGGCCCCGTACGAGCAACGTACGGGGCCCCGGTGACGTTCCGGCCGACCGGCGGATACCGACGGGTACCGATGGGCACTGGCGTACGGCCGTCGGCCGTGTGCCCCGCCCGCCCGGCGGCTACATGCCGGCGATGAGCTTCTCCACCCGGTCGTCCACCGAGCGGAACGGGTCCTTGCAGAGCACCGTGCGCTGCGCCTGGTCGTTGAGCTTGAGGTGGACCCAGTCGACGGTGAAGTCCCGCCGCTGCTCCTGGGCCCGCCGGATGAAGTCGCCGCGCAGCCGTGCCCTGGTGGTCTGCGGGGGCACCGACTTGCCCTCGAAGATCTTCAGGTCGTTGCAGATCCGGGCGGCCTGGCCCTTGCGCTCCAGCAGGTAGTAGAGGCCGCGGCGGCGGTGGATGTCGTGGTACGCGAGGTCTATCTGCGCGACCCGGGGGTGGGACATGGTCATGTTGTGCTTGGCCCGGTACCTCTCGATGAGCTGGTACTTCATGACCCAGTCGATCTCGGTGCCGATGCGGTCCAGGTCCTCCGCCTCGATCGCGTCCAGCGTGCGGCCCCAGAGTTCGAGCACCTGCTCGACGGTGCCGGTGCGGATGCCCCGGCGGTCGACGAAGTCCACCGCCTTCTCGTAGTACTCCCGCTGGACCTCCAGGGCGGAGGCCTCACGGCCGCTGGCCAGCCGCACCTTGCGCTGGCCGGTGATGTCATGGCTGACCTCGCGGATCGCCCGGATCGGGTTCTCCAGGGTCAGATCGCGCATCACCGTGCCCGCCTCGATCATGCGCAGCACCAGATCGGTCGCGCCGACCTTGAGGAGCATGGTCGTCTCGGACATGTTGGAGTCGCCGACGATGACATGGAGCCTGCGGTAGCGCTCGGCGTCCGCGTGCGGCTCGTCCCGGGTGTTGATGATGGGGCGCGAGCGGGTGGTCGCCGAGCTGACGCCCTCCCAGATGTGCTCGGCGCGCTGGCTGACGCAGTAGACCGCGCCGCGCGGGGTCTGGAGCACCTTGCCCGCGCCGCAGAGCAGCTGCCGGGTGACCAGGAAGGGGATGAGGATGTCCGCGAGCCGGGAGAATTCCCCGTGGCGGGCGACGAGATAGTTCTCGTGGCAGCCGTAGGAGTTTCCCGCCGAGTCGGTGTTGTTCTTGAAGAGATAGACGTCGCCCGCGATTCCCTCCTCGTGCAGGCGGCGTTCGGCGTCGACGAGCAGACCTTCGAGAATCCGCTCACCGGCCTTGTCATGGGTGACCAGCTCGGTCACGTTGTCGCATTCCGGTGTGGCGTACTCCGGATGCGAGCCCACGTCGAGGTAGAGGCGGGCGCCGTTCCGCAGGAAGACATTGCTGCTGCGGCCCCAGGAGACAACTCGGCGGAAGAGGTAGCGCGCCACTTCGTCAGGTGACAGTCGGCGCTGTCCCCTGAACGTGCACGTGACGCCGTACTCGTTCTCCAGCCCGAAAATGCGGCGGTCCATGTCTGAACATTACGCCTCAACGCCTGAGCTGAAACCGGGTTCGGCGGCACCATTGCGATCATTTTCGGCTGACCGGGCCGGGGGGTCACCGGCCGGGAGCGCGATCCCCGCCCCCGGCTCCGGCTCGGCGAGGGCCCGCCGCGTGGCCAGCAGAACGGCGAGCGCCGCGATTCCGCCCGCGCCGGTGACCACGAATCCCCACGCGGTGGAGCCCGACTCGACGGCGGGGCCCGCCGCCGCGGTGCCGGCCGCCGCTCCCACGCCGAAGGTGGTCACCAGCCACGAGAACGCCTCGGTGACCGTGCCGCGCGGCGCGTGCCGGTCCACGGCGACGAAGGCACAGGCGAGCGCGGGCGCGAGGAAGAGCCCGGCGAGCACGGAGAGCGCGGTCATCGCGACCACCCCGGGCGTCAGCGCCAGCGGCAGATAGCCGAGCGCCAGCAGCGCGACGATGATCCGCAGCCGCCGCTCGGGCGGGCCGCTCCAGCCCCGGGAGCCGTAGAACACCCCGCCGACCAGGGCGCCGAAGCTCAGCGCGGCCAGCAGCCAGCCGTAGACCGCGCCCCGGCCGTGGTCGTCGGCGTAGGCGATCCCGGCGACGGTGATCGAGCCGAGGGCGAGGCCGACGAAGAAGAAGGAGCCGAGCAGCGCCAGCAGCCCCGGCGAGCGCAGCGCCCCCAGCCAGTGCGCCTCGCGGGGAGCGGAGCGCCAGGCGCGGGAGGGTGCGGAGAGGACCACGGCGAGCGCTCCGAGCAGCCCGATGACATTGATCACCACCAGCGCGGCACCCGCGGACCAGAACGCGACGAAGAGGGTGATCAGCAGCGGGCCGACCGTGTACATGATCTCCTGGGCGACCGCGTCCAGGGCGTACGCCCGGTGCACCCGGTCCTCCCGCCCCAGCACGCTCGGCCACAGCGCCCGCAGCCCCCCTTCGAGCGGCGGGGTGAAGAGCCCGGCCACGGCGACGGCCGCGTACGCGAGGGGCAGCGAGCCGGTCCCGGCGACGGCGAACAGCACCATCCCGAGCGCGGACACCACGGCGGCCGGGAGCAGCACCCGCAACTGGCCCCGGAGGTCGACGGCGCGCCCCAGCAGCGGCTGCCCCACGGCGGTGGCTATCCCGTGCACGGCGGCGAGGCCGCCCGCGAGGCTGTAGCCGCCGCCCTCCGCCCGGGTGAAGAGCACGATGGCGACCGGCCCGGTGGCGTGGGGCAGCCGGCCCACGAGGGTTCCGGCCAGCAGCCGTGCGGCGTGCGGTGCCTTGAGGATGTCCGCGTATCCCGTGGCCTCGGTGGCCATGTCCCGCCCCTCTCCCCCGGCCGACCGGGGTGTTACGTATAACGTGCCGGAGTCATACGTACCATGGCGGCAGTCCGCGGGTCCACAGCGCCGCCACGCCGCGGACGTGCGGACAGCCGCGCGGAACGCGGGCGGCGCGACGGCGGAGGACGGCACCATGGCAGAGCGGCAACGGGAGCTCGCGCACGGCGGCGACGGATCGGGCCCCTGGCCGCCGCCCGGCGCCCAGACCTCCGCCGGCGGCGCCCCGGCACACCGTCCCACCAGCCGCGATGTCGCGCGGGCCGCCGGGGTCTCGCAGGCGACGGTCTCCCTCGTCCTCGGGGACAAATGGCGCGGCAGGGTCTCCGAGCGGACCGCGGGGGCGGTGCGCGACGCCGCCCGGGGCCTGGGGTACCGGCCCAATCTCGCCGCGCGCAGCCTCCGGCTCGGCCACACCAGAACCGCCCTGCTGGTCGTTCCCGCGCTCACCAACGAGTTCTTCGCCCGGGTCTACACCGGGGCCGCCGCCGTCGCCGAACGGCACGGCTTCGGCGTGGTCGTCTACCCCTCGCCCGACGGCACCGGGCCCGCCAGGGACCCCTTCGCCTCGGCGCGGGCCGCGCTCGACGGCGTCATCGCCTCCTCCATGGCCGCCGCCGCGCTCGGCCCCCTGCGCGGAACGGACCTCCCCCTGGTGATGCTGGACAGCGACCCCGCCGACCGGGAGGCCGCCGCCCATGTCAATCTCGCCATCGGCGACGGAATCCGGCAGATCGCGGACCACCTCCTCGGCCTCGGGCACCGGCGGTACGCCCATCTCGCCTCCGCCGTCGACTCCTGGACCTTCGAGGTGCGCGCCCGCTCCCTCGCCGAGGCCCTCGGCACGGCCCCCGACGCCGCCCGGGTCCCGTTCGACGTGAACGCGGCGCGCGAGGCCGCCCACCGGCTCCTGACCGGCCCCGGGCCCCGGCCCACCGCTCTCGTCTGCGACGGGGACCTGCTGGCCGCGGGCGCCTGCAAGGCCGCGCGGCGGCTGGGGCTGCGGGTCCCCGAGGACCTCTCGGTCACCGGCTTCGACGACTTCGCCCTCGCCACCGCCGTCGAGCCCGAGCTGACCACGGTGCGCCTCCCGGCGGAGGAGGTCGGCGAGCAGGGCATGCGCGCCCTCCTCGCGACCCTGGAGGGGAAGGCTCCGGTCCCGGTCGAGCTCCCCGTCGAACTGGTCGTACGGGAATCCTCCGGGCCGGCGCCCGCCGGGTGACGGCGCGCCCCGGCCGGTGCTCCGGAAACAGCCCTTGAGGCCGCGGGGCCCGCCGTGGAACGATCCCGATCATGACGAGTACGGCGGAGACCCCGATCGACGCTGCTCTGGTCGGGACGGTCCGCGCATCCGGTTCGGTGACCCCGCTCGCCGAGGGGCGGCTGGCCGTCACGGACGACCGGCTGCTGGAGATCCACGACGCCAAGACCTTTCTGTCCGGCGCCCTCACCCCCGTACACACCCTGGCCCTGCCGGCCCGCTCCACCGCCGCCGCGCTCGACGACGGCGCGATCATCTGCGAGGCGGCCGGAATCCGCCGGGTGACGGCGGCGGGAGCCACCCGCTGGGAGCTGCCACACGCTCCCTGGCACGGCCCCCACCACGACCCGCGCCCGCCGGGGCCGCCCGCCCCGCACCCCGGCGGTGCCGTGGTGAGCGCCCTGGTGCCGGCCCTCGCCGGGGGCATGGAGGACGGGGGCCGGGAGCGCTACACCCACGACACCCTGCTGCTGCTCGACACCGACACCGGGCGCATCCGGGCCCGCCGGCCCATCGGCAGGACCTCGTCCGTCGCCACCCAGCGCTGGCATCCGGACGGGGAACTGCTCGCCCTCTCCAGCTGGACCACCTGGTACAGCTGGTCCAGCTGGTGGATCGAGCCGCGCCGCGACGGGCTCCACATCAGGGGCGGCACCACCATGCGGGAGATCATCGACTTCCTCCCGGGCCCGGTGGGCGATCCGCCGCGACCGCTCACCCTCCGCCGTGCCGAGGGGATCGCCGCCAACGACGACCGCAATGAACTCGCGTCCCACGATGTGGCCACCGATGAGCCGCTGGCGCTCTACGACCTGAGCCGGATCACCGGGGACCGCGCGGACGACGAGTTCGACGGGGCGTTCCTCCTGGACGGCGACCACCTTCTGGTCACCGGCCGAATCCACCCTCCGGGCCGCCCCGCGGTCACCCGCCACTGGCTCTGCGACGCCCGGACGCTCCAGCCGCTGGGCCGCATCCGCTATCCGGCCCCCGTCGGCTGGGTCACCCCGCTGCTCGACGGCACCTGGCTCACCCGAACCCCCTCGGGCCACCACCACTGGTCCCTCCCCTGACCAGGGACCGGCCACGGAACCAAGGGCAGCGGAATCAAGCCCCCGGGGCGTCCGGGGGTGGCGGAGCGGGGGTACGGGGGCCGGCCGCCGACCGGAGAGACCCACCCCGCGGCGGTGCGGGCGCCCCGGGCCGGCCCGGCCCTCCGGTCCCAGGCCCCGCCGGAAACGCACGGCGCCCCGGACCACCCTCATCAGGCGGCCCGGGGCCCCGTCTCCACCGCGAACTACTCGTCCGTGTCCGACGGAGCGTCCGTCGGCGCCGACGCCGCCCCGTCCGCCTCCAGCAGCCTCGCCAGCTGCCGCCCCACGATGCGGCGGAACTTGCGCTTCTGCGGCCGGGTCCGGTCCAGCACCGCCACCTCCAGCCGCTCGGCCGGAATCTCCCGGTCCGTGCCATTGGTCTGGTTGGACAGCGCCTGGACGGCCAGCTTCAGCGCCTCCGCCAGCGACATACCGTCCCGGTGGCGCTGATCGAGAAACGCGCTGATCTGCTCGGCGTTGCCACCGACCGCGACCGATCCGTGCTCGTCCACGATCGATCCGTCATGCGGCAGCCGGTAGATCTGATCGCCGTCGGGGGTCGGTCCGACCTCCGCGACCACCAGCTCCACCTCGTACGGCTTCTCGGCCGAACTGGAGAAAATGGTGCCCAGGGTCTGGGCGTAGACATTCGCCAGACCACGGGCGGTCACATCGTCGCGGTCATAGGTGTATCCGCGCAGATCGGCGTAGCGGACTCCGCCGATACGGAGATTCTCGTACTCGTTGTATTTACCGGCGGCGGCGAAGCCGATCCGGTCATAGATCTCGCTGAACTTGTGCAGCGCGCGGGACGGGTTCTCACCGACGAAGACAATGCCGTCGGCGTATTGCAGCACAACCAGGCTGCGGCCACGGGCGATGCCCTTCCGGGCGTATTCCGCCCGGTCCTGCATGGCCTGTGCGGGCGAGACATAGAACGGCGTCGTCACCGGTTATCCGTCCCTTTCTGTCAGTGGCATGGGGCCCCGCGATGACTGGGGATGCATTCAGAGCAGTGCGGCGCGCGGTCCGTCCGGCTGCTCCAGCCGGCGCTCCAGAATCGACCGGGCGATCTCCGAGGACTCGTCGTCGGTGAGCCGGCGGAATCCCTCCTCGGTGATCACCGTGACGATCGGGTAGATCCGCCGGGCCACATCGGGGCCGCCGGTCGCCGAGTCGTCGTCCGCCGCGTCGTACAGCGCCTGCACCACCAGTGTGGTGGCCTGCTCCTCCGTCAGATCGTCGCGGTAGAGCTTCTTCATCGAGCCCCGCGCGAAGATCGACCCCGAGCCGGTGGACGCGAAGCCCAGCTCCTCGGAGCGGCCCCCGGTCACGTCGTACGAGAAGATCCGGCCCCGGCCCCGGTCCACGTCGTACCCCGCGAAGAGCGGAACGACCGCGAGACCCTGCATGGCCATGCCCAGGTTGCCCCGGATCATGGTCGAGAGCCGGTTCGCCTTGCCCTCCAGCGAGAGCTGCGCGCCTTCGACCTTCTCGAAGTGCTCCAGCTCCAGCTGGAAGAGCTTGACCATCTCCACCGCGAGCCCCGCGGTGCCCGCGATGCCCACGGCCGAGTACTCATCGGCCGGGAAGACCTTCTCGATATCGCGCTGGGCGATCATGTTCCCCATGGTCGCGCGGCGGTCGCCCGCGAGCACCACACCGCCGGGGAAGGTCGTGGCGACGATGGTCGTGCCGTGCGGCGCCTCGAAGGCGCCCTGCACGGGCGGGAGGGAGCGCTTCCCCGGCAGCAGCTCCGGGGAGTGGTTCCCCAGGAAGTCCATGAAGGAGGACGAGCCGGGCGTCAGGAAGGCGGCTGGCAGACGCCCGGTGCCACGAGTGTTGGCTTCCACGAGTTTCCTTCCACGTTGGCGGCAGCCCGCCGGACGGCGCCGGGATCGTCTCCCAACGCGCCGATGGCCTCATCGCAGTTGAAGCACAGTACGCCACGGACCTTACCCGTCTCGCGGCAGTGATCCATAGGTGCGGCGAGAGCCGCGGGACTGCCGCGGCGTTCACCCACGTGGACTACTGTCCACCCTTCTGAACGAAGGAGCGCACAAAGTCCTCCGCGTTCTCCTCCAGGACGTCGTCGATCTCGTCCAGGACGGAGTCGACATCGTCCGAGAGCTTCTCCTGGCGCTCCTTGAGATCCTCGGAGACCTGCGCGTCCTGCGCCTGCTCCTCGACCTCCTCCGTGGAACGCGTGGCCTTCTGCTGCCCGCCGCCGGTGTCCTTGGTCGCCATGTCCCTCACCCCGCTCGGTTTGCCCTGACGTGAGTTCGTTCCTGTCAAGATCAGACCCTACAAGCCCGGTCCGACATCGGCCCCGCACTTTTCCCAACGTCCGGAGACCATCCCCACGATTCCCGGTGATGATTCCCGAACCAGGACCTTTTAGCCCCGTGACCGGGACCTTTCAGCCCCCGGACAGCACCCGGACCAGGTCCTCCGCCGTCCTGCAGCGGTCCAGCAGCTCCTTGACGTGGTTACGGGTGCCGCGCAGCGGCTCCAGGGTCGGGACCCGCTGGAGCGAGTCACGGCCCGGCAGATCGAAGATCACCGAGTCCCAGGAGGCCGCCGCCACATCGTCCGCGTACTGCTCCAGACAGCGGCCCCGGAAGTAGGCCCGGGTGTCCTCGGGCGGCTTGGTGCGCGCCCGGACGACCTCCTCCTCGTCGAGCAGCCGTTTCATCCGGCCGCGGGCCGCCAGCCGGTTGTAGAGGCCCTTCTCGGGCCGTACGTCCGCGTACTGGAGGTCCACCAGATGCAGCCGGGCGGCGTCCCAGTCCAGGTCGTCCCGGCGGCGGTACCCCTCCATCAGCTCTTTCTTCGCGATCCAGTCCAGCTCGCCCGCCAGGCTCATCGGATCGTTCTCCAGCCGGTTGAGCGTGTCCTCCCAGCGGCTCAGCACATCCCGGGTCTGCTCGTCGGCGTCCGCCCCGAAGCGCTCCTCGACATACTTCCTGGCCAGCTCGTAGTACTCCATCTGCAGCTGCACCGCGGTGAGTGTCCGGCCGCTGCGCAGCGTGACCAGCCGGCGCAGACCGGGGTCGTGGGAGACCTGGTGGAGCGTGCGCACGGGCTGGTCGACGGCGAGATCGACGGCGATGAAGCCGTCCTCGATCATGGAGAGCACCAGGGCGGTGGTGCCCAGCTTGAGATAGGTGGAGATCTCCGAGAGATTGGCGTCGCCGATGATCACATGGAGCCGGCGGTACTTCTCGGCGTCGGAGTGGGGCTCGTCGCGGGTGTTGATGATGGGGCGCTTGAGGGTGGTCTCCAGGCCCACCTCGACCTCGAAGTAGTCCGCCCGCTGGCTGATCTGGAAGCCGTGCTCATGGCCGTCCTGCCCGATGCCGACCCGCCCGGCTCCGGTGACCACCTGCCGGGAGACGAAGAACGGCGTCAGATGGCGCACGATGTCCGAGAACGGGGTCTCCCGCTTCATCAGATAGTTCTCATGGGTCCCGTAGGACGCGCCCTTGTTGTCGGTGTTGTTCTTGTAGAGATGGATCGGCTGGGCGCCGGGGAGCTGGGCCGCCCGCTCGGCGGCCTCGGCCATGATCCGTTCGCCGGCCTTGTCCCACAGGACGGCGTCACGGGGGTTGGTGATCTCGGGAGAGCTGTACTCGGGGTGCGCGTGGTCGACGTAGAGCCGGGCCCCATTGGTGAGGATCACATTGGCCAGGCCGATGTCCTCGTCCGTGAGCTGGCTGGAGTCGGCGGCCTCGCGGGCGAGGTCGAAGCCGCGGGCGTCCCGCAGCGGATTCTCCTCCTCGAAGTCCCAGCGGGCGCGGCGCGCCCGGTGCATCGCCGCCGCGTAGGCGTTGACGATCTGGGATGAGGTGAGCATGGCATTGGCGTTGGGATGACCCGGGACGGAGATGCCGTACTCCGTCTCGATTCCCATTACTCGCCGTACGGTCATGCGGCCCTCCTTGCCCTGCGACGCTCCCGTCCGGGGGCGGCGCTCAAGTACCGCGGGGTGCTCCGGTGCGCATGCGGTGCCCGTCCCGCGCTGCGCGACCCGGCGGTACCGAAGAGCCTAGAACGCCTCCGCGCCGCTGGGGAGATCGATTGACTCTTTGCTGCGGTGTGGCTCATGCGGTCGGGTGGGTCCGGCACGGGCGCGCGGCGGGGAAAGCAGCCGGCTGCGGGTGCCCGGCCGGGCACCCGCAGCCGGTGCCCTCTACAGGTACTGTCCGGTGTTCGCCACCGTGTCGATGGAGCGACCGGTGTCGGCGCCCTGCTTTCCGGTGACGAGGGTGCGGATGAAGACGATCCGCTCGCCCTTCTTGCCGGAGATGCGGGCCCAGTCGTCCGGGTTGGTGGTGTTGGGCAGGTCCTCGTTCTCCTTGAACTCGTCCACGCACGCCTGGAGGAGATGGGAGACGCGCAGACCCTTCTGGTTGTGGTCGAGGAAGGCCTTGATCGCCATCTTCTTGGCCCGGTCCACGATGTTCTGGATCATCGCTCCGGAGTTGAAGTCCTTGAAGTAGAGGACTTCCTTGTCACCGTTGGCGTAGGTGACCTCCAGGAAGCGGTTCTCCTCGGACTCCGCGTACATCTGCTCCACGACCGACTGGATCATCGCGTGAGCGGCGGCTTCCTTGGAGCCGTTGTGCTCGGAGAGGTCGTCGGAGTGCAGCGGGAGCGAGGCGGTCAGGTACTTCGCGAAGATGTCCTTCGCCGCCTCCGCGTCCGGGCGCTCGATCTTGATCTTCACATCGAGGCGGCCGGGGCGCAGGATCGCGGGGTCGATCATGTCCTCGCGGTTGGACGCGCCGATCACGATCACGTTCTCCAGGCCCTCGACGCCGTCGATCTCGGCGAGGAGCTGGGGGACGATGGTGTTCTCCACATCGGAGCTGACACCGGACCCGCGGGTGCGGAAGAGGGACTCCATCTCGTCGAAGAAGACGATGACGGGGGTGCCCTCGCTGGCCTTCTCACGGGCCCGCTGGAAGACGAGCCGGATGTGGCGCTCGGTCTCGCCGACGTACTTGTTGAGGAGCTCGGGTCCCTTGATGTTGAGGAAGTAGCTCTTTCCGGCCGGCTGGCCGGTGACTTCGGCGACCTTCTTCGCAAGGGAGTTGGCGACGGCCTTGGCGATGAGCGTCTTGCCGCAGCCGGGCGGGCCGTAGAGCAGGATGCCCTTCGGCGGTCGCAGTTCGTGCTCCTTGAAGAGGTCCGGGTACAGATAGGGGAGCTCGACCGCGTCGCGGATCAGCTCGATCTGATTGCCCAGGCCGCCGATCTTGTTGTAGTCGACGTCGGGGACCTCTTCGAGGACGAGCTCCTCGACCTCGCTCTTGGGGACCACTTCGTAGACATAGCCGGAGCGGGGTTCGAGCAGCAGGGCGTCGCCGGGGCGGATGGTGATGTCCAGCAGCGGCTCCGCGAGCCGCACCACCCGCTCCTCGTCGGTGTGGCCGATGACCAGGGCGCGCTCGCCGTCCTCCAGGATCTCCTTGAGGGTGACGATGTCGCCGGCGCGCTCGTACGCCATGGCCTCGACCACGTTGAGCGCCTCATTGAGCATGACTTCCTGGCCGCGCCGGAGCTCGTCGAGCTCGACCCCGGGGCTGACGTTCACCCGGAGCTTGCGGCCCCCGGTGAAGATGTCACACGTGCCGTCCTCGTTCGCCTGAAGAAAAACTCCGAAGCCGGCCGGTGGCTGTGCGAGCCGGTCGACCTCCTCCTTGAGGGCCACGATCTGGTCGCGGGCCTCACGGAGTGTGTTGGCGAGCCGCTCGTTCTGTGCGGACACGCCGGCCAGATTGGTCTGCAGTTCGACGATCCGCTCTTCGAGAATCCTCGTGTGACGCGGAGAGTCGGCGAGCTTGCGGCGCAGGACGGCGATTTCCTGCTCAAGATAGGCGACCTGGCCGGCTGGGTCTTCAGACCCCCGCCCCGGCCGGATGCCGCGGTTGATGTCGTCGTCGTGGGCTGCCACGGTCCTCACCTCCTCCAAGGGGAGCTGGACGCTTCCTGACCCTACCTGGGTGGGTGGTGATTGAAACCCCTAGATCACAAAGACGGTAGGGGCGTGTCCGATCTTCACCCTTGCGCTCTCCCTCGTGCCAGGGGAATACCCACCCATCAACATCGGAAAGCGGGCGGTTGTATGGTCGAAGTGTTCAACACCCGTCAGGGCTGGCGCGACTTGCCTCACATCCCTTGGCTGAACGCTCGACCCGACGCAGGAAACGGCAGGAGACATGACCGTGCAGCACGAGGCCCCGTCCGATGGCGCCGCAGAGGCCCTGGAGGTCTGGATCGACCAGGACCTCTGCACCGGGGACGGGATCTGTGCTCAGTACGCCCCGGAAGTGTTCGAGCTGGACATCGACGGTCTGGCCTATGTCAAGAGCTCCGACGACGAGCTGCTGCAGAATCCGGGGGCTTCCACTCCGGTTCCGCTGCCGCTGCTGCGGGACGTGGTGGACTCCGCCAAGGAGTGCCCCGGTGACTGCATCCACGTACGTCGGGTTTCGGACAGGGTGGAGGTCTACGGACCGGACGCCGAGTAGCCGTCCGGCCACGGGACGCGGGGCGCGAGGGCACCGGGTGCCGCGCCTCCGGTTCCGCTGTCCGCCGGCCCCGCCGGCAGCCGTGTCCGCCGGCCACCGTCCCCCGCGAACCCTCCCGGCCGTGCCGCGCCCCGGCCCCGAAAGGGCCCGGGGCCTCCCGTCAGAAGGCCGTGCCGCCGCACCGCCCGGCGGGGGCTCCGCTCCGCCCGGCGGTCACAGGGCCCGTGGCTCGCTCTGCGCGGTACGGAGGAACTTGCCGCCCTTCCACCGCCATTCGGCCTTGTCCCGCACATCGGGACAGCAGCTCGGCACATCCGGCGAGGAGTAGCCGAACAGGGTCGCCGCGACCGCGCCGTCCCGTACCGCCAGCTCCCCCACGCTCTGCCGCTCGGCGGGGTCGAGCAGGGTGGCGACCACGCGCGGAGCGCCCTTCCGGTCGGCGGCGAGCACATAGATCCCGCTGGGCGGATTGCCGCCGCCCGCGTCACAGCGTGCCGCGACGACGGTCTCGGGCCGGCCGTCGCCGTCGAGATCCCCGGTGGCCTCTTTCACCACCACGGCGGCGGCCCGGCCGCACTCCGGCCCGAGGGTGACCCGGTCGGGGTCGGGGGCGGGTGCGGCGGTGTCCGCCGGCCCGGGGCCGGAGCGGGTGGTGGGCCCCTCCCCGGCGTGGGAGGCGGTGGCGGCGCCGGGCTGGACGAGGCCCGCGAACGCGACGACGGCGGCCATCGCGGCGGCGGTGGCGAGCCAGTGCACCGGGCGGGTCCTGGTGTGCGCGAGGTCCGGGAGCGCGGAGGTCTGCACGCGTGAAGTCTCCTGTGAAGGCGGAGCCGGCTGAGCGGCGTCGGGAGGGAGGTTTGCATCGTGCCACAGGTCACAGGGCCCGGACACGGCAGGGTTGTCAGGGTTCGGTAACTGTCCCGGGGGCGAACAGCACGACGCCGCCGCGGAGTTCCCGTTCGCGAAGTGCGGTACGGCGGGAACTCCGCGGCGGCGGTGTCACGTTGTTCGGTCGAAGGACCGGAAGGTCTCCCGGGAAGGGAGGGGATCAGCCCTTGTTGGGGCCCTCGTAATCGTCCCCGTAGGCGCCCTTGGCGGGGCGGCGGCGGCGCATCGGGGGCTCGACACCGTCGGCGAGCCGCCGGGCGGTGACCAGGAAGCCGGTGTGCCCGATCATGCGGTGATCGGGGCGGACGGCCAGGCCCTCGACGTGCCAGTTGCGGACCATCGACTCCCAGGGCTGCGGCTCGGCGAAGCAGCCGATCTCGCGGATGGACTCGACGGTGCGCGCGAGCTGGGTGGTGGTCGCGACGTAGCAGCAGAGGATGCCGCCGGGCACCAGCGCCTTGGAGACGGCGTCCAGGCACTCCCACGGGGCGAGCATGTCGAGGACCACCCGGTCGACATCGGCGTCGCTGAGGTTGTCCTGGAGATCGCCGACGGTGAGCTGCCAGGCGGGGTGCGGACCGCCGAAGTAGCGCTCCACGTTCTGCTGGGCGATCTCGGCGAAGTCCGCGCGCCGCTCGTAGGAGTGCAGCATTCCGTGGTCGCCGATGGCGCGCAGCAGAAAGGCGCTGAGAGAGCCCGAACCCACACCCGCCTCGACGACGCGGGCGCCGGCGAAGATGTCGGCGAAGGCCAGGATCTGCCCCGCGTCCTTGGGGTAGACCACGGCGGCGCCGCGGGGCATGGACAGGACATAGTCGGGGAGCAGGGGGCGCAGCGCGAGGTAGGCGACGTTTCCCGTGGTTCGGACAACACTGCCCTCGGGAGCACCGATCAGCTCGTCGTGCGGGAAGGACCCTTTGTGGGTGTGGAAATTCTTCCCGGCTTCGAGCGTGAACGTGTAGTGGCGTCCCTTGGGATCGGTGAGCTGGACCTGGTCCCCGACCTTGAAGGGCCCGCGACGGCGGGCGGCACCGGTCGGTTCGGACATGTGACCAGCGTACCGGGCCCGGGGAGGGGCTGAGCACCTGGGCGAGCGGGGGCGGGACCCGCGGGGCCCGGCGACCGGCCCCGGAGCGGACGCCGCGCGGGCTGCCGCGGCGGCGCGGAGGCCCGCTGTCCGGCCCGGCCGCCCCGGCGCGCGGCTCCCGTGCCGGGGCGGCCGGGACGGGGCGGCCGGGAGGGCGGGGCCGGGTGCGCGGGCCCGGAGGGCGGAGGGGGCGGGCCCGGGGCTCTCAGCCGCCCGGGGAGTGGGGCCGGGCCATCGCCGCGACGAAGGCCCGCTCGACATCGGCGGTGGAGAGTACGCCGTAGATCTCGCCGGTCTCCTCGACCACGAGGTACTCGGTGGCCGGGGTGGCCCGCAGCCGGTCCAGGAGGGCCTCCCCGGCCAGATCGGCGGGGAGCCGCATGCTGTCGGTGAGGTCCTGGGCCAGTCCGCTGACAGCGACCCAGGGACGGCGGTGCTCGGGCACGCCCACGATGGAGGTCTCGCGGACCAGGCCGGTCGGCTCGCCCTGCCCGTCGACGACCACCAGGGCACGGGCCCCCGCCTCGTTGGCGCGGCGGAGAGCCTCGGAGAGCGGTGTGGCGGATTCGACGGGGACGGCGCGCCGGGTGAGGGTGCGGGCCTCCAGCTCGGGGAGGTGCTCGCGCAGCCGGGCCACCCGCAGGCTGTTGCCCGCGCCGGTCCAGATGATGGCGGCCAGGATCGCGGCGAGCAGCGCGTCGGTGACGGTCTCCATGCCGCCGATGTCCTGGGCGGGGCTGCCGAGGGCGCCGGTGTGGGTGAGCAGCGGCAGGCCGATGAGGACGGCGACGGCCAGGGCGCGGCCGACCCAGGCGGCGGCGATGGTGCCGCTCATGGGTTTGCCGGTGATCTTCCAGACGACGGCACGGAGCATGCGCCCGCCGTCGAGCGGCAGGCCGGGGAGGAGGTTGAAGGCGGCGACGATGAGGTTGGAGATCATCAGGCCGGCGAGGAGGACACCGGGGACGGTGCCGGCCTCCACGGTCTGCATGCCGAGGTAGAAGACCCCGGCGAGGACCAGGGAGAGCAGCGGGCCGACGAAGGCCAGGACGAACTCCCGGCCCGGGGTCTCGGTCTCCTTCTCGATCTCGGAGACGCCGCCGAAGAACTGGAGCTGGATGCGCCGCACGGGAAGCTTGAAGCGGAGCGCGGCGACGGTGTGGGCCAGCTCGTGGACGAGCACCGAGGCGTAGAAGGCGACGGCGAAGAAGAGGGAGACGAGATAGCGGGCGCCGCCCAGCTCGGGCAGGACCCGGTCGAGCTGGCCGCCGAAGACCCAGGTGATCAGGGCGGCGACGAGGAACCAGCTGGGGGCGACATAGACGGGCACGCCGAAGGGGCGGCCCATGAGGATTCCGCCGCCCGGGCCGTCGGAGCGCTTCGGCTTGCCCTTGCGGTCGCTGCCCCGGGGGTCCTTCCCCTGGGCGTCGGTGTGCGCCCGCTTGCGCTCGCCTCGCGTGTCGTCCTCGTTCACGGGTTCCCTTCGTCTCGGTGCCGGAGTGGCTCCGCTGCTTCGATCATGCGGTGTACCGGCCTCTGACGTCGATGGTATTGCGCTCGCTGTCAGTGGCGGGCCGTAGGGTCTGGGTCATGAGGACAAGTCAGGCGTCGGTGCCCGGTCGGCCCCCCATGTCGCTGTCGCCCTCGCGGGCGAGCGATTTCATGCAGTGCCCGCTGCTGTACCGGTTCCGGGTGATCGACCGGCTGCCGGAGAAGCCGAGCGAGGCGGCCACCCGGGGCACCCTGGTGCACGCGGTGCTGGAGCGGCTCTTCGACACCCCGGCGGCCGAGCGCACGGCGCCGCGCGCCAAATCGCTGGTCCCGGGAGAGTGGGACCGGCTGCTCGCGGACCGGCCGGAGCTGGCCGGGCTGTTCGCGGGCGAGGAGGGCGGCGAGCGGCTGGCGCGCTGGCTGGGCGAGGCCGAGGGGCTGGTGGAGCGCTGGTTCTCGCTGGAGGACCCGACGCGCCTGGAGCCGGCGGAGCGGGAGATGTTCGTCGAGGCCGAGCTGGATTCGGGGCTGCGGCTGCGCGGAGTGATCGACCGGGTCGATGTGGCGCCGACGGGCGAGGTGCGGATCGTCGACTACAAGACCGGCAAGGCCCCGCGTCCGGAGTACAGCGAGGGCGCGCTGTTCCAGATGAAGTTCTACGCCCTGGTGATCTGGCGGCTGAAGGCCGTGGTGCCGCGCCGGCTCCAGCTGGTCTATCTGGGCAGCGGCGATGTGCTGACGTACGACCCGGTCCCGGCGGATCTGGAGCGGGTGGAGCGGAAGCTGCTCGCGCTCTGGGAGGCGATCCGGGCGGCGACGGAGTCGGGCGAGTGGCGCCCCCGGCCCACGAAGCTGTGCGGCTGGTGCGACCACCAGGCGGTGTGTCCCGAGTTCGGCGGCACTCCCCCGGTGTATCCGCTGAGTGTTCCCCCGGCCGGGTCGGTGCCCGCGCCGGCCGGTCCGGAGCCGGTGCCCGCGGTCCCCCGGCCGGAGCCCGCGGGAGCCGCCGCGGAGGCGGTCGGCCCCGCTCCGGAGGGTCAGGGCAGAATGGTGCCCGACCAAGTGTGAGGAGTTCCCCGTGGCCATCCGCGTTCTGCTGGTCGACGACCAGCCCCTGCTGCGCACCGGTTTCCGGATGATTCTGGAGGCGGAGCAGGAAATCGCGGTCGTCGGTGAGGCCGGGGACGGTCTCCAGGCGCTCGACCAGGTACGGGCGCTCCAGCCCGATGTGGTGCTCATGGACATCCGGATGCCCCGGATGGACGGGGTTGAAGCGACCCGCCAGATCACCGGTCCCGGACGGGACGGTCCGGCGAAGGTCCTGGTGCTGACGACCTTCGATCTCGACGAGTACGTGGTGGAGGCCCTGCGGGCGGGGGCGAGCGGCTTTCTGCTGAAGGACGCGCCCGCGGACGAGCTGGTCCAGGCGATCCGGGTGGTCGCGGCCGGGGAGGCGATGCTCGCGCCGAGCATCACACGCCGGCTGCTCGACAAGTACGCGGGCCATCTGCCGTCCGGCGAGGAGCCGGTTCCGGACACGCTGCACACGCTGACCGACCGCGAGGTGGAGGTCCTCAAGCTCGTGGCCCGCGGTCTGTCGAACGCGGAGATCGCCGCGGATCTCTTCGTGAGCGAGACGACGGTGAAGACGCATGTCGGTCATGTGCTGACCAAGCTGGGTCTGCGCGACCGGGTGCAGGCGGCTGTCTACGCGTACGAGAGCGGTCTGGTGCGCCCCGGCGCCCAGTAGCGGACGGCCCCCGGGCGGGACAGTGAAGCGGCGGCGGGCCGGGCCCGCCGCCGCTTCCACTGTTTCCGTCCGGGGACGGCGGCTCACTTGCCGGTGGTGCCCAGTTCCCAGAGCTGGAGGTCGGAGCTGCCGTTGAGGAGCCGCTCCACTCCGGTGATGCCCTTGCGGGCGGCGACGTACTGCTTGCCCTGCCACAGCGGCAGCACCGGCACGTCCTCGGCGATGATCTCCTGGAGCCTGGCGAAGATCTCACCGGTGGCCGCGCGGTCGGCCTGGCGGCGGGACTGCGGGATGAGCTTGTTGGCCTCGGTGCTCACATAGGGCGATCCGAGGAAGTTGTCCTTCTCCAGGAACGGGGCGATGTAGTTGTCCGGGTCCGGGAAGTCGGGGACCCAGCCGAGGCCGTAGACGGGGTAGTCGCCGCGCTGCCCGGCGGCGCGGAAGGCGGACCACTCGGCGCCCTTGACGGTGACGGAGAAGAGCCCCGACGCGTTGAGCTGGTCGCGGATGACCTCGAACTCCTCGACCGCGTACCGGTCGGAGGCGTAGTGGAGGGTGAGCTTCACCGGGGTGGTGATGTTGGCGTCCCGGAGGTAGCCCTTGGCCCGCTTCAGGCTGGGGTCGCCGTACTTGTTGTAGAAGCTGTTCTTGTGGCCGCTGACGCTCGACGGGATGAGGGAGTACAGCGGTTCGGCGGTGGAGCTGTGCACATCGCCGGCGATCTGGCCGCGGTCGATGAGCGCGGCCATGGCCTGGCGCACGGCCTTGTCCTTCACTGACGGGTGCTCGGTGTTGAAGGCGAGGTACTGGATCGAGAGGCCGGGCAGCTCGGTGAGCTGGATGTCCTTGTCGGGGTTGTCCAGCATTTTGGCGATGTGGTCCGAGGCGATCTCGCGGGTGGCGATATCGATGTCGCCCTTCTCCAGGGCCTTGGTCATGGCCGCGGAGTCCTTGAAGATCCGCAGTTCGACCTTGCTGTTCCGGAGTTCGAGGTCGCCCTTGTAGGAGCCGTTCTTGTTGAACACGACCTTGGTGATCGCGCCGTCCTTGGCGGACGCCTTCATCGTGTACGGCCCGGAGCCGTCCACCTCGAAGCCGTCGCGGAGCTTCTTCGCGTCGTACGTCTTCTCGTTGAGGATCGCGGCGGCCGGCGTCGAGAGCTTGTACGGGAAGGTCGCGTCCGGTGTGGAGAGATGGAAGACGATCTCGTGGTCGCCCTTGACCTCGATGGTGTCGATGTTCGCCAGCAGGGCCGCGGCACCGTTGTCGCTGTTGATGGCGAGCAGCCGCTCGATGGAGAACTTGACGTCCTCGGCGGTCAGCTCGGTGCCGTCGGAGAACTTCAGATCGGCGCGGAGCTCGCAGCGGTAGCTCTGGGAGGCGTTGTCGGTGAAGGCGCAGCTCTCGGCGGCGTCCGGAACGGGCTCGCCGCCGCCGCGCGGGGCGTGCATCAGCGTCTGGACGGTCTGGCGCAGTACGTTCCAGGAGCCGGTGTCATAGGCGAAGGCCGGGTCCAGGGGCGCGGGCGCGTCCTTGTCCGCGACGAGTTTATCCGTGGTGCCCACGACAATGGCGTCGCCGCCACCGGCCCCGCCGTCCGTACTGCCGCAGGCGACGAGTACGGGCGCGAGCAGACCGACCACGGCCGGCAGCACCAGAGTCTTGCGGTTCATCCTGGACGTTCTCCTCATCCGGCACTGGGATACAGCCTGTTACGGGAGGCTTCGCCGCGCCGCCCTGTGGGGCGGTGCGATCGGTCCGTGGAATGAAGACCGACCGGTCCTGTGTTTCGCGGCGGTTCTGCGACCGCGGGCGCGTCGGTGGTGCGGCGAGGACTCGCGAAGAGATTAGTCGGCGCGAAGAGGCCGGCTTCACCGGGCCTGAGCGGCTCTGTATTCGCTCAGTGATCACTTGTGTCGGTGTGTGGATGGCCATGCCATGGAATGTTTCGTACACGGCTCCATGAATGTGGACACAAAGCACCGAATGCGGGTGCCGCAGGCACATCCACGACCGCCCTGGACCGTGGGGTTCAGGGCGGTTTCGGTGATGAATGTCACGCCGGGTGACTTATCGGAGGGGTCCTGCATAAACGCGGATCAGGCCAGGTGGTGAATATCCGGCGCGTTTCGCCACTTGCCTCCCGGGACTTCCCTGCTTTCCCGCCTTCCCCGGGTTCCCGGTCGTCTCCCGGCCTTCTCGCGTTCCCGGCTTCACGGGTTCCCGGGTTCCCTATTTCCGGGAATCACGCACGGTGCGGGTTTCAGTTCATGGGAGTGATCAGTGTGCGGAGAAACCGGAGATCCACTTCCTCCAGGGAGCCGACGACGACCCGGCCGGCGGCGGGCGCGATCGGGGCGACCGAGGGCACGGCGACCACCCGGCAGCCGGCCGCCTCCGCGGAGGCGACTCCGGTTGCGGTGTCCTCGATGACGGCGCACCCCGAGGGGTCGGCGCCGACCCCCCGCGCGGCCAGCAGATAGGGGTCGGGGTGCGGCTTGGTGCGCTCCACCTCGTCACCGGCGACCGAGAGGGTGAAGTTGGCGGGGCCGAGGGAGGCCAGGACCCGGTCGATGATGCGGCGGTGGGAGGCGGAGACCAGGGCGGTGGGCACCCGGTGGGCGGCGAGTTCGGCGAGGAGCCGCTCGGCGCCCGGCATCAGCGGCACGCCGCGGTCGATCCGGGCCTCGAACCGGTCGTTGAGCAGCACGGTCAGCTCCGGCAGCGCGATGTCGGCGCCGGTGGCCTCGATGAGGAAGCCCGCGCTGCGGGTCATCGGGCCGCCGACGACCACATCGCGCCAGGCCTCGTCCAGGGTGTGGCCGAGGCCGGCGAAGACCTCGACCTCGGCGTCCCACCAGAAGCCCTCGGTGTCCACCAGGGTGCCGTCCATGTCCAGGAAGACCGCTTCCAGGCCCGCGGCACCCGCCTGGCCGGGCTCGGGGCGGCCTTCGGCCGTACGGGTCAGGGACGCGGGGACCGTACTGGTCATCGGCACACCTCCGGAAGGGACGAGAAGGCCGGCCGACTCTCCCCGCGGCTCTCCCGCGGGGACAGGCGACCGGCCTGCTTGGGACCGACAAGTGTACGACTGCGGCGGCGCGAGCGCCCGGGGAAATCGGAAGGGGGCGTTCGGCGGCCCGGCGGCCCCGCCGCCCCCTCCCGTACCGCCGCGGTCCGCGGCCAGGTCGTCTCTTGCGGATCTTGCCGGGGCTCGCGAGCCCCGGCACCGCGCCTCGCCGGTCCGGCCCGACCCGACCGACCCGAAAGAAACTCCCTAGCGCGCGTTGAAGTACTTGGCCTCGGGGTGGTGGATGACGATGGCGTCGGTGGACTGCTCGGGGTGGAGCTGGAACTCCTCCGACAGCTCCACGCCGATCCGCTCCGGCCGGAGCAGGTCGGCGATCTTCGCCCGGTCCTCCAGGTCCGGGCAGGCGCCGTAGCCGAGGGAGAACCGCGCGCCCCGGTACTTCAGCGCGAACATGTCCTCCACGGCGTCGGGGTCCTCGCCCCCGTAGCCGAGTTCGGCGCGGACCCGGGCGTGCCAGTACTCGGCGAGCGCCTCGGCGAGCTGGACGGAGAGCCCGTGCAGTTCGAGGTAGTCGCGGTAGGAGTCGGAGGCGAAGAGCTCGGCCGTCGCCTCGCCGATCCTGGAGCCGACGGTGACGACCTGGAGGCCGACGACATCGGTCTCGCCGGACTCCTCCGGGCGGAAGAAGTCGGCGAGGCAGAGCCGGCGGCCCCGGCGCTGGCGGGGGAAGGAGAAACGGGTGCGCTCGGAGCCGTCCTCGTTCAGCAGGATCAGATCGTCGCCCTTGGAGACACAGGGGAAGTAGCCGTAGACGACGGCGGCCTCCAGGAGGTTGCGGGTGTGGAGCTGCTCCAGCCAGCCGCGCAGCCGGGGCCGTCCCTCGCTCTCCACCAGCTCCTCGTACGAGGGTCCGTCGCCGGCCCGGGTCTGCTTGAGGCCCCACTGCCCCTTGAAGAGGGCGCCCTCGTCCAGCCAGGAGGCGTACTCCTTGAGCTGGATGCCCTTGATGACCCGGGTGCCCCAGAAGGGAGGTGTGGGCACCGGGTTGTCGATGGCGACGTCGGAGCGGGCGGCGCCCTCCTCGGGGCGCTCCTCGACGACCGCGGTCGCGGCGGGCCTGACCCGGCGCTGCTTCAGCTCGGGCAGCACCGCCCCGGGGACACCGCGCTTGACCGCGATGAGCGCGTCCATCAGCCGCAGGCCCTCGAAGGCGTCCCGGGCGTAGCGCACCTCGCCCTCGTAGATCTCGTGCAGATCCTGTTCGACATAGGCGCGGGTGAGGGCGGCGCCGCCGAGGATGACGGGGTAGTCGGCGGCCATCTTGCGCTGGTTGAGCTCCTGGAGGTTCTCCTTCATGATCACCGTGGATTTCACCAGCAGGCCGGACATGCCGATCACATCGGCGCGGTGCTCCTCGGCGGCCTCCAGGATCGCCGAGACCGGCTGCTTGATCCCCAGGTTGACCACGTTGTAGCCGTTGTTGGAGAGGATGATGTCGACCAGGTTCTTGCCGATGTCGTGCACATCGCCGCGGACGGTGGCGAGCACGATGGTGCCCTTGCCCTCCGCGTCGGACTTCTCCATGTGCGGCTCCAGATGGGCGACCGCGAGCTTCATCACCTCGGCGGACTGGAGCACGAACGGCAGCTGCATCTGGCCGGACCCGAACAGCTCGCCGACGACCTTCATGCCCTCCAGGAGGGTGTCGTTGACGATGGCGAGGGCGGGCCGGTCCTGGAGGGCCTCGTCGAGGTCGGCCTGGAGACCGTTCTTCTCGCCGTCGATGATGCGCCGCTGGAGCCGCTCGTCCAGCGGGAGGGCGAGCAGTTCCTCGGCCTTGCCCGCCTTCATGGACTTGGTGTTGACGCCCTCGAAGAGCGCCATCAGCCGCTGGAGCGGGTCGTACCCCTCGGCCCTGCGGTCGTGGATCAGGTCGAGCGCGACCTTGATCTGCTCCTCGTCGAAGCGGGCGATGGGAAGGATCTTGGAGGCGTGGACGATGGCGGAGTCCAGGCCGGCCTTGACGCACTCGTCGAGGAAGACGGAGTTGAGCAGGATGCGGGCGGCCGGGTTGAGGCCGAAGGAGATGTTGGAGAGGCCGAGGGTGGTCTGCACATCGGGGTGGCGGCGCTTCAGCTCGCGGATGGCCCCGATGGTGGCGATGCCGTCCTTGCGGGACTCCTCCTGCCCGGTGCAGATGGTGAAGGTGAGGGTGTCGATGAGGATGTCCGACTCCAGGATTCCCCAGTTCCCGGTGAGGTCGGCGATGAGCCGCTCGGCGATGGCGACCTTGTGCTCGACGGTCCGGGCCTGGCCCTCCTCGTCGATGGTGAGGGCGATCAGGGCCGCGCCGTGCTCCTGGGCCAGCCGGGTGACCTGGGCGAAGCGGGAGTCGGGACCGTCGCCGTCCTCGTAGTTGACGGAGTTGATGACGGCCCGGCCGCCGAGCTTCTCCAGGCCGGCCCGGATCACATCGACCTCGGTGGAGTCCAGGACGAGCGGGAGGGTGGAGGCGGTGGCGAACCGGCCCGCCAGCTCCCGCATGTCGGCGACGCCGTCCCGGCCCACGTAGTCGACGCAGAGGTCGAGCATGTGCGCGCCCTCGCGGATCTGGTCGCGGGCGATCTCCACACAGTCGTCCCAGCGGGCCTCCAGCATGGCCTCGCGGAACTTCTTGGAGCCGTTGGCGTTGGTGCGCTCGCCGATCGCCATGTAGGAGGTGTCCTGGCGGAAGGGCACCGTCTGGTAGAGAGAGGCGGCACCGGGCTCGGGGCGCGGGTCACGGGCGGCCGGGGTGAGGCTGCGGACCCGCTCGACGACCTGGCGCAGGTGCTCCGGTGTCGTACCGCAGCAGCCGCCGACCAGGGAGAGGCCGTACTCGTGGACGAAGTTCTCCTGGGCGTCGGCCAGCTCCGGCGCGGAGAGCGGGTAGTGCGCGCCGTCCTTGCCGAGGACGGGCAGTCCGGCGTTGGGCATGCAGGAGAGCGGGATGCGGGAGTGGCGGGCCAGATAGCGCAGGTGCTCGCTCATCTCGGCGGGGCCGGTGGCGCAGTTCAGGCCGATCATGTCGATGCCGAGGGGCTCCAGGGCGGTCAGGGCCGCGCCGATCTCGGAGCCGAGGAGCATGGTGCCGGTGGTCTCGACGGTCACCGAGCAGATCAGCGGCAGGTTCAGTCCGGAGGTCTCCAGGGCCCGGCGGGCGCCGAGTATGGCGGCCTTGGTCTGGAGCAGGTCCTGGGTGGTCTCCACCAGGAGGGCGTCCGCGCCGCCCGCGATCATGCCCTCGGCGTTCTGCTGGTAGGCGTCGCGGAGGGTGAGGTAGGGGGCGTGGCCCAGTGTGGGGAGTTTGGTGCCGGGGCCCATGGAGCCCAGCACCCAGCGCTGCTGTCCGGTGGCGGCGGTGAACTCGTCGGCGACCTCCCGGGCGATCCGGGCGCCCGCCTCGGCCAGTTCGTGGACGCGCTCGGGGATGTCGTACTCCGCCAGGGCCGCGTAGTTCGTGCCGAAGGTGTTGGTCTCCACGCAGTCGACGCCGACCTCGAAGTAGGCCGCGTGGACCGAGCGCACGATGTCGGGGCGGGTGACATTGAGGATCTCGTTGCAGCCTTCGAGGTTCTCGAAGTCCTCCATCGTCGGGTCCTGCGCCTGGAGCATGGTGCCCATCGCGCCGTCGGCGACGACGACTCGCGTGGCAAGGGCCTCGCGGAGGGCTTCGATCCGGGTCCGGCTGTCGGCGGAAGGGGCGGAAGAGGTCGGCGACGAGGCCATGGAATGAGCTCCCTGGGATGCGACGGCTGTCGGCTTTGCGGCCTCCGGTGAGAGGGCGCACGGACCCAAGAGTAGCCGGAGCGGGCGCATGGGGGCGGTGGTGTCCCACGGGGCGGACTCCCATGGCCGGGGGCTTTCAGCGGAGCCGTCCGCCACGAGATACTCGCTCCACACTGACCGAGGTCGGCATCGACCGCTAGTGTTCAGCATTGTCGAACAGCAGTGGGAGAGGGCCGATCCGATGGCGAAGAGCATCCAGTCACTGGAGCGCGCGGCGGCGATGCTGCGGCTGCTCGCGGGCGGGGAGCGCCGGCTGGGCCTGTCGGACATCGCCTCCTCGCTGGAGCTCGCCAAGGGGACCGCCCACGGCATCCTGCGGACCCTCCAGGCCGAGGGCTTCGTCGAGCAGGACCCCGCGTCGGGGCGGTACCAGCTGGGGGCGGAGCTGCTGCGGCTCGGCACCGGCTATCTGGATGTGCACGAGCTGCGCGCCCGCGCGCTGGTCTGGACGGACGACCTGGCCCGCTCCAGCGGGGAGAGCGTCCATCTGGGCGTGGCTCACCAGCACGGCGTACTCATCGTCCACCATGTCTTCCGGCCCGACGACAGCCGCCAGGTGCTGGAGGTGGGGGCCATGCAGCCGCTGCACTCCACGGCGCTGGGCAAGGTGCTCGCCGCGTACGACCCGGTGGCGCACACCGAGGCCCTCGAAGTGGAGCGGGAGGCGTTCACCCCGCGGACCGTGACCGGTCTGGAGGAGTTCGAGGCGGGGCTGGCCCTCACCCGGGCGCGCGGCTGGGCCGCCGATGTCGAGGAGACCTGGGAGGGCGTGGCCGCGGTCGCGGCCCCGGTCCACGACCGCCGGCGCATGCCGGTGGGGGCGGTGGCCATCACGGGCCCGGTGGAGCGGGTGTGCGACGGCGAGGAGCTGCGCTCGGAGCTGGTGGCGGCGGTGCGCGAGTGCGCCCGCTCGGTCTCGCGGGATCTGGGCGCCGGCCGGTTCTGAGCGCCGCCGGGCGCCGGTGGGGCCGGGGACGGGCCCCCGGAGGCCCGTGGGGGTGCGCCGGGCCGCCCACGGGGATGCCCGGGGCCCTGCCGCGCGCGCGGTGGGCCGCGCCGGGCCGCCGGGCCGCGCTCGCCGCGTGCCACCTCCGCGCCGGACCGTCCGCGCTCCCGCGCCGGACCGGCCCTCACCCCGGCACCGGGCCGGGGGCCGCACCCCCGCGCCACCCCGCCCGGACCGGCCGGCACCACCGCCCCGTACCCCCGCGCCGTACCCCCGCGCCGGGCCGCGCCGGGCCGCGCCGTCCCCCGCGCCGTCCCCGCGCCGGGCGGTTCCCCGCGCGCTGGCGCATCATCGTAACGATCGGGCTCTGGGGTCGAACGACCCTTGACGCCATGTTGGCCAGGGATAAAACTGCCGTTCATCGGTCGGCATTGTCGAACACCTACCGGCGATACCCGTTAGAGTGTGACAAGCGCCAAGGGCCGGCAACGCCCTCACCTGAGGGCGCGGACCTCCGGAGTGACCCGGGGTCCGCCTTCCCCTGGACGAAGGACAAAGGAGTCGCGGTGTCCAGCTCCGACATCTTTATCGGCGAGATCATCGGAACAGCCGTTCTGATCCTGCTCGGCGGCGGCGTGGTCGCCGCCGTCACCCTCAAGAAATCCAAGGCGCGCGGCGCCGGATGGCTGGCCATCACCATCGCGTGGGGCTTCGCGGTGATGACGGCCGTCTACATCAGCGGCCCGCTCTCCGGTGCCCACCTCAACCCGGCGGTGACCCTCGGCATCGCGCTCAAGGACGGGGTCTGGGACAACTTCGGCGTCTATCTCGCCGGTCAGCTCCTCGGCGCGATGATCGGCGCCGCGCTGGTCTGGGTCGCCTACTACGGCCAGTTCCAGGCGCACCTCACCGACGCGGAGATCGTCGGCGATCCGGCCGACAAGGCGATCGAGGGCCCGCACGGCGGCAACAAGGCCGGCCCGGTCCTCGGCATCTTCTCCACCGGACCCGAGGTCCGCGTCGTCTGGCAGAACCTCGCCACGGAGATCCTGGGCACCGTCGTGCTCGTGCTCGCCGTGCTCACCCAGGGCCTCAACGACGAGGGCAAGGGCCTGAGCATCCTCGGCGGTCTGATCACCTCCTTCGTCGTGGTCGGTATCGGCCTCTCGCTGGGCGGCCCGACCGGCTACGCCATCAACCCGGCCCGTGACCTGGGCCCCCGTATCGTCCACGCCCTGCTGCCGCTGCCCAACAAGGGCGGCTCCGACTGGGGCTACGCCTGGATTCCGATCGTCGGCCCGATGGCCGGCGGAGCGCTCGCCGCGGGTATCTATCACCTCGCGTTCGCCTGACGGCGCACCGTATGCCGCACAGGTACAGCCGTATCCCCACAGACCAGAGCAGGAGCACACCGTGAGCGACACACACACCCCGGCGACGTCCTCCCACGGGCACGGTCCGTTCATCGCCGCCATCGACCAGGGCACCACCTCCAGCCGCTGCATCGTCTTCGACAAGGACGGCCGGATCGTCTCGGTCGACCAGAAGGAGCACGAGCAGATCTTCCCCAGGCCCGGCTGGGTCGAGCACAACGCCACCGAGATCTGGACCAACGTCCAGGAAGTCGTGGCGGGGGCGCTCGACAAGGCGGGCATCACGGCCGCCGACGTCAAGGCGATCGGCATCACCAACCAGCGCGAGACCACGCTGCTCTGGGACAAGAAGACCGGTGAGCCCGTCCACAACGCCATCGTCTGGCAGGACACCCGCACCGACGCGCTCTGCAAGGAGCTGGGCCGCAACGTCGGCCAGGACCGCTTCCGCCGCGAGACCGGGCTGCCGCTGGCGAGCTACTTCGCGGGCCCCAAGGTCCGCTGGCTGCTCGACAACGTGGACGGTCTGCGCGAGCGCGCCGAGCGCGGCGAGATCCTCTTCGGCACCATGGACTCCTGGGTCATCTGGAACCTGACCGGCGGAACCGACGGCGGAGTGCACGTCACCGACGTCACCAACGCCTCCCGCACCATGCTGATGAACCTCTACAGCCTGAAGTGGGACGAGAAGATCCTCACCTCCATGGAGGTCCCGGCGGCGGTGCTGCCCGAGATCCGCTCCTCCTCCGAGGTGTACGGCCACGCCAAGGGCGGCATCCTCGACGGCATCCCCGTCGCCTCCGCCCTCGGCGACCAGCAGGCGGCCCTCTTCGGCCAGACCTGTTTCGCGGAGGGCGAGGCCAAGTCGACGTACGGCACCGGCACCTTCATGCTGATGAACACCGCCGAGACGCCCGTCAACTCCTACAACGGGCTGCTGACGACCGTCGGCTACCGCATCGGCGACCAGAAGGCGGTCTACGCCCTGGAGGGCTCGATCGCGGTCACCGGTTCGCTGGTGCAGTGGATGCGCGACCAGATGGGCCTGATCAACTCCGCGGCCGAGATCGAGACCCTGGCGAGTTCCGTCGAGGACAACGGCGGCGCGTACTTCGTCCCCGCGTTCTCCGGCCTCTTCGCCCCCTACTGGCGCTCCGACGCCCGCGGGGTGATCGCCGGTCTCACCCGCTATGTCACCAAGGCGCACATCGCCCGCGCCGTTCTGGAGGCCACCGCCTGGCAGACCCGCGAGATCACCGACGCCATGACGAAGGACTCCGGCGTCGAGCTGACATCGCTGAAGGTCGACGGCGGCATGACCTCCAACAATCTGCTGATGCAGACGCTCTCGGACTTCCTGGACGCACCGGTCGTGCGCCCGATGGTCGCCGAGACGACCTGCCTCGGAGCCGCCTACGCCGCCGGCCTGGCCGTCGGCTTCTGGCCGGACACCGACGCGCTGCGCGCCAACTGGCGCCGGGCGGCGGAATGGACCCCGCGCATGGACGCCGACCAGCGTGAGCGCGAGTACAAGAACTGGCTCAAGGCCGTCGAGCGGACCATGGGCTGGCTTGAGGAAGAGGAGTAACCGACATGACCACCCCGCAGAGCGTCCCGGCCCTCGGGACGCACCCGGCATCCGGCTCCCTCCCGAGCCGTGCCGAGACACGGGAGCAGCTCTCCAAGGCGACGTACGACCTCCTGGTCATCGGCGGCGGCATCCTGGGCATCTCCACCGCCTGGCATGCGGCGCAGTCCGGGCTGCGGGTGGCCCTGGTGGACGCCGGTGACTTCGCCGGCGCCACCTCCTCCGCCTCCTCCAAGCTGCTCCACGGCGGTCTGCGCTACCTCCAGACCGGTGCGGTGAAGCTGGTGGCGGAGAACCACTTCGAGCGCCGCGCGGTCTCCCGGGAGGTGGCCCCCCACCTCTCCAACCCGCTCACCTTCTATCTGCCGGTGTACAAGGGCGGACCGCACGGTGCCGCGAAGCTCGGCGCGGGTGTGTTCGCGTACTCGGCGCTCTCCGCCTTCGGCGACGGCGTCGGCCATGTCATCAGCGCGGCCAGGGCGCAGCGCGATGTGCCGGAGCTGCGCACCGAGAACCTGAAGGCCGTCGCCGTGTACGGGGACGACCAGATGAACGACGCCCGGATGGCGCTGATGACGGTCCGCGCGGCCGTCGAGGCGGGCGCGACCGTGCTCAACCACGCCGAGGTGACCGGGCTGCGGTTCACCAAGGGCCGGGTGACGGGCGCCGAGCTGAAGGACCGCGCGGACGGTGCGGAGTTCGGGATGAGTGCCCGGCTGGTGCTCAACGCCACCGGCCCGTGGGTGGACCACCTGCGCCGGATGGAGGACCCGAACGCGGCTCCTTCGATCCGTCTCTCCAAGGGCGCGCACCTGGTGCTCAAGCGCACCTCGCCGTGGAAGGCCGCGCTGGCCACCCCGATCGACAAGTACCGCATCACCTTCGCCCTCCCCTGGGAGGACATGCTGCTGCTCGGCACCACGGACGAGGAGTTCGAGGGAGACCCGGGCGAGGTCGCGGTGACCGAGCAGGACACCGCGCAGATCCTGGACGAGGCCGCGTTCTCGATCCGGGACCAGCAGCTCTCGCGGGACCTGATCACCTACTCCTTCGCGGGTCTGCGGGTGCTGCCGGGCGGTCCCGGCGACACCTCGAAGGCGAAGCGGGAGACGGTGGTCTCCGAGGGCCGCGGCGGGATGCTGTCGGTGGCCGGCGGCAAGTGGACGACCTTCCGCCACATCGGCCGTACGGTGATGAACAAGCTGGCCGCCCTGCCCGGGCACCCGCTGGGCGAGGACATGGAGCCCATGTCCTCGCTGCCGAGGAAGCTGCCGCTGCCGGGGATAGCCAACCCGGACGCGGTGGCCCACCGGCTGCTCGTCGACGGCGGCACGCCGGGGCCGAGGATGGCGGCGGACACCGCGCGCCACCTCGCCACCCACTACGGCTCGCTCGCCTTCGACATCGCGCGCCTCGCCAACGACGACCCGGCGCTGGCCGAGCGCGTCCACCCGGACGCCCCGGAGATCTGGGCGCAGGTCGTGTACGCGCGGGACCACGAGTGGGCCGAGACGGCCGACGACGTTCTGCGCCGCCGGACGACGCTGACGATCCGGGGCCTCGCGACGGACGAGATCCGGGCCAGGGTCACGGATCTGCTGGGCGACAGGAAGTAGCACGGCGTATCACGGGCCCCGGAGGTCCGTGCGTGGGGCGGTTCCCGGTCCGGGGGCCGCCCCTCGGTTGTACCCTCAGACATCGGATGATTCCTGGGGGCAGGGGGCGGTATGGCGGTCACCGACGAAGCCATCGAGAAGATCAAGGAAATGATCGTCTCGGGTGCCCTGCGCCCCGGGGAGCGGCTGCCCCGGGAGAGCGAACTCGCCGCCGCGCTGGGGCTGTCCCGCAATTCGCTGCGGGAGGCGGTCCGGGCGCTCTCGCTGATCCGGATTCTCGACGTCCGCCAGGGTGACGGCACCTATGTGACGAGTCTCGATCCCCAGCTGCTGCTGGAGGCGCTGAGCTTCGTGGTGGATTTCCACCGCGACGACACGGTGCTGGAGTTTCTCGCCGTGCGCCGGATTCTGGAGCCGGCCGCGACCGCGATGGCGGCGGTGCGGATCGGCGCGGACGAACTGGACGCGCTGGAGGCGGGGCTGGACGCGCTGGGGCCGCGGCCGTCCGTGGCGGAGCTGGTGGCCGCGGACCTGGAGTTCCACCGGCGGATCGTGCGGGGCGCGGGGAACGCGGTGCTCTGCTCCCTGCTGGACTCGCTCTCCGGGCCGACGACCCGGGCCCGGGTGTGGCGCGGGCTGACCCAGCGGGACGCGGTCAGCCGGACGCTGGCGGAGCACCGGGCCATCCTGGGCGCGCTGCGGGACGGGGACGCGGAGGCGGCCCGCTCGTGGGCGACCGTGCATGTGGCGAGCGTGGAGCAGTGGCTGCGCACGGTCCTGTGACGACCGCCGCCCGGGGGTGGTCCGCCCGCGCCGGTCGACTCGCGGCTCAGCCGCCGGGGCGCAGCCGCAGTCCCTGCATACCGCCGTCGACCGCGAGCGCCGTCCCGGTGACGGCCGCCGCCGCGGGTGAGGCGAGATAGCAGATCGCGGCGGCGACCTCGTCGGCGGCCACGAGCCGGCCGGTGGGCTGGCGGGCCTCCAGGGCCGCGCGCTCGGCCGCCGGGTCCGCCGCCCGGTCGAGCAGCCGGCCGATCCACGGGGTGTCGGCGGTCCCCGGGTTCACACAGTTCACCCGGATGCCCTCGCGGACGTGGTCGGCGGCCATGGCCAGGGTGAGCGAGAGCACCGCGCCCTTGCTGGCGCTGTAGAGCGCGCGCTGCGGCAGGCCGGCGGTCGCGGCGATGGAGCAGGTGTGGGTGAGGGAGACGGCGCCGGGCCGCTCGGCCGCCGAGGCGCGCAGATGCGGCAGCGCGTGCCGGGCGACCCGGACCATCCCGAGGAGGTTGACGTCGAGGACGTGCCGCCACTCGTCGTCGGGGTTGTCGGCGACGGTGCCCACCGCGCCGACGCCCGCGTTGGAGACCACGGTGTGCAGGGCGCCGAACGCGGCGGCGGCCCGGTCGACCGCCGAGCGCACGGCTGCGTCGTCGGTGACATCGGCGGTGAGGGCGAGCGCCCCCGGGGGCGCTCCCCCGCACTCCCGGTCGAGCACCGCGACCCGGGCGCCGTGCCTCAGCAGCAGCCGGGCCACGGCCGCGCCGATTCCGGAGGCACCGCCGGTGACCAGCGCGTTCATCCCGTCGAACACGGCTTCGCCACCGGTCTCCCGGCCGCCGTCCGGCGCGGGGCCGCTCATGGGGCGGGCTCCCCGGCGGCGCGGCGGGCCCGCCAGACGGGCCCGTCCGGGTAGCGGTGGGCGGCGATCGACCCGGGGCGCATCCGGGCGGAGAACCCGGGGGCGGTGGGGGCCCGGTAGCGCCCGTCCGAGACGACCACCGGATCGGTGAAGTGCTCGTGGAGATGGTCGACGTACTCGATGACCCGGTCCTCCCAGCTGCCGGAGACGGCGACGTAGTCGAACATCGCGAGGTGCTGCACCAGCTCGCACAGCCCCACCCCGCCCGCGTGCGGACAGACCGGGACCCCGTACTCCGCGGCGAGCAGCAGGATCGCCAGATTCTCGTTGACCCCGCAGACCCGGGCGGCGTCGATCTGGAGGAAGTCCACCGCACCGGCCTGGAGCAGCTGCTTGACCACGACCCGGTTGGCCGCGTGCTCACCGGTGGCGACCATCACGGGCTGGCCCGCGCGGACGGCGGCGTGGCCGAGGATGTCGTCCGGGCTGGTGGGCTCCTCGATCCAGTACGGCCGGTCGGGTGCGAGCGCGGTCATCCAGCGCACGGCCTCGTCGACGTCCCAGCGCTGGTTGGCGTCGACGGCGATACGGATATCGGGCCCGACGGCCGCGCGGGCCAGCCGCAGCCGTCTGATGTCGTCGTCGATGTCCCCGCCGACCTTCAGTTTGATCTGGCCGAAGCCGTCGGCGACGGCTTCCCTGGCGAGCCCCACCAGCTTCTCGTCGCTGTAGCCGAGCCAGCCGGGGGAGGTGGTGTACGCGGGGTAGCCGCGCGCGCGGAGCCGTGCGGCGCGCTCGGCGCGGCCGGGTTCGGCGGCGCGCAGCAGAGCGAGCGCCCGCTCGCGGCTGAGCACATCGGTGAGATAGCGGAAGTCGACCTGGGAGACGATCTCCTCGGGGGTCATGGCGGCCAGGAACTCCCACACGGGCAGCCCCGCGTGGCGGGCCGCGAGGTCCCAGGCCGCGTTGACGACGGCCCCGGCCGCCATGTGCGTCACCCCCTTCTCCGGTCCGAGCCAGCGCAGTTGTGAGTCCCGTGTCAACGCGGTGTGGAGGGCGGCGAGCCGGTCCGGGGTGGTGGGCGCGGGGCGCCCGACGACATGGGGACGCAGCGCCGCGACGGCGGCGGTGGCGATCTCGTTGCCCCGGCCGATGGTGAAGCAGAGGCCGTGTCCCTCGGTGCCGGTGTCGGTCGTCAGCACCACATAGGCGGCGGAGTAGTCGGGGTCCGGGTTCATGGCGTCGGAGCCGTCGAGCCGCTCCGATGTGGGGAAGCGGATGTCGTGGACCGCTAACCCCGTGACGGTCTGTCCCATGGGCGCACTCCCGGGAGAGAGGACATCGGATCTCTCGGTCATCCGATGTATATCGCCGCCCGAGCACCAGCGTCCAGAGTCGTGGCGAAGGTTGTGGGGCACAGCTCGGATGAATCCTCCCGCGAGTGGGGTAGCGATACGGACCGGGGGCGTCTCGCCGAAGTTCACCCGCCCGTGCACGAGGGCTGCGGTGGGACACCTCGTAAGCCGTAAGGTTGGGGCGTACGAAAGGCAACGTCGGAAGGAGGCACTGGGTGATCGAGCTCGAGGGGGTACCCGAGCTGATCGACCCGGTCATGGTGGCCGCGTTCGAGGGCTGGAACGACGCCGGCGACGCCGCCTCCACCGCGGTCGCACACCTGGACCGGGAATGGAAGGGCGAGGTGTTCGCGGCGCTGGACGCCGAGGACTACTACGACTTCCAGGTCAATCGGCCCACGGTGTGGCTGGACGGCGGAGTACGGAAGATCATCTGGCCGACGACCCGGCTCTCCGTGGTCCGGGTCGGCGGCGAGAAGCCACGTGACCTGGTGTTGGTGCGCGGCATAGAACCGTCCATGCGCTGGCGGTCGTTCTGCAATGAGATCCTCGGATTCGCCCATGAGCTGGGGGTGGAGATGGTGGTGATCCTGGGCGCGCTGCTCGGGGACACCCCGCACACCCGGCCGGTGCCGGTGAGCGGCATCACATCGGACCCGGATCTGGCGAGAACCATGGACCTGGAGGAGACCCGGTACGAGGGTCCCACCGGGATCGTCGGGATTCTCCAGGAGGCGTGCACCCACGCCGGGGTGCCCGCGGTGAGTCTGTGGGCGGCGGTGCCGCACTATGTGTCGCAGCCGCCCAACCCCAAGGCGACGCTGGCGCTGCTGAACCGGCTGGAGGATCTGATCGGGCTGCGGATTCCGCTGGGAGAGCTGGCGGAGGACGCCCGTGCGTGGCAGCTCGGGGTCGATCAACTGGCCGCCGAGGACAGCGAGGTGGCGGAGTACGTCCAGACGCTGGAGGAGGCACGGGACACCGCGGAGCTGCCGGAGGCGTCGGGCGAGGCCATCGCCCGGGAGTTCGAGCGCTATCTGCGGCGCCGGGACGGCGGTCCGGGTCCGGGCCCCGGCCCGGGGGTCGCGACCGACGGCGGTGAGGGGGGAGCGTATCTGCGCGACCCCGGGGGCGGGCTGAACCGGCCGCCGAAACCGCCGCGTCCGGATCAGCGCCCGGAGCCGGAGGCACGGGAGCAGGAGACGCGGGAGCCGGAGACGCGGGAGCCGGAGACGCGGGAGCCGGAGACGCGGGAGCCGGAGACGCGGGAGCCGGAGTCCGGTGGGGAGGCCGGGGCCGAGGCGGCTCCCGAGCCGGGCCCGGTCAAGGGCCGGGGGCGCGGTCGGGGCCCGAAGGCTGGCCCCGGGGCGGCGGCTCAGCCGGAGGACAGCAACGGCGACGGCTGCGACAGCGGCAGCGGCACCGGCGACAGCGGCAGCGGGAGTGACGGCGAAGGCGAAGGGCAGGGCTCTCCGGGGAAGTGACCCGGTGGCAGGCGTGAAGGCGGGGCGGTGTCCTGGTGGACACCGCCCCGCCGTCCGTCCGTCTCATGCCGGGCGGGGGCGCCCCGCCCGGCATCGGTCAGCTCGTCAGAGGGCCACGCCCAGCAGCGCGTCGACGGTGCGGGAGACCAGACCGGGCGCGCCCTCGTCCGTACCGCCCCCGGTGCTCTGCCGCTCGGCCCAGCGGTCGACGGCGGCGAGTGCGGCCGGGGCGTCGAGGTCGTCGGCGAGGGCCGAGCGGACCTCCTCCACCAGGGTGTCCGCGGACGGACCGTCCGGCCGGGAGACGGCCGCGCGCCAGCGTTCGAGCCGCTCCACGGCCTCCTGGAGCACCTGGTCGGTCCACTCCCAGTCGGCCCGGTAGTGGCGGGAGAGCAGCGCGAGCCGGATGGCGGCCGGGTCGACGCCCTCGCGGCGCAGGGTGGAGACGAAGACCAGATTGCCCTTCGACTTGGACATCTTCTCGCCGTCGAGCGCGACCATCCCGGCGTGGACGTACGCCCGGGCGAAGGGGTGCTCACCGGTGAGCGCCTGGGCGTGGGACGCGCCCATCTCGTGGTGCGGGAAGATCAGGTCCGAGCCGCCGCCCTGGATGTCGAAACCCATCCCGAGGTGATCGAGGGCGATGGCCACACACTCGATGTGCCAGCCGGGCCGGCCGCGGCCGAGGCTGCCGCCGTCCCAGTCCGGCTCGCCGTCGCGGGCGGCCATCCACAGCATCGGGTCGAGCGGGTTCTTCTTGCCGGGCCGCTCGGGGTCGCCGCCGCGCTCGGCGGAGAGCAGCCGCATGGCCTCGGCGTCCAGATGGGAGACCTCGCCGAAGCGCGGGTCCGCCTCGACCGAGAAGTAGACATCGCCGTCGAGTTCGTACGCGGCCCCGGCGTCGCGGAGCCGCTCGACGAGCGGGACGATGCCGGGTATCGCCTCGACGGCGCCGATGTAGTGCCGCGGCGGCAGCATCCGCAGCGCGGTCATGTCCTCGCGGAAGAGGGCGGTCTCGCGCTCGGCGAGCGAGGTCCAGTCCTCTCCGTCGCGGATGGCGCGCTCCAGCAGCGGATCATCGACGTCGGTGACGTTCTGGACGTAGTGAACCTGCCGCTTGGTGTCGAGCCACACGCGCTGAACGAGGTCGAACGCGTTGTAGGTCGCCGCGTGACCGATGTGGGTCGCGTCGTACGGCGTGATGCCGCAGACATAGATACGGGCGACGGGACCGGGGTCGAGGGTCAGGGACCCACCGGTCGCGGTGTCGTGGATCCGGAGGTCGCGGCCCTTGCCGGGCAGGGCGGGGACCTCAGAAGCGGGCCAGGCATGCATGCCTTGAGACTAACCGGATGACTGATCCGTTTACGAACCGGATCACGCCGGTTGGCCGGTTACGCGGTCTTGCGGAGTGACACGTATATGTGCGGGAAGCAGCGACTGGGCTCGGAATGCCGGATTCCGTGCTTCTCGCGCTCCCGGCACTTCCCGCGCTTCCGTCACGCGCCGTGCTCTCGCGCGGCGACAGCGGCCGGGGACAGCGACCGGCGACAGCGACCGGCGACAGCGACCGGCGACAGCCGGGCGACCCGGGGCCGGCGGGACGACCCGGGCGCACCCGGGCGGCCCCGGACTCAGACGGGAGGCCAGGGGATCGCCGGCCACTCACCGGACGGCGCCGGGTGGACCCCGGCACTCCGCAGGGCCGCCACCCGTGCCCGTACCGCCCCCACTTCGGCGGGGGTCAGCAACTGGGCCAGCCGGGTGACGAGCGGGCCACCGTCCGCCAGGGCGCCGGAGAGCGTCCCGAGGGCCGCCAGGGCCTCCTCCGGAAGAGGCTCCCCCGCCCAACCCCACAGCAGGGTCCTCAGCTTGTCGTCCGCGTGGAAGGTGACACCGTGGTCGATGGCGTAGAGCACCCCGTCCGGCGCGGGCAGCAGATGCCCGCCCTTGCGGTCCCCGTTGTTGATCACCGCGTCGAGGACCGCCAGCCTCCGCAGCCGGGTGTCGTCGGCGTGGACCAGCAGCGCCGTGCGCCCCTCCCCCACCTCCGCGAGACCGACCGCTTTCCAGCCGTCCCCCGGCTCCTCGTCCTCCACCAGCGCCAGCAGGGAGGCGGCGGGGTCGGCCTCGATCCAGAGCTGGACCATGCCCTCGCCGTAGGGGCCCTCGCGCAGCACCGTGGGCGGCACCAGATGCCAGCCGAGCGCCTCGGAGATCTCGTAGGCCGCCACCTCGCGCTGGGCGAGCGTCCCGTCGGGGAAGTCCCACAGGGGGCGCTCGCCGGCGACCGGCTTGTAGACACAGGACGCCTCCTCCCCCTCGTACGAGACGGAGCAGAACAGCACCGCGTTGGAGGCCTCACGGACCCGGCCGCGCACGGTCAGCTCGCCCCGCGCGAGCAGGTCCAGCGAGGTCACGCCCCCCGTCGGTATCCGTTCTGGCGCGGGCATACATGTCCTTCCGGATCGAGCGGCAGGCTGCACAGCGGGCAGGGCGGCCGGCCGGCGTTCACCACGTCCAGCGCGCGCTTGGCGAAGGCCCTCGCCTGGGCGCCGGTCAGCCGGACCCGCAGCATCGGCGGGCCGTTCTCCTCGTCCTGGAGGAGCCGCTCCTCGGCGTCGGCGAGGTCCTCCTCGGAGTCCGCCTCCAGCTCGACCAGCGCCTGTGCCTCGACGATCATGCGCTGTTCCTCGCCGTCCCAGGCCAGCGCCATGGTGCCGACCCGGAACTCCTCCTCGACCGGCGCGTCGAGCGGGGCGGTGTCCGCGACATCGGCGGGCGCCATGGCGGGCACCGGGGCGTTGCCGCCGGTGCGGCGCACGACCTCGTCGAGCAGCTCGTCGATCCGCTCGGCGAGCGCTGCCACCTGCGTCTTCTCCAGCGCCACGCTGGTGACACGCCCTGCGGCCGACGCCTGGAGGAAGAACGTACGGCGTCCAGGCAGCCCGACCGTACCGGCCACGAACCGGTCCGGTGGGTCGTAGAGGAACACCTGACGGGACACGCTCTCTCCCTCAAGACTCGGGAACGACAGACTCGGGAACGACAGACCCGGAAACGGCCTGGGCGGGCCTGCGGGGTTTCGGCGCGTCCACCCTACTGCGCCGGGCGATCACGGTGCGCCCGCGCCGCCGCCCACGACCGCGTTCCCCTCGCCGCCCTGGTCGCCACCGCCGCGCGGGGCCAGCGACGCGAGGTCCCCGGTGTCGCCCAGACGCAGAAGAAATGGCCGGGTACGGGTGTAACGCACCGCTGTCACGGAACACGGTTCCACATGGATTCGCTGGAAGAGATCGAGATGCATACCGAGCGCGTCGGCGATGAGCGACTTGATGATGTCCCCGTGGGAACACATGGCGTAGACGGCGTCCTCGCCGTGCTCGGCGTCGATCCGGGCGTTCCAGTCGCGCACGGCGTCCACGGCGCGGGCCTGCATGGCCCGCATCGACTCGCCGCCGGGGAACGCCGCCGCCGAGGGGTGCTGCTGGACGACCTCCATCAGCGGCTCGCCGGCCAGCTCCGCCAGCTTGCGGCCCGACCAGTCGCCGTAGTCGCACTCGCCGATCCGCTCGTCGGTGCGGAGCGAGAGGCCCGGCCGGGCGTCCAGCAGCGGCTGAACCGTCTGTACGCACCGCTCCAGCGGGCTGCTGACCACGGCGGCGAGGGGCACCCCCGCGAGGCGCCCGGGGAGCGAGGCGGCCTGCTGGGCGCCCCGCTCGTCGAGGTGCACACCCGGGGTCCAGCCGGCGAGCAGTCCGGCGGTGTTGGCGGTCGAGCGTCCGTGACGTACCAGGATCAGCGTGGCCATGTCCGCAAGCCTAGGGCGCCGCACGCCCTGGGGTGCGCCGGGGTGGCGCGGGCGGGAGAATGCGCGCTGTGATCGTGGACTGCGCCATCTACCGGGACGGACACCGCACCGAGGGTCCAGGCGACCTGTCCGACGCGCTCGCCCTGGCCAGGGAGCGCGGTGACGCCTTCCTCTGGATCGGGATGCACGAGCCGACAGAGGAGGAGTTCGAGCTGGTCAAGTCGGAGTTCGGGCTCCATCCGCTGGCGGTGGAGGACGCGCTGCGGGCCCATCAGCGCCCCAAGCTGGAGGTGTACGACGACTCGCTGTTCGTGGTCCTCAAACCGGTGGTGTACGAGCCCCGGAGCGACACGGTCTCCACGGGAGAGCTGATGCTCTTCATCGGCGACTCGTTCGTGGTGACCGTCCGGCACGGCGAGGGCGCGCCGCTGGCCGCCGTGCGCACCCGGCTGGAGGCCGAGCCCGAGGTGCTGGCGCACGGGCCGACGGCGGTGCTGTACGCGATCAGTGACGCGGTGGTCGACCACTACATCGAGGTGGCGGAGGAGCTCCAGGTGGACCTGGAGGAGATGGAGGCGGATGTCTTCGCCCCCGGCGGGTCGGCGAGTCCTGGCCCGGCGCGCACCCCGACGGCGGCACGGATCTATGTCTTCAAGCGGCAGCTGCTGGAGTTCCGGCGGGCGACCGGTCCGCTGGCGGGGCCGATGACCCGGCTGGCGAGCGCCGGGGTGCCGTTCGTCAGTGAGCGGTCACAGCCGTTCTTCCGCGATGTCAGCGACCATCTGACCCGGGCGAACGAGCAGGTGGACGCGTTGGACCGGCTGCTGTCGGACATCCTGGCGGCACATCTGGCCCAGCAGGGGGTGCGGCAGAACGACGACATGCGCAAGATCTCGGCGTGGGCGGCGATGGCGGCGGTCCCGACGATGGTGGCGGGGATCTACGGCATGAACTTCGAGCACATGCCGGAGCTGCGGTGGGTCGGGGGGTATCCCGCCGTTCTGGTGGTGATGGTGGGCGCGGTCTATGGCCTGTTCCGGCTGTTCAAGCGGCGGGGCTGGCTCTGAGATCCCCGGCCGGCCGGGGATCTCAGAAGGCGTGCGCGGGGATCGGCGGGCCGTCGAGGGCGCCGCGCCGCTCGGGCATGGCGAGCGAGATCATCCGGTGCCAGCCGCCCAGCCGCTCGTATCCGTAGAGCCCCCGGATGCCGGTGGCGAGGAGCGCGGACTTGGCGGCGGGCCAGTGCAGCAGCCGGCCCATGTGGTCCATGACGGCGAGGCTCACCTCGCGGTAGACCCGGATCTCGGCGAGGGCGCTCCGGCGCAGGACGCGGTGGATGGTGCGGCCGTGCCCGGCGGCGGCGAGGCTCAGCAGCTCCTCGTGGCAGTAGGCGAGGTGGTTCTCCTCGTCATGGGCGATCATCCGGATGGCCTTGCCGACCTCGGGGTGGTCGCCGAAGTGCCGGACCAGCATGTCCATCTGGTCGGCGGCGCGCTGTTCGGTGACCCGGCTGTGCGCGAGGTAGACGACGATGTCCTCCTCGGTGAGGGGTTCGTCGCGGCGCAGCTTCTCGTGGGTGAGGCCGATGCCCTGGCGCTCCAGGAGCATGGTGTAGTCCGCCTCGGGCGGGACCGGGACCGGTTCGAGACCGCGCTTGCGCAGCAGCGCGTTGAAGATCCGGCCGTGCTTGTCCTCGTCGGCCCCGTGCCGGCTGATCCTCGGCGCGAGAGCGCGCATGCCCTCGGGCACCAGGGCGGCGATCCGGCCGTTCTCCCAGCCGCCCTGGGACTCGCCGCTGGCCGCGATGGAGCAGAAGAGCCGGTAGGCGTCGTCGTGGTCGATGATTTCCTGGAACAGGCTCCGGGCCGAGAGCATCACTGCCACCTCCTGAGGGCACCCCGGTGACAGCGTCACACGCGGTGGACGGGTGGGGGCAACAGCTGGGGCCCGCAAACGCCCCGAACGGGCGACATTCGCGGTGGTACGGCCCCGGTCCGGGCCGGCGGGTGGGCACGGGCCGGACCGGGGCGGGGGGCGGTCAGGCGAGCCCGGCGCGCTCCAGGGCCTCGGTGCCCGCGCGCAGTGCGGTGAGGCGCTCCTCCAGGGTGAAGCCGGCCGGGGCGAGGGTGAGGGTGGTGACCCCGGCCGCCGCGTACTCCCGCATCCGGTCGGCGATCCGCTCGACGGAGCCGAGGAGGGTGGTGGAGTCGATCAGCCGCCCGGGGACGGCCGCCGCCGCGCCCTTCTTGTCACCGGCGAGGTACTTGTCCTGGATCTCGGCGGCCTCCTTCTCGTACCCCATGCGCCGCGCGAGCTGGTTGTAGAAGTTCTGCTTGCGGCTGCCCATGCCGCCGACGTAGAGGGCGGTGTACGGGCGGAACAGATCCGCGAGCGCGTCGGTGTCCTCGCCCACGGCCAGCGGCAGGGTGGGACAGACGTCGAAGCCCTCCATGGTCTTCCCGGCCTTCTCCCGGCCCGCGCGCAGATACTGGATCGCGGTGGACTCCAGATGCTCGGCGGAGGGGAAGATCAGCAGCGCGCCGTCGGCGATCTCACCGGTCTGCTCCAGGTTCTTGGGGCCGATCGCGGCGATGTAGAGGGGGATGTGCTCGCGCTGGGGGTGGACGGTGAGCTTCAGGGGCTTCCCGGGGCCGTCCGGCAGCGGGAGGGTCCAGTGCTCGCCCTGGTGGGAGAGGCGCTCCCGGGTCATGGCACGGCGGATGATCTCGACGTACTCACGGGTGCGGGCGAGCGGCTTGTCGAACTTCACCCCGTACCAGCCCTCGGAGACCTGGGGTCCCGAGACGCCGAGGCCGAGCCGGAAGCGTCCGCCGGAGAGGGAGTCGAGGGTGGCGGCGGTCATCGCGGTCATGGCGGGCTGGCGGGCCGGGATCTGCATGATCGCGGAGCCGACGTCGATCCGCTCCGTCCGGGCGGCGACCCAGGCCAGGACGGTGGGGGCGTCGGAGCCGTACGCCTCCGCCGCCCAGCAGACGTCGTAGCCGAGCCTGTCGGCCTCCTGGGCGACCGCGAGATTGTCGCTGTCCATCCCCGCGCCCCAGTAGCCGAGGTTGATGCCGAGCCGCATAACCGCTCCCTCTTACTGATCAGTAACGTCCGTGTTCCGGGGACTCTAGCGCGGGTGACCGCGATCCGTCAGGGCCCCCGCCCCCGCCGGAGGTTGTCCACAGGCCCTCTCGGCGCGGGCCCCTGGCCAGTAACCTCAGCGGTCATGGAGCAGAGGCATCTCGGCCGCACCGGCCTGCGCGTGTCCCGGATCGGTCTCGGCACCCTGACCTGGGGCCGGGACACCGATGAGCACGACGCGGCGGATCAGCTCAAGGCGTTCTGGGAGGCCGGAGGGACCCTGGTCGACACCGCCGATGTCTACGGGGGCGGGGACGCGGAGTATCTGCTGGGGCAGTTGGTGGAGCGGCTGGTGCCGCGGCGGGATCTGGTGATAGCGACGAAGGCGGGCAGTGTGCCCGACCCTGACCGCCGGTTCGACGGCTCGCGCGGGCATCTGCTGGCCTCGCTGGACGGCTCGCTGGCCCGGCTGGGCACGGACTACGTGGACCTCTGGCAGGTCCACGCCTACGATCCGCGGACCCCGCTGGACGAGACCCTCCAGGCGCTCGACATCGCGGTGAGCAGCGGCCGGGCCCGCTACGCGGGGGTGTCCAACTTCTGCGGCTGGCAGCTGGCCAAGGCGGCGACCTGGCAGCTGGCGGCGCCCGGGGTGCGCACCCGTCTGGCCAGCACACAGATGGAGTACTCGCTCCTCCAGCGCGGGGTGGAGCGGGAGGTGCTGCCCGCCGCCCTCGATCTGGGGATCGGCCTGCTGCCGTCGTCGCCGCTGGGCCGGGGCGTGCTCACCGGCAAGTACCGGCACGGCACACCGTCGGGCTCCCGGGGCGCGTCCGAGCTGCTGGGCCCCTTCGTGGAGCCGTATCTCGACGAGACGGCCGACGGCATCGTGGACGCGGTGCTGACGGCGGCCGACGGGCTGGCGACGACGCCGCTCCAGGTGGCCCTGGCCTGGGTGCGGGACCGCCCCGGGGTGGTCGCCCCCGTCATCGGCGCGCGCAACGCGCAGCAGCTGATGGCGGCACTGTCAGTGGAGGCGCTTACGCTTCCGGACGAGATCTGCCGGGCGCTGGACGATGTGTCGGCGCCCGTGCACCGCTATCCCGATCAGGACTGGAGCACGCTGTGACCGCGTCTTCCCGGGGGCCGAACCCCGAACCCCCGGCCGCCACCGCCGCCGATGACCGCGAGCCCGAGGGGACAAAGGGGGCGGCGGCCCCGCCGGCACCGGACCCGGGCGCGGGGACGGCCGCGCCCGGAGCGGCGGGGAGCGGCGCGGATGCCGCCCCGGCCCCCGGGGAGGGCGAGGCCGGCCCGGCCGCTGGCACCGCGCCGGAGGCGGGCGCGCACGGGGCCGACGGGAGCGGCGCGTCCGCGCCGGCCGGCGCGGAGGGCACAGAGGACCGGACCGGCGAGGCCCACGGAAGCGGCGCGGAGAACCCGACCGGCGAGGCCCACGGGGCCGACGCAGCCGACGGGGACGGCTCCGGCGGTTCGGACAGCGCGGCGGAGGAGAGCGTGGCCGCCGCCGCGCTGAGCGAGACCGAGGCGGAGATCGCCGCGCAGCGCGAGACACGGGCACGGATCGAGCGCCGGAAGGCCGAGAAGTCCGGGCCGGTGGCGAGCGGGGCCAAGCTCAGCGGCACGGCGGCCGAGCTGCTCGCGGCGGTGCGCGCGGTCGAGAGCGGCGAGAAGCCGCCCACCGTCTTCCAGGGCACCCCCGCGCCCGCCGCGCCCCCGGAGCAGAGGGCGCGGCCGGTGCGCCCGCCCGCCGCCGCGCCGGAGTCGGTCTCCGGCCCGGCGACCGCGCCGGAGACCGTCACGGGGGTACGGGCGGTGCTCGCCGAGGGCGGCGCGCCCGAGGCGCTGGCGGCCCCGGCGGCCGAGACGCTCGGCGAGCAGGCCGCCCAGGCCCTGCGGGCGGACCCCTGGCTGCTGCTCTCCGTCCCCGGGGTGCGGCCCGAACAGGCCGACGGCTTCGCCCGCGCGCTGCTCGGCGGCGAGTGCGGCCCGGGTGACGAGCGTCGGACGTCGGCGCTGGTCGCCTGGCACCTGGAGCAGGCGGCGCTGCGGGGTCACACCGCGCTGGAGTCGTCGTCGGTGCGCGGCGCACTGGCCGAGCGCTCGGTGCCCGACCCGGACGGAGCGCTGGAGCAGGCGGTGGCCGACGGGGCCGTCCTGCTGTTCCAGGACGGCCCCGTCGAGACCGGCGAGACCGGACAGACGGACGAGACCGAACAGACGGAGGAGACCGGGGAGGCAGCCGGCGGGGAGACCGGCACCGGGGAGCCGGCCGACGAGGCGCCGGCCGCCGGGGGCGGTCCGGTGCTGCTGGGGCTCGACCGCTACGCGATGGCCGAGGAGAGCCTCGCGGACGGTCTGGCCCGGCTCGCCCGTTCGGGCGCGGACGACCGGTGGGCATCCGCGGACCCCACCGAACTGGTCCGGGCGGTCGCCGCGAGCGGACTGGTGACCCACACCGGCGGCGAGGCGGCCCGGGCCGAGCCGGTCGCGCTCGCCGAGGCGGGCGCGGCGCTCGGGCTCCGTACCGTCGTCGCGGTCCACAGCTCCCGGAGCCGCCGGGCGGCCGGGCCGTCGGCGGTCACGGTGGCCGGGCTGCTCTCGGGCGCCGAGGGCCCCGGCCGGGACGGGGACGGCGCGCTCGCGCTCGATCTGCTGGTGGTGCTGGACGGGCCGCTGCTCGATGTGGAGAGCGCGGCGATGCTGGTGGAGTCGCTGCCGGACGGTTCGCGGCTGGTGCTCAGCGGCGACCCGGGCCAGCTGGGCTCGGCGGGTGCCGGGCGGGTCTTCGCGGATCTGCTGGCGGCCCGGGTCTGCCCGGGGGTGGTCTCCCGGACCCCGGACCCCGGCCCGATCGGCGAGCTGGTGTCGGGCATCGGCATCGGTGAGCTGAACCGGGTGGCGGCCCCCGGCAAGGAAGTCGTCATCGTGCCGGTACGGGACGCGGGCGAGGCCGTGCACCGCACGGTGCAGCTCGTCGCCGACTCGGTGCCCCGGGCGATCGGGGTGCCCACCGAACAGACCCAGGTGATCACCGTGGGCCATGGCGGTTCCGCGGGCACCCGCGCGCTCAACGCGGCGCTGAAGCAGCGGCTGAACCCCGGCCCCGGCCGGTTCGGCGGCTTCGACCCGGGCGACCGGGTGGCGTACACCCCGGCGCCCGGCCGGACCGTGCCGGGCACCGTGGTCTCGGCGGACGCCGCGGGGCTGCGGCTGGACTGCGAGGGGACCGAGGTGACCGTGCCCAGGGAGCGGGTCGAGCCCGCGCTGCGGCACGGCTGGGCGCTGACCGCGCACCAGGCGGCGGGGATGCGCTGGCCGGCGGCGGTCGTGGTGCTTCCGGGGGATGCCGCGCGGGGCCTGAGCCGCCCCTGGGTGTACACGGCGTTCGGCCGGGGCGAGCGTCATCTGTCCGTGGTGCACGGGGTGGACCAGGCGCTGCCGCGCGCGGTCGCGGAGATTCCCGCCCAGGAGCGGACGACCCGGCTGCGCCCCCTCCTCGAAGGGCTGCTCACCCCCGCCGGGTGAGGGACGGGACGGCGGACGGCCCGCCGCCCGGACCTTTCCGGTCCGGGCGGCGGGCCGTCGGTGTGCCGTGCTCAGCGCTCCGGCTCGTCGACGTCGTCCAGCTCCTCCACGTCCTCCACCAGCTCGTCCAGCTCGTCCTCGTCGAAGACGGAGCTGACGTCGAAGCGGATGACCACCCGCTGCGGGTCGGCCGTCTCGAAGGGCGCGCTGAGCCACTCCCCCGGGTCGGCGAGATCGTCCAGGGCCGAGACCCAGAGGGTGGAGTCGCCCTCCTCCAGTCCGAATTCCTTGTGCCGGGAGGCGATCTCGTCCGGTTCGTACTCGCCGAAGACCAGACCGAGCGCCGCGTGCACCCGGGTGGCGGCGGTCCGGGAGCGCTCCGGCGCGTCCTCGTCGGGATCGAGGTCGGCGATGCGCCGGGCCTGGGAGAGCAGCCGCCCCGGCTCCACCACCGCGTAGTCGCGGCGGATCAGCACGCTGAGGGCGTTGGGTTCCTCCGGGCCCCCGTACGCCGGGAGCGATTCATCGGCTCCGGGGATCTCGAAGGGGGTGACTTCGTCATAGCGGTCGTAGAGGCGTTCGTCGTAGGCCTCCGCCGCGACGGCCAGGGCGTTGAACGCGTCGTAGACGGCCGGGTCGTCCTCTCCCGTGCGGTTCTCGACCGCCGCGAGGTGGCGGTCCAGTGCGGCTTTGACCGCCTCGGCGGCGGCACGTACCTCGTCAGCGGTGGGCGGCGCAGCATCAGACATAGTGCAGACGCTATCCGTACCGGGCCGGTGCCCGCACAATAGATGCGATGCCGGAATACGAATTTGTCGATGTGTATGTGCCTCGCGGGGTCTCCCGCGCGGAGGCGACGCGTCTGCTGACCGACCACGCCGAGTACGGACACTGGGAGTTGGACCGACTGACGCTGCACCGGAACGGCAGCCGAAGGGTACGGCTGCGCCGCCGGATCATCCGCCAGGTGCGTGCCACCTGGTGAACCGCCGAGGAGTGGGTCCCGCCCGGCGCGGGACCCACTCCGGGGTGAGGGTGGCCCCTGGTTCAGGCGCGGGCGCGGGCGCGCCGGTACAGCACCACTCCCGCCAGCATCATGCCCGCTCCGATCGGGATGGTGAGACCGAGCGAGTCGACGCCGGTCCGCGCCAGCTCGTCCAGGGCCTCGGGCTGCTCCGCGGCCTTGCTGATGGAGCTGTTCGCCTTGTGGGCGGGGGTCTCCGGGGTGCGGACGTGGTTGTCGGTGCCGCCGGGCGGCCGGACGGTGGGGGGCTCGCTCGGCTCGGGGGGAGCCGGCTTGCCCGGGGTGGGCGGCTGCGGCGGCTCCGTGGGCTTCACGGGCGGCTTGACCGGGACGGGAGCCGAGTCGTTGGCGCAGTCGTTGCCGAACGCCGGGTTGAGCAGACCCACCACGTCGATCGTGTTGCCGCAGGCGTTCACGGGGACGTCGACCGGGGCCTGGACGTTGTTGCCGGAGCCGACACCGGGTGAGTTGGCGGCGCCCCCGTTCGCCTGGGCGCCGCCGCCGGACTGCGCCCCGGAGGGGGCCCCGCCCGGCTGGCCGCCCGCGTGGGAGCCGCCCGGGGCGGTCGGTGCGGCGGGCGCGGTGCTGCCGGAGACGTTGGCGCATTCGTTGCCGAACGCGGGGTTGAGCAGACCGACGATGTTCACGGTGTTGCCGCACGCGTTGACGGGCACGTGGACGGGAACCTGAACCGAGTTCCCGGACGCGACGCCCGGCGAGTTCGAGGCTCCTCCGTTGGCGTCGGCGCCGGCGTGGGCGTAGCCGCCGCCCAGCGCGAGCGCGCCGCCCGCCGCCGCCATGGTGATCATGGTCTTGCGAGTGACCAGTCGCATAGGTAGCTTTCCTGCCTTCTTCAGAAGCTTCCGGGCCCGTGCCCGGGAGCGGAAATGCGGGGCGGTCCCGGAGCGCGTGAGACGCGCTCCGGGACCGCCGGGTTCACACCTCAACCCCGATGGGCCGAGTCACCCCGTCAAGAGTTGACGCAGGTGTTGCCGAAGGCAGGGTTCAGCAGACCGACGATGTCGATCGTGTTGCCGCACACGTTCACCGGGACGTGAACGGGCACCTGAACGGCGTTGCCGGAGATCACACCGGGGGAGCCGACTGCGGCGCCCTGGGCACCGGCGTCGGCCATGGCGACACCCGCACCCGCGAGTACCAGGCCACCCGTGGCTGCCGCAGCGGCGACGACCTTCTTGATCATTGTTCCTCCTCGTTGACAAAGCGGTCCCAGCCGCGGACCGCACCACCTGTAACGAGGAGCGGGGAGCAGGGCTACGAGCCCGATGTACCTTTCACTCTTTTCAGTCAGTGGCGTACGTACTCACGATTATTGGAGTGTCCTTTCGGCGGGACCCCCGGGTCCTCACCCGATCCGGTTCAGCACTGGTCGAGGAACCGGTCAAGCACACGCACTCCGAACTTCAGACCGTCCACCGGAACCCGCTCGTCCACCCCGTGGAACATCCCTGCGAAGTCCAGCTCCGGCGGCAGCTTCAGCGGCGCGAAGCCGAAGCAGCGGATGCCCAGGTCGTCGAAGGACTTGGCGTCGGTGCCCCCGGAGAGCATGTAGGGGACCGCGCGGGCGATGGGGTCCTCGGCCCGCAGCGCGGCCTGCATCGCGTCCACGAGGTCGCCGTCGAAGCTGGTCTCCAGCGCCTTGTCGCCGTGCACGTCCTCGCGCCTGACCCGGGGGCCGAGCAGCCGGTCGAGATCGCCGAGGAACTCCTCCTCGTACCCCGGCAGGAAACGGCCGTCGACATGGGCGGTGGCCTGTCCGGGGATGACATTGACCTTGTATCCGGCGCCGAGCATGGTGGGCGCGGCGGAGTTGCGCAGGGTCGCGCCGATCATCTTGGCGATCCCGCCGAGCTTGGCGAGGGTGGCGTCCATGTCCTCCGGGTCGAGCGGGGTGCCGAGCGCGTCGGACAGCTCGTCCAGGAAGGACCGTACGGTCTTGGTCATCCGCACCGGCCACTGATGGCGGCCGAGCCGGCCGACGGCCTCGCACAGCTCGGTGATCGCGTTGTCGTTGTTGGTCATCGACCCGTGCCCGGCGGTGCCGTCCACGGTCAGCCGCATCCAGTGCATGCCCTTCTGCGCGGTCTCCACCAGATAGAGCCGCAGATTCTCGTTGACGGTGAAGGAGAATCCGCCGACCTCGCCGATGGCCTCGCTGACGCCCTCGAAGAGATCCGGGTGCTTGTCGACCAGATACCGCGCGCCGTAGGTCCCGCCGGCCTCCTCGTCGGCGAGGAACGCCAGCACCACGTCGCGCGGGGGCTTGCGGCCGGTGCGCAGCCGCTCCCGTACGACGGCGAGCGTCATCGCGTCCATGTCCTTCATGTCGACCGCGCCCCGGCCCCAGACGCAGCCGTCGGCGATCTCGCCGGAGAAGGGGTGGTGGGTCCAGTCCTCGGCGTTGGCCGGTACGACATCGGTGTGGCCGTGGATCAGCAGCGCCGGCCGGCTGGGGTCCTCCCCCTCGATCCGCGCGACGGTGGAGGCGCGCCCCTGGTGCGACTCGATGATCCTCGGTTCGAGCCCGACCTCGGCGAGCTTCTCCGCCACGTACTCCGCGGCGACGCGCTCCCCCGGCCCCGAGTGGTCCCCGTAATTGCTGGTGTCGATCCGGATCAGCTCACGGCAGAGGTCGACGACCTCGTCCTCGCCCGAGACGGTACGGGCCGTATTCGACTCGCTCACGCTGATTCCTCCCGCTGTCGCTCCTGGTGGTTCCCACCCATCCTCCCGCGCCCGCCCCCGTCCCCCAAGGGCAGCGGCCCGATCACGCCCCCGTGCCCTCCGGGCGTGATCGGGCACCCCTGAATGTTTGCTATGGTTTTCCACGTCGCAAGGGCGCAAGCCGAGCGGCAGACACCTTGTCCGGGTGGCGGAATGGCAGACGCGCTAGCTTGAGGTGCTAGTGCCCTTTATCGGGCGTGGGGGTTCAAGTCCCCCCTCGGACACCAGCGAGAACCCCAGTTGATCTGGGGTTTTCTGCATTTCCGGGCACCGGTGTGACCAGCGCCGCCCCGGCCCCGTGGCGCGGCCGGGCCGGGGTGCGGGCCTACAGTCGTGCCGGTGAGACGCAGACGCGAGGCCCCCGATTCACCCCTCCCCCAGCGGCACGGCATCGACCCCGTGCGGCTTCGGCTGCCGGACGGGGCGGCGGGGGTGTGGGGGACGGTGTACGAGTACTTCGTGGGGCGGTACGGGGAGGAGCGCGGCGGGGGGCTGGTGCGGGAGGGGCGGGTGGTGGGGGCGGAGGGGGTCGTCGGGGTGGACGATCCGTACACGCCGGGGCGGTATCTCTGGTTCCACCGGGACTTCGCCGACGAGGAGCGGGTGCCGTTCGCGATCGGGGTCGTCCACCGGGACGAGCGGCTGGTGGTGGTGGACAAGCCGCACTTCCTCGCCACCACCCCGCGCGGCAGTCACATCACCGAGACGGCGGTGGCGCGGTTGCGCCGGGAGCTGGGGATGCCCCGGTTGCAGCCCGCGCACCGGCTGGACCGGCTGACGGCGGGGTTGCTGCTCTGTGTGGTGCGGCCACAGGACCGGGGGGCGTACCAGACGATGTTCGGCGAGCGGCGGGTGCGCAAGGAGTACGAGGCGGTCGCGGCGTACGACCCCGGGGTGGCCCTCCCGGTGACCGTGCGCAGCAGGATCGTGAAGGAGCGCGGGGTGCAGGCGGCGCGGGAGGTCGCCGGGGAGCCGAACAGCGAGACCCGCGTCGAGCTGCTGGAGCACCGGGGCGGGCTCGGGCGGTACCGGCTGCTGCCCGCCACCGGGCGCACCCATCAGCTGCGGGTCCATATGAACGGTCTGGGGCTGCCGCTGCTGGACGATCCGCTGTACCCGGTCGTCCGGGAGCCGGTGACCGGGCCTGTGGACTGGTCCCGTCCGCTCCAGTTGCTGGCGCGGACGCTGGAGTTCACCGATCCGGTGACGGGCGAGCCGCGCCGGTTCGAGAGCCGGCTGCGGCTCGCCCGCTGGGAGTGAGCCGCCGGCTCAGTGGCCGCGCTTGATCCACTCCCCCAGGTGGGGGGCCTCGTCGCCGATGGTGCTGCCGTCGCCGTGCCCGGTGCGCACCACCGTCTCCGGCGGCAGGGTCAGCAGCCGCTCACGGATCGAGTCGATGATCGTCGGGAAGTGGGAGAAGGAGCGTCCGGTGGCGCCGGGGCCGCCCTGGAAGAGGGTGTCCCCGGTGAAGACCGTGGTGAGCGCGGGGGCGTGCAGGCAGACCGCTCCGGGCGCGTGGCCGGGGGTGTGCAGCACGGTCAGTTCGACGCCGCCGGCGGTGAGCGTCTGGCCGTCGGCCAGTTCGCCGTCGGGGGCGCGGTCGGGGTGGGTCTGCTTCCACAGCGGCAGATCGTCGGGGTGCAGCAGGATCGGCGCGCCGGTGGCGTCGGCGAGCGCGGGGGCCGCGTCGATGTGGTCGTTGTGCGCGTGGGTGCAGACGATCGCCAGCAGCCTGCGGCCGTCGAGCGCCGCCTCGATGGCGGGCGCGTCGTGTGCGGCGTCGATGACGATCGCCTCGGTGTCGTCGCCGACGATCCAGACGTTGTTCTCGACGTCCCAGGTGCCGCCGTCGAGGGAGAAGGTGCCCGCCGTGACGAGGCGGTCGATGCGTGCGGCCATCAGAGCTGCACCACCGAGCGGAGTACGTCGCCCTCGTGCATCCGGGCGAACGCCTTCTCGACGTCGCCGAGGCCGATGGTCTCGGTGACGAAGGCGCCCAGGTCGATCCGGCCCTGCTGGTGCAGATCGATCAGCATGGGGAAGTCGCGGGAGGGCAGACAGTCGCCGTACCAGGAGGACTTCAGCGAGCCGCCGCGGCCGAAGACGTCCAGGAGGGGCAGTTCGAGCTTCATCTCGGGGGTGGGGACGCCGACCAGGACGACAGTGCCCGCGAGGTCACGGGCGTAGAACGCCTGCCGGTAGGTCTCGGGGCGGCCGACCGCCTCGATGACGACATCGGCGCCGAACCTGCCGGTGAGTTCGCGGACGGCTTCCACGGGGTCGGCGGAGCGGGAGTTGACGGTGTGGGTGGCGCCCATCCTCTTCGCCGTCTCCAGCTTGCGGTCGTCGATATCGACCGCGATGATCCGGGCGGCGCCCGCCAGCCGGGCCCCGACGATCGCCGCGTCGCCGACGCCGCCGCAGCCGATGACGGCGACGGTGTCGCCCCGGCCGACCTCACCGGTGTTGATCGCGGCGCCGATGCCCGCCATCACTCCGCAGCCCAGCAGGCCCGCGACGGCGGGAGAGACCTCGGGGTCGACCTTGGTGCACTGGCCGGCCGCGACGAGGGTCTTCTCGGCGAAAGCGCCGATGCCGAGCGCGGGGGACAGCTCGGTGCCGTCGGTGAGGGTCATCCGCTGCTTCGCGTTGTGGGTGTCGAAGCAGTACCAGGGGCGTCCGCGCTCGCAGGCCCGGCACCGCCCGCAGACGGCGCGCCAGTTGAGGACGACGAAGTCGCCGGGGGCCACATCGGTGACGTCCGGGCCGACCGACTCGACGACACCGGCCGCCTCATGGCCGAGCAGGAACGGGAAGTCGTCGTTGATCCCGCCCTGCTTGTAGTGCAGATCGGTGTGGCAGACCCCGCAGGCCTGCACCTTGACCACGGCCTCCCCGGGCCCGGGGTCGGGGATGACGATGGTCTCCACCCGTACCGGCTCGTCCCTGCCGGGCGCGATCACACCTTGCACCTGCTGTGACATCGAATACCTGCCCTTCCTCGCACATCGGTCGGCCACCAGTGTGACGGGCCTGGGCGGCGCGCCGCGATGGCCGGTAGGCACGTTACACACGGGGCCGTACGGGGGCACTTCCGGGCGGATCGGGGCAGCCGGGCCCCGGGCGGGGAGGAGAGGCCCGGCTCAGGCGTCGTGGCCCTGCCGCCCGGCGGCGAGCGCCTCCACCCGTCCCCGTACGACGAACCAGCCGCCGACCAGGGCCGCCGCGATCAGCGGCAGCAGCGTCACCGTCGTACGCCCGATGCCGCCGCCCCACCACATCAGGAAGAGGACGCTGACGAGGAAGACCAGGGTGACGATCTGGGTGTACGGGGCCCAGGGCAGCCGGTACGAGGGCCGGGTGAGACGGCCCTCGCGGGCGCGCCGCCAGAAGAGCAGGGAGCAGATCATGATCATGCCCCAGGTGCCGAGGATGCCGAGGGAGGCGAGGTTGAGCACGATCTCGAAGGCCTCGCCGGGCATGACGTAGTTCAGTCCGACGCCCGCCATGCCGAAGGCGGCGGTCAGCAGCACACCGCCGTACGGCACCTGGCCCTTGTTCATCCGGCCGGTGAAGCGGGGCGCGGAGCCGGCGAGCGCCATGGAGCGCAGGATGCGGGCGGTGGAGTAGAGGCCGGCGTTCAGGCTGGAGAGCGCGGCCGTGAGCACCACCAGGTTCATCACACCGGCCGCGCCCGGGATGCCGAGCTTGTCCATGACGGTGACGAAGGGGCTCTCGTCGCCGGAGTAGGCGGTGTACGGCAGCAGCAGCGCGAGCAGCGCCACCGAGCCGACGTAGAAGATGCCCACCCGCCACATGATCGAGTTGATCGCCCCGGGCATGACCTTCTCGGGGTTCTTGGTCTCGCCCGCCGCGACGCCGCAGAGCTCGACCGAGGCGTACGCGAAGACGACGCCCTGGATCACCAGCAGCATCGGGAGCATGCCCAGCGGGAAGACGCCGTCGTTGGCGGAGATGGTGGAGAAGCCGGGGGTGTGGCCGCCGATCTCCTTCTGGGTGACCAGCAGGAAGATGCCGATGAGCATGAAGCCGACCAGGGCGGCGACCTTGATGATCGCGAACCAGAACTCCATCTCGCCGAAGTACTTCACCGAGATGAGGTTCGCGGTGAGCACGACGGCGAGGGCGATCAGGGCCAGAATCCACTGCGGGATATCGCTGAACATGGCCCAGAAGTGGGCGTAGGTCGCGGCGGCGGTGATGTCGGCGACACAGGTGGTGGACCAGTTCAGGAAGTAGAGCCAGCCCGCCGTGTAGGCGCCCTTCTCGCCCATGAACTCACGGGCGTAGGAGACGAAGGCGCCGGAGGAGGGGCGGTAGAGGACCAGCTCACCGAGGGCACGGACGACGAAGAAGGCGAAGAGGCCGCAGACCGCGTAGGCGATGGCCAGGGAGGGTCCCGCGCCCGCGAGCCGGCCTCCCGCACCGAGGAAGAGCCCGGTGCCGATCGCCCCGCCTATCGCGATCATGTTGATGTGGCGGGACTTGAGGTCCTTGCTGTACCCGGCGTCGCCGGCGTCCACATGGAGGGAGTCCGGCGAGAGGGGCCCGGTGGGGGCCGTCCCGGCCACGGTGGTGCGGTCGCTCATGGGGGGAGTTTTCGCCTTCGTGAGGGGAGCGTAGGTCGTCAGCAGCCCTGCGATTCTGGCAGTGCTCAAGGTCACACAGACATAGATCTGAGGTGCTTTTGAGGTTTCAAGCGGGTAAAGCAAGGACCTCAGCAAACCGTGGCAGTAAATCACGGCTGGGTGAACGGACCGGTCGGTACGGGGGCGGGGGCGGCCCCGCGCGGGACGGCCGAGGGCGGCCCGGGAGACGGGGAGGGGCGGGGCCGGGGCGCGGGGAGGGGGCCCGCCGGGCCTCGCGGGGAGAGCCTCGCGGGGAGGGGAGGGGAGGGGAGGGGCGGGGCCGGGGCGCGGGGAGGGGCGGGGCCGGCCGCCGGGGAAAGGCGGCGGGTCAGCCGGTGGACGGGTCCGGAGCGAGCACGTCCAGCTCGGCGAGCGCCCCCACCGCGATCTCTCTGGTGATGGTCTCGGCTCTCGCCGCGTCGCCCTCGCGGACCGCCTCGGCCACCTGGACGTGCAGGGTCACGGCGGCCGGGTCCGGGTCGTCGAACATCACCTGGTGGTGGGTGCGGCCGGTGAGGATCTCGGCGACCACATCGCCGAGCCGGGCGAACATCTCATTGCCGGAGGCGTTGAGCACCACCCGGTGGAAGGCGATGTCGTGCCGGAGGTACTCCTCCAGCCGGTTCCCGCGCGAGGTGGCGACCATCCCGAGGGCGCACTCGGTGAGCTCGGCGCACTGCTCGGGGGTGGCGTGCAGGGCGGCGAGCCCGGCCGCGACGGGCTCCACGGCCGACCGCAGCACGGTCAGCGAGCGCAGCTGCCGGGGCCGGTCGGTGCCGGCCAGCCGCCAGCGGATGACCTGCGGGTCGTAGACGTTCCACTCCTCGATGGCGCGGACCGTCACCCCGACCCTGCGCCGGGACTCGACCAGATGCATCGACTCCAGGACCCGGATCACCTCACGGACGACCGTGCGCGAGACATCGAAGCGCTGGGCGATCTCGTCGGTGCGCACGACACTGCCCTGCGGATACGCCCCGGCGGTGATGGCGAGGCCGAGGGAGTCGAGCACCTGTGTGTGGAGGCCCTGGCCCGCTGTCGTCATGGATCACAGCGTACGGGGCGGAGTTCATCAACAAAAAGTGTGACGTTTAGGTCTCAGACTCTTGAATAAGTCATACCTATGAGCTTCAGTAAGCGTCACGGACCGATGCCGACACCGTGGTCGGCACCGGTGTGACGGAATCAGCGAGGCATCTATGAGCACCCCTCACGTCATCGTGGTGATGGGCGTGGCAGGGACCGGCAAGACCACCATCGGCCCCCTGCTCGCCAAAGCCCTGGACGTTCCCTACGCCGAGGGAGACGACTTCCACCCCCCGGCGAACATCGCCAAGATGTCGGCGGGGACCCCGCTGGACGACTCCGACCGGTGGCCCTGGCTCGACGCGATCGGGCAGTGGGCGCACAGCCGGCAGGGTCTCGGCGGGGTGGTGTCCAGCTCCGCGCTCAAGCGCTCCTACCGGGACCGGCTGCGGGCCGCCGCCCCGGACGCCGTCTTCCTCCACCTCACCGGCGACCGCGCGCTGATAGAGCGGCGGATGTCGGGGCGCACGGGTCACTTCATGCCGACCGCGCTGCTCGACTCGCAGATCGCCACGCTCCAGCCGCTCCAGGAGGACGAGGCCGGAGTCTCGGTCGATGTCTCCGGCCTGCCGGAGGAGATCACCGCACGGGCCCTCGCCGCACTGCGCGGTGTGGCGAGCTAGCCGGCGCCGCACCGGCGGAGCCACTCCCTCCGTACCGCTCACTGTCCCTTTCACCCTGTTCTCTAAGGAACCACCGTGACCAGTCTCAGCGTCGAGATGCTGGCAGCGGACGCCGTAGCGCCGATCACCTCGGCCGGCAACGCCCAGCTCGGCATAGCCGTCCTCGCGGGCATCGCCGTCATCGTCCTGCTCATCACCAAGTTCAAGCTGCACGCCTTTCTCGCCCTGACCATCGGATCGCTGGCGCTCGGCGCGTTCGCCGGGGCGCCGCTCGGCAAGGCCATCGAGTCCTTCTCCAAGGGCCTCGGCTCCACCGTCGCCGGGGTGGGCGTGCTGATCGCGCTCGGCGCGATCCTGGGCAAGCTGCTCGCCGACTCCGGCGGCGGTGACCAGATCGTGGACACGATCCTCGCGAAGGCGAACGGCCGCACCATGCCCTGGGCGATGGTGCTGATCGCCTCGGTGATCGGTCTGCCGCTCTTCTTCGAGGTCGGCATCGTGCTGCTGATCCCGGTGGTGCTGATGGTCGCCAAGCGCGGCAACTACTCCCTGATGCGGATCGGTATCCCCGCGCTCGCCGGTCTCTCGGTGATGCACGGACTGATTCCGCCGCACCCCGGCCCGCTGGTCGCGATCGACGCGCTCAACGCCAACCTCGGGGTGACGCTGGCGCTCGGTGTGCTGGTCTCCATCCCGACCGTGATCATCGCGGGTCCGGTCTTCGCCAAGTACGCGGCCCGGTGGGTGGACATCCAGGCGCCGGAGAAGATGATCCCGGCCCGTCCCTCGGAGGACCTGGAGAAGCGCCCCGGCTTCGGCGCCACCGTCTTCACGGTGCTGCTGCCCGTCGTGCTGATGCTCTCGAACGCGCTGGTCGAGATCGTCGTCAACGACCCCGAGAACCCGGTGCAGAAGGTCACCGACATCATCGGTTCGCCGATGATCGCGCTGCTCGCCGCCGTGCTCGTGGGCATGTTCACGCTCGGTGCCGCGGCCGGGTTCACCAAGGACCGGCTGGCGTCCACGGTGGAGAAGTCGCTCGCCCCGATCGCCGGTGTGCTGATGATCGTCGGCGCGGGCGGTGGCTTCAAGCAGACGCTGATCGACGTCGGCGTGGGCCAGATGATCCTGGACATCTCCGAGAACTGGGCGATCCCGACGCTGCTGCTGGCCTGGCTGATCGCGGTGGCGATCCGGCTGGCGACCGGTTCGGCGACGGTGGCGACGATCTCGGCGGCCGGTCTGGTCGCGCCGCTGGCCGAGGGCATGTCCACCACGGAGTCGGCGCTGCTGGTGCTGGCGATCGGCGCCGGTTCGCTCTTCTTCAGCCATGTGAACGACGCGGGCTTCTGGCTGGTGAAGGAGTACTTCGGGATGACCGTCGGCCAGACGATCAAGACCTGGTCGGTGATGGAGACCATCATCTCGGTGGTCGGCATCGTCTTCGTGCTGCTGCTCTCGCTGGTGTTGTAACCCGGCGTCCTGCGGAGGACCGCCGAAGGGCCGGCCGGGGCTCGGATGAGCCCCGGCCGGCCCTTCGCGCGTCCGGACGCGGGGCGGCGGACGGGCGCGGACGGCTCCGGCGCGAACCGGCGGACGGCGCGGGCGGCCGGGCGGCTCAGCGCGTGGGCGGCTCAGCGCGTGGGCGGCTCAGCGCGTGGGCGGCTCAGCGCGTGGGCGGCTCAGCGCGTGGGCGGCTCGGCGCGTGGGCGGCTCGGGCGGGCGTACGGCTCAGAGGGCCTTCGCCGCCGCGCGGCCGGCCGCCCGGCCCGAGAAGAGACAGCCGCCGAGGAAGGTGCCCTCCAGGGAGCGGTAGCCGTGCACCCCGCCGCCGCCGAACCCGGCCGCCTCCCCCGCCGCGTACAGCCCCTGGAGCGGCTCGCCGTCGATGTCGAGCACCCGCGAGGAGAGGTCGGTCTCCAGCCCGCCGAGCGATTTGCGGGTGAGGATGCTCAGCCGTACGGCGATCAGCGGACCGGCCGCCGGGTCCAGGAGCCGGTGCGGGGCGGCGGTGCGGATGAGCCGGTCGCCCAGATAGCCGCGCGCGCCCCGGATGGCGGTGATCTGGAGGTCCTTGGTGAAGGGGTTGCGGATCTCCCGGTCCCGGGCGGTGATCTCGCGGCGCAGTTCGGCCTCCTCGATCAGCGGCTCGTCGGTGAGCGCGTTCATCCCGCGCACCAGGGCGGTGAGGTCGCGCTCGACGACGAAGTCCGCGCCGTGGTCCATGAACGCCCGCACCGGGCCCGGCACGTCGGCGCGGGCCCGCCCGAGCACCCCGCGGACCGATCGGCCGGTGAGATCGGGGTTCTGCTCGGAGCCCGAGAGCGCGAACTCCTTGCCGATGATCCGCTGGTTCAGCACGAACCAGGTGTGGTCGTACCCGGTGCCCAGGATGTGTTCGAGGGTGCCCAGGGTGTCGAAGCCGGGGAAGAGGGGTACGGGGAGCCGCTTGCCGTGGGCGTCGAGCCAGAGCGAGGAGGGGCCGGGGAGGATGCGGATGCCGTGCCGGTCCCAGACGGGGTTCCAGTTCCCGACGCCCTCGGTGTAGTGCCACATCCGGTCGCGGTTGATGTGGCTGGCGCCCGCGCGCTCCGCGATGCCGAGCATCAGCCCGTCCACATGGGCGGGCACTCCGGAGAGCATCCGCTCGGGCGGGGTGCCCAGGCGCGGCGGCCACTGGGCGCGCACGAGGTCGTGGTTGCCGCCGATGCCCCCGGAGGTGATGATCACGGCCTGGGCGCGCAGCTCGAAGGCGCCGGCCACCTCCCGGCCGCTGGGGGTGCCGCGCCCGGCGGCGGACGGTTCGAGCACCTCGCCGCTGACGGTGTCGACGGCGCCCCCGTGGGTGCCGAGCGCGGTGACCCGGTGGCGGAACCGGAGCTGGACCAGGCCCCGGGCGACGCCCTCGCGGACCCGGCGCTCGAAGGGGGCGACGAGGCCGGGGCCCGTGCCCCAGGTGATGTGGAAGCGGGGTACGGAGTTGCCGTGGCCGGTCGCCCCGTAGCCGCCGCGTTCGGCCCAGCCGACGACGGGGAAGAACCGCACGCCCCGGGAGTGCAGCCAGGAGCGTTTCTCGCCGGCCGCGAAGTCGACGTACGCCTGGGCCCAGCGGCGCGGCCAGTGGTCCTCCTCGCGGTCGAAGCCGGCGGTGCCCAGCCAGTCCTGGAGGGCCAGTTCCCGGCTGTCCCGGACGCGCAGCCGGCGCTGCTCGGGCGAGTCCACCAGGAAGAGGCCGCCGAAGGACCAGTGGGCCTGACCGCCGATGGACTGCTCGGGCTCCTGGTCGAGCAGAACGACCCGGCGCCCCGCGGCCACCAGCTCCGCCGTGGCGACCAGCCCCGCGAGACCCGCCCCGATCACGATCACATCAGCGTCGTACGCCATGGTTGCCATCCTTGTCCGGCGGGGGTCGTCTCCGCGGTCTCCCCGGTCGGTCCGATCTTCCGTACGGGCCGGTAACCCGTCAACGGTGTTGGATGACTCCATGAGCGCCGCGGACGAAATACTCGATGTCGTCGACGAGTCCGACCGGGTGGTGGGACAGGCCCGCCGGGGCGAGGTCTACGCGCGCGGGCTGCGGCACCGCTGTGTGTTCATCCTGGCCAGGGACGCGGACGACCGGATCTTCGTGCACCGCCGGACGGCGGGGAAGCTCACCTTCCCCTCGCGGTACGACATGTTCGTGGGCGGGGTGGTGGGCGCGGGCGAGAGCTATGACGCGGCGGCGCTGCGGGAGGCGGAGGAGGAGCTGGGGGTGCGGGGGCTGCCGGGGCCCGTGCCGCTGTTCACCTTTCTGTACGAGGACGGCGGGGAGCAGGGGGGCGGGGGCTTCGGGAGCTGGTGGTCGGCGGTGTACGAGGTCCGCTGCGCGCTTCCGGTGAATCCCCAGCCGGAGGAGGTCGCCTGGCACACCTTCCTCACGGAGGAGGAGCTGGCGGAGCGGCTCGGCGCCTGGGAGTGGGTGCCGGACGGGATGGCGGCGTACCGGCTGCTGGTGGAGCGCCGCGAGCGGGGGGAGCGGCGGGAGCGGCGAGACCTGGGCTGATCATGCGATGACCTGCACGGGTAGGGTGCGAAGGGTGAGCGACTTCCTGCGCAGCCTGCGACTGTGGTTCGCGCCCGGGCGGGTGCGGGCGGAGGGCGAGACCCCGGACTACCGCTTCTCGCTCGCCAACGAACGGACCTTCCTGGCCTGGCTGCGCACCGCGCTGGCGCTCATCGCCGGGGGGTTCGCGGTGGACCAGTTCCTGCCGGATCTGCGGTGGGGGGTACGGGCGGGGCTGGCGCTGGGGCTGCTGGGCGCGGGGGTGCTCTGCGCCCTGCGGGCGGTCAACCACTGGGTGCGGTGCGAGCGGGCGATGCGGCGGGGCGAGGACCTGCCGGCGTCGCGCTTCCCGGCCCTGCTGAGCCTGGTGATCGCCGCGGTGGCGGTGGCGATGGTGGTGGTCGTGCTCTTCGGGTGGGAGGGCGGCCCGTGAGCGGGGACGGGCCGCCGGCCCGCGACCCCGGGCTCCAGCCGGAACGCACCCGCCTGGCCTGGCGCCGCACGACGCTGGCCTTCACGGTGGTGGCGGTGCTGGCGGGGCGCCAGGCGGTGAGCGGGGGGACCGGTGGGATGGGGACGGTGGCGGTGGGGATGAGTGTGCTGGTGTGGCTGGGGTTTCTGGGGCTGGCGCACCGGAGGATCAGAGGGTTGGGAGTGGGGGTGGGGGTGGCGCCGGGGGCGCTGTCGTACGGGGGGGCTTGGGGGGCTGTGGGGTGCACGGTGGGGTTGGCGATGTTCGCGGTGGTGGTGGTTCTCTGAAGCGGGCCCGCGCGGTACGGGTCCCGGTGGCCCGGGGGTCCGTCCTCGAACTCCCCCAGAGCTGCCTCTGGGAGGTGCCCCCAGACGGGCTGGAGTTGTGCGGGCATCCGTCATGTGCGGGGGCGGGCTGGGAGGGGTCGGGCTGTCCCGAGTGCGGAGGCGGGCCGGGAGGGCTCGGGGGGCCGGGCGCGGAGGAGGGCGCCTCGGGCAGGGGGAGCGGTGGGGTGGACGGCATACCGACCAGTCGGTCATCATGAGCGGGCCGCTGCGTCCCCCCTCCCGGAGGTACCCGATGAGCCAGAGCCCCACCCCAGGCCTCAACCCCACGCGGCTGCGCCACCACCTCGACCTCCACCACCCCGGCCTCGCGCGCGGGCCCCTGCGCGCCCGGCTCGTCCAGGGCGGGCGGTCCAACCTCACGTACTCCGTCACCGACGGCACCACCCGCTGGGTGGTGCGCCGCCCGCCCCTCGGCCATGTCCTCGCCACCGCCCACGACATGAAGCGCGAGCACCGCGTCATCAGCGCCCTGCGCGCCACCCCGGTGCCGGTGCCGGGGACCGTACTGCTCTGCGAGGACGCGTCGGTGCTCGGCGCGCCCTTCTACGTCATGGAGTACGTGGAGGGCACCCCCTACCGCACCGCGGAACAGCTCGCCCCGCTCGGCCCCGAGCGCACCCGGGCGGCCGTGCTCGGGCTGCTCGACACCCTGGTCGAGCTGCACGCCGTGGACCCAGGGGCCGTCGGGCTCGGCGGCTTCGGCCGCCCCGAGGGCTTCCTCGACCGGCAACTGCGCCGCTGGGGCAAGCAGCTGGAGGCCTCCCGCAACCGCGGACTCCCCGGGATCGAGGAGCTGCGCACCGGGCTCGCCCGGGCGCTCCCCTCCTCCCCCGCGCCCGCCGTCGTGCACGGCGACTACCGCCTCGACAACGCGCTGATCGGCACCGACGACCGGATCACCGCCGTACTGGACTGGGAGATGTCCACCCTCGGCGACCCGCTCACCGATCTGGGGCTGCTGACGATGTACAGCACACCGCTCGACCTCCCCGGCTCCCCGGTCGGCACCACCGCCGGCGCCCCCGGCCACCCCCCGGCGGCCGAGCTGATCGAGCGGTACGCCCGGCTCTCCGGGCGCGACGTCTCGGCCGTCCCCTGGTACACGGCGTTCGCCTGGTTCAAGCTCGCCGTGATCCTGGAGGGCATCCACTACCGCTGGACCCTCGGGCAGACCGTCGGCGACGGCTTCGACCGCATCGGCGCGGTGGTCCCCCACTTCATCGAGCACGGCCTCACCACCCTCAAGGAAGGCTGATCACCTCCATGGACTTCGCATTCGACGCGCGCACCGAGGAACTGCGGGAGCGGCTGCTCGCCTTCATGGCGGAGCGGGTGCACCCGGCCGAGGAGACCGCCGCGGAGCAGCGGGAGCGGCTGGCCTCCCCCTGGGAGACCCCGGCGGTCGTCGGCGAGCTGAAGGCGGAGGCGCGCCGGCGGGGGCTGTGGAATCTCTTCCTCCCGGACGGGGAGCACGGGGCCGGGCTCACCAATCTCCAGTACGCCCCGCTCGCCGAGATCACCGGCCGCAGCCCACACCTCGCCCCCACCGCCACCAACTGCGCGGCCCCCGACACCGGGAACATGGAGGTGCTGGCGCAGTTCGGCGACGAGCGGCAGCGGAAGCGGTGGCTCCAGCCGCTGCTGGCGGGCGAGATCCGGTCGGCGTTCGCGATGACGGAGCCGGAGGTGGCCTCGTCGGACGCGACCAACATCCGGACCCGGATCGAGCGGGACGGCGACGACTATGTCATCACCGGCCGCAAGTGGTATGTCTCCGGCGCGATGAACCCCGGCTGCCGGGTCCTGATCGTGATGGGCGAGACCGCCCCGGACGGAGCCGACCCGCGCCGCCGGCAGTCGATGGTGCTGGTGCCGCGCGACGCTCCCGGCGTGGAGGTGCGCCGGGCGATGCGGGTGTACGGATACGAGGACCACGCGCACGGCGGCCATGCGGAGATCGTCTTCGACCGGGTGCGGGTGCCGGTCTCCCAGCTGATCGGCGAGGAGGGCGGCGGGTTCGCCATCGCGCAGGCGCGGCTGGGCCCCGGCCGTATCCACCACTGCATGCGGCTGATCGGGATGGCCGAGCGGGCGATCGAGCTGATGTGCCGCCGGGCGTCGTCCCGTACCGCCTTCGGGAAGCCCCTCGCCGATCAGGGGGTGGTGCGGAACTGGATCGCCGACGCGCGGGTGACGGTGGAGCAGTTGCGGCTGCTGGTCCTCAAGACGGCCTGGCTGATGGACACCGCCGGCAACCGGGGCGCGCACACCGAGATCCAGGCGATCAAGATCGCGACACCGAGGGCGGTGGTGGAGATCCTGGACCGGGCGGTGCAGGTGCACGGGGCCGCCGGGGTGAGCCAGGACACGCCGCTGGCGGAGCTGTGGGCGGCGGCCAGGACACTGCGGCTGGCGGACGGCCCGGACGAGGTGCACCAGCGCTCACTGGCCCGCCGGGAACTGGCCCGCCACCGGTAGCCGGACGGAGCGGGCGGCCCCGGACCGGGCGCGGTCAGGGGCGCAGGGCCCGCAGCAGCAGATCCGCCAGATGGTCGGCCACCTGCTGCTTGCTCAGCGGGCCGTTCGGGCGGTACCACGTGGAGAGGTGGTGGACCGAGCCGAAGTGGTAGTCCACCACCAGGTCGGCGGGGGTCGCCGAGGAGAACACCCCGCCCTCCTGGCCCTCCTCCACCAGCGCCCGGAACCGCTCGTGGTAGCGCCGCCGCTCCGCCCGTACCCGCTTGTGCTTCTCGGGGCTGAGGTGGTGCATCGAGCGGAAGAAGATCGCCGCGTCGTCGAGGTTGTCGATGGTCGTGACCACCACGTCCGCGGCGGCGGACCGCAGCCGGCGCTCCACCGGCTCGTCGGCGTCGGCGAAGGCGTCGAGCCGCTCCTGCTGGAGCCTCAGCATCCGCGCGTAGACCTCCTGGAGGAGATCCTCCTTGGAGCCGAAGTAGTGGTAGAGGGCGCCCTTGGTGACACCGGCGGCCTCGACGATCTCCTGGACGGAGGTGCGGTCGTAGCCGTGCTCGGCGAAGAGCCGGGTGGCGGCGGCCAGCAGCCGCTGCGGGACGGGGCCGTCCTCTCCGTCCGTCGTCCTGGCCATGGGCCGCCACCAACCTCTCACTGGGATACCGATACACGATCTCTTCGGGGAACACCGCTCCCGCCCGAGGATCTTCCCATTCGGCGGGCCGGGCGATCCGGCCAGGACCGGGTTCCGTCCGGGGTGCCGGAGGCCCTCAGCCGCAGATGTCCTCCCATTTCCGCTGAAGCCCGTTCATCCTGGTGAGCCACTCCTCGGGCTCGGCGGCACGGTTGCGGTAGAACCCGGCGACCTCGGGGTGCGGCAGGACGAGGAAGCGGTCCGCGGCGATGCCGTCGAAGAGGGCGTCCGCGACAGCCTCCGGCTCGATCGCGGTGGGGGCGAGCACCAGCTCGCCCGCCGATCCGGCCGCGGTGAGCATCTCCGTGCGCACACCCTGCGGACAGATGGCGTGCACCTTCAGCCCGCGGTGGCGGTAGGTGAGGGAGAGCCACTCGGCGAAGGCGTACGCGCCGTGCTTGGTGACGCTGTAGGGGGCGGCGCCCACCATGGTGAGGAGTCCGGCGGCGGAGACGGTGGAGACGAACCGGCCGCCGCCGCGCTCCAGCCAGTCGGGCAGCAGGGCGCGGACCGCGCGGACATGGGCCATGACGTTCACGTCCCAGGCCGCCGACCAGATCTCCTCACCGGCGAAGGCGTCGCCGGGCGAGGCGAGTCCGGCGTTGGCGCAGTAGATGTCCACCCTGCCGCCGAGGGCCTCGCGGGCGGCCGGGACGATCCCGGAGGCGTCGCCGGGGACGGCGCTCGCCCCGATCCCGGCGGCGACCGCCGCCGCCCGCTCCGGGTCCAGGTCGTTGACCACCACTCTGGCCCCCGCCGCCGCGAACCGGCGGGCCAGCGCGGCACCGATGCCGCCGCCCGCCCCGGTGACCACCACACCCGCGCCCCGTACCGAATCCATTGTCCTCCGCCTCTCCGCGACCGACCCCCCGGGGCACACTAACCAGTCGGTATGTCGTACGGAAGAGGGCGGACGTGCCGTCGGGATCGTTCCCCGGGGGCTCCGGGCGCGCTAGCGTGCGTGGCCATGACAGACAGTTGCGGTACGGAGGGAGCCCGATGAGCCTGTCCAGACGGGGACTGCTGGCCGCCACCGGTGCGGCCGGGGCACTGGCCGCGAGCGCGGCACCGGGCGCGGCGGCCGGGGAGCGGCACGGCCGGCGGGTGCGCACCGGCTTCGAACGGCTCGCCGACAGCGGTTACGCCGCGCTGTCCGGGCAGCGGGTCGGAGTGGTCACCAATCCGACCGGGATCACCGCCGACGCCCGCCATGTGGTCGATGTGATGCACGCCGACGAACGGGTGGATCTGATCGCGGTCTTCGGCCCCGAGCACGGCTTCCGGGGGACGGCCCAGGCGGGCGGCTCGGAGGGGCGGTACGACGACCCGGCGACCGGGCTGCCGGTGTACGACACCTATCTGAAGAGCGGCCGGCCGCTCGCCGATGTCTTCACCGCGTCGGGGGTGGACACGGTCGTCTTCGACATCCAGGACGCCGGGGCCCGGTTCTACACCTACATCTGGACGCTGTACGACTGCATGAAGGCCGCCGTTCTCGCGGGGAAACGATTCGTCGTGCTCGACCGGCCGAATCCGGTGACCGGGCGGGCCGCCCTCGGACCGGTCCTCGAACCGGCCTTCGCCACCTTCGTGGGCCGGGAGCCGATCGCCCAGGCCCACGGCATGACCGTGGCGGAGCTGGCGCGGCTCTTCAACGGTGAGTTCCTCGGGGAGCGGCCGGTGGAGCTGACGACCGTACGGATGTCGGGGTGGCGGCGGTCGGACTTCTTCGACGACACCGGGCTGCCGTGGGTGCCTCCGAGCCCCAACATGCCCACCCCCGAGACCGCTCTCGTCTACGCGGGCACCTGTCTCTTCGAGGGCACCAACCTCTCCGAGGGGCGGGGCACCACCCGGCCCTTCGAACTGCTGGGCGCGGAGGGGGTGGACCGGCGCTGGGCCGAGGCGGCGAACGCGCTGGAGCTGCCCGGGGTGCGGTTCCGCGAGGCGTACTTCACACCCACGTTCTCCAAGTTCCAGGGGAGGACGGCCGGCGGGGTGCAACTCCACGTCCACGACCGGGACTCCTTCGATCCGGTGCGCACCGGCATCGGGCTGCTGGTGACCGCCCGGCGGTCCTGGAGCGGCTTCGCCTGGCGCCCGGACCACTGGATCGACAAGCTCACCGGCTCCGCGAAGGTCCGCACCATGATCGACGCGGGGGCCGGTACGGACGAGGTGGCGGGCGCGTGGCGGACGGAGCTGGCCGCCTTCCGGGCCGTGCGGAAGCGGTATCTGCGGTACTGACAGCCCGAGGGCACGGGGTGGGGTCCGCTCCACCACGGGGAGGGCGGGCAGCCGGATGGTCCGCTCTCCCCCGGAACGACAGCCTGGGTCCATGCACTCCACGAATCCTCCGGTGTCCCCCCGCCCCCGCCCCCGCCGGCGCTCCCTGCTGCTGGCGACCGCGCTCGGCTCCCTGACAGCGGGGGTGGCGGGCCCGGCCGCCGCCGCTCCGGCGGGCCGGCCGCCCGTCCGCCCCGCCGGTGACCCGGTTCCCGCCCTGGCCCGCGCGGCCCGGCCGCTCTCCGGACTGCGCCCGCTGGAGCGGATGATCGGGGACGCCACGATCGTCGGCGTGGGCGAGGCCACCCACAGCTCGCGCGAGTTCTTCCGCGCCAAGGCCAGGATCTTCCGCCATCTGGTGGAGCACCGGGGCTTCACCACCTTCCCCCTGGAGGCTCCGTGGAGTTCGGGGGTGCGGCTGAACGCGTACGTCCTGCACGGCACGGGCGATGTCCGGCAGATCATGCGGGAGGAGTTCCAGGGCTCGTACCGGCTCTGGAACACCCGTGAGTACCTGGAGCTGATCCAGTGGATGCGCCGGTACAACCTGCGCCGTCCCCGGCGCCCGGCGCGGTTCATGGGCAACGATGCCGCCTGGGCCGGGCCCGAGCTGTTCGACCTGGTCACCGGCTATGTCGCCGAGCGGTACCCGAAGCTGCTCCCGCAGGTGCTGAGCCTCTACCGGGCCTCGCGGCCGACCGCTCCGGCGGACGAGACCATGACGCGGAACATCACCCGGCCGCTCGCGGAGCGCCGGGCCATGGCGGCGGAGGTCCAGCAGGTCCTCGCGCTGCTGGAGCGGCAGCGGCCGGGGCCGGACCGGGAGCGGCACCGGTGGATGCTCCAGCACGCCCGCGCCATCGCCCAGGTGGGGACCCAGTACACCTTCGACTACTTCGACCCGGCCGGGGTCGGGCGGATGATGCTCTACCGCGACCGGATCATGGCCGAGAACACGGTGTGGTGGCAGCGGTGGACCGGGGAGAAGGTGATGGTCTCCGCCCACAACGGCCATGTGGGGTACGAGACGACCGAGCCCGAGCGGTATCCGAAGCTCCAGGGCGCCTTTCTCCGGGAGATGGTCGGGGACTCCTATGTGAGCGCCGGCTTCACCTTCGGCCAGGGCTCGTTCAACGCCCGTGACCTGGAGGCGCCGGGCGAGCCGTTCCGGGAGTTCTCGGTGGGGCCGCCGGAGCCCGGCAGCAACGAGGACACCCTGCGGCGGGTGGCGCCCGGGGACTGGTTCCTGGATCTGCGCACCGCGCCGGGCGCCGCCGGGGCGTGGCTGAATGCGGCCCGGCCGACGTTCGACATCGGCAACGCCTGGCCCGCTCCCACCTCCCGCATCCGGCTCCGCACCGCCTATGACGTCCTCATCCATCTCCACCGGGTCACCGCCGCCGAACTGCTGTGACGCGCGGGGACCGTACCGGAATCCGGCGGGAGGCCCTCGGGCACGCGCGTGGTGAACCGCACGCGACCCGGGTATGGCGGTCCCTCCCCCTCCGCCGCATGCTTCTGACAGAAGCGGATGTAACGGGGAGGGGCCGTCATGCCGGACATGAGCGTGCAGCCGTATCAGGACATTGTCTTCAGCCGGGACGGCGACATCGGGGAAGCGGGCCGCGATCGGCTGATGCGGCTGGAAGCCACCGATCTGGTGCTCTTCGCGCATGGCCGGAACAACTCCCCCGCCACGGCCGCCGTGCTCCACTCCGCCTTCTTCGCCCCCTTCCCCGGGCTGCTGGCGGCGGGGGTGCGGCTGGGGTACGCGGGGATCGTGTGGCCGTCGATGCGGTTCGCCGACGAGCCGGTGCCGGGGACGGCGACGGACCCGGCGGCGGACCCGGGCGCGGGCGCGGACCGGGGATGGGACACCGGCCCGGACGGGGGGCTGGACGGCGCCACCCGGTCCGCGCTCACCGCGCTCTTCCCGGGGCACGAGGCCACGGTCGCGCGCCTCGCCGCGCTGCTGCGGGAGCGGCCGGAGTCCCGGGCCGCGTTCACGGAGTTCGGCCGGCTGGCCCGGCTGCTCTCCGAGGCCCCGGCGGGCGGTCTGGAGAGCTGTTTCACGGACGACCTCCCGCAGGAGGAGCAGGGCCCGCCGGCTCTGCTGTACGAGGACACCCTGGATCTCTGCCGGATGTTCGCCCTCGCGCTGGAGCGGACCGGACGGGCGCCGGCGGCCGGGACGGGCGGGGCCGAGCGGGTGTGGCGCGGCGCCAAGGAGCTGCTCCGGCAGACCACGTACTACGCCATGAAGCGCCGGGCCGGCGCCGTCGGTGAGCTGGGGCTGGGGCCGCTGCTGGGGCAGCTCGCCCGCGGCCGCCCCGGGATACGGGTGCACCTCGTGGGCCACAGCCAGGGCGCGCGGCTGGTCGCCTTCGCCCTGCGCGGACTGCCCGACGGGGTACGGACGGTGAAGTCGGTGACCCTGCTCCAGGGGGCCTTCTCGCACTACGCGTTCGCGCCGAGCCTGCCGCACGCGGCACAGCACTCCGGTGCGCTGCGGGCCATGGAGCAGCGGGTGGACGGGCCGGTGGTGGCCTGTCACTCGCGGTACGACAGCGCGCTCGGCGAGGACTACCCCCTGGCGTCCCGGCTCGCCGGGGACGACCGCCACCCCGTCTGGCCCGACCGGCGCTGGTGGGCGGTCGGGCACAGCGGCCTCCAGGCGGTCCGCCCGCCCTCGGTGCGTCTGACGCTGGAGGAGGCGCTGGCCCGGGGGGTTCCGCGCTCGGGGTGTGTGAGCGTGGACACGGCGTCGGTGGTACGGCGCGGCGGGGCGCCGGCCGGTGCGCACAGCGACATCTGCCACCGGGAGCTGGCACGGCTGATCGTGCTGGCGGGCCGGATGGGCGGCTGACCGCGCCGGGGCGCGCGGGCGGCCGGTCCGCGCCGGGCCGAAGGGGCGGCTGACCGGAACCCCGCCGACCGGATTTGGTCGATTTCCGGTACGGGGGGTCATGTCCGCCGTTCTTCGGGGCAGGAGCGGGAGACGGCGTCGGGTGGCCGTCACCGAGAGGTGCGGAGTGCCGCCTCCCCTGGAAGCGGAGGCCGACATTTCCTTGATGGGGTCCATCGGATTTTCGATGGAGCCGGATGGGGAACTCGTACGTCACAACACCAACGCCGATGTACGAGCGACGGAGGTGGAGTTGCGAATGGCCGGTTTCCGGAGTCTTGCGAGACAGGTGCGCGACGGGCGGTGCGATCTGGCACTGCGCCGTTACTCGCTGCGCAAGTGCCTTGAACGATTCGCCCCTTATGGGCACCGGGCGACCTGGGATCATCTGTGTGTGCGGCACGGCATCGAGCCCGAGGACCGGGCGCCCGATCCGGCGCGGCTGGTGGCCGCGCTGGAGGAACTGGAAGAGGCGCGGGCCGTGTGGCTCGCGTACGAGGAGAGCTTCGCGGACCGCCGCAAGCGCGAGAAGCACGACGGACTGCGCCGCCCGGCGTCCATCGACGACTGGCACCGGCGGACCTGGGGCGGGTACGGGGTGGCGCGCTGCGACAGCCCGCGCTGTCATCCGTCGGCCCCGCTGGACGAGGTGCTGCGGCGGCTGATCGCCGCGCTGGAGAACGAACCCGGAGAGTCCTGTCCGGTCTGCGCCGCCACCCGGATGGTGTGGCGGCAGGATCTGGCGAACGAGCCGGGAAGCGGGACGGTCTGCACGGGCTGCGGCATTGTGGTGCCGCGGCCCGTTCTGACGTCCGGGGCCGTGGTGGCGGCCAAGGAGGCGGGACGCCGGCAGCTCGCGTCGGTCGCCTGAGGGCGGGCGGTGGCGGGCTCCGCCGGACACGGACCGCCGCCGTGCGCCCGAGGGCGGGCGCCGTTCTCCTACCAGATGGAAAATACGTGGTTCCACCGGATTCGCGGCCCGGAGAGTGAGGGGCGGCAGCCGGGTGCGGAGCCGATGCGCCGGCGCCGGTGTGCCGGCGGCCCCGACGGGCCGGAGGGTGGGCCCGTCACGGGGGTGCGGGCCCGCGCCCCCGGACGATCCCACCCCGGCGGCCTCCTCAGCGGGTCTCCTCGTACCGGACCGGCATCAGCCGTGAACCGGCCATCCGCCGCCCGAACTCGTCCTCCGGGTTGGACAGCACACAGGTCTCCAGCGAGAGACAGCCGCAGCCGATGCAGTCGGTGAGATGGTCCCGCAGCCGGCCGAGCTGTTTGATCCGCTCGTCCAGTTCCTTGCGCCAGGTGTGGGAGAGCCGGGCCCAGTCGTCGCGGTCGGGAGTGCGCTCCTCGGGCAGTTCCGCGAGCGCCTCCCGGATGGTGGCGAGCGGGATGCCGACCCGCTGGGCCGCGCGGACGAAGGCCACCCGGCGGAGCGTGTCCCTGGTGTAGCGGCGCTGGTTGCCGCTGGTCCTGCGGCTGGAGATCAGCCCTTTGGCCTCGTAGAAGTGAAGCGCGGAGACGGCCGCGCCGCTGCGCGCCGACAACTGACCGACCGTGAGCTCTTGAGTCTTCTCGGGAAACTGAGACACCCCTCCCACCCTAGTGGGTCTCCGTTGACAGAACACTCGCGTCCCACCATGCTGAGCAAGCGCTCAGGTAGCCGGATCACCGAGAGGCGGGAGTCCCGAGATGGCCGAGCCGAGGATCTTCACCTCCGCCGACGAGCTGCGCGCCGGGGTCGGCGAGCGGCTGGGGTACAGCGACTGGCTGGAGATCGACCAGCGGCGGATCGACCTCTTCGCCGAGGCGACCGGCGACCACCAGTGGATTCATGTGGACCCGGAGCGCGCGGCGGCCGGCCCCTTCGGGACGACCATCGCCCACGGCTATCTCACCCTCTCGCTGCTGCCCGCGCTGGTGCCGCAGGTGCTGCGGGTCGAGGGGATGCGCATGGGGCTCAACTACGGGACCGACAAGGTCCGGTTCCCCGCGCCCGTCCCGGTGGGATCGCGGCTGCGGGCGACGGCGGAGCTGCGGAGCGCGGTGGACGCGGGGGGCGGCGTCCAGGTGACGGCGCTGGTGACGGTCGAGCGCGAGGGCGGCGAGAAGCCGGTGTGCGTCGCCGACTCGGTGTCCCGCTACTACTTCTGAGCGGCGGCTACCGCTGGGCGCCCGGTCGCGGCGGAGGGCCGCTGACCATGCGCAGCACCAGGTCCGCGTAGAGCGCGCCGACCTCCTCGGGCGTGCGGTGGCCGTTGACGTTGAACCAGCGCGCCACGTCGATGCAGAGCGAGAGCACGGCGAGGGTGGTCCCGGGGACATCGGGGACGTCGAACTCACCGCTCGCCACACCGTCGAGCAGGATCTCGCGGACCACCGCGCTGCTGCGGCGGCGCAGCTCCACGATCTCGGCGCGGTGCTCGGCGGAGAGGGCGTCGAGTTCGTACTGCACCACACGGGCGGTGTTGTGGCGCCCGGCGTGCCAGCGGACGAAGGAGCTGACGGCCTCGGCGAGCCGCTCACCGGGGGTGGTGCCGCGCTCGGAGGCGGCCGTGAGGACCTCCAGGGCCCGGGCGTGCCCGATTCCGCTGATGCGGTGGAGCAGCTCCTCCTTGGTCTTGTAGTGGATGTACAGCGCGGCGGGGCTCATGCCCGCGCGGCCGGCGATGTCCCGGGTCGTGGTCGCGTGGTAGCCCCGCTCGGCGAAGGCCTCGACGGCGGCGACCAGCAGCTTCCGCGCCGCCTCGGGGGCGACCTCACCCCACGGCGCGCTCTCGCCGGTGGTTCCATCGGCCGCAGTCATGGCGTGCCTCTCTTGTCAGTGAAGGGACCACCATACCTCGGGGTGAGCAAGCGCTTAGGACTGCGCGCGGGGCGTGGCGCGCACGGCCCCGGCACGGGCCCGGGGCACCCGGCAAGATCCACGGGAGACGGCCTAACGTCAGGGGCATGCCAGAACCCATCCCCTCCCCCGCCCGGGCGCCCTGGCCCACCGTGGCCGCCGCCGCTGTCACCGTGGTCCTCTGGGCCTCCGCGTTCGTCTCGATCCGCAGCGCCGGCGAGTCGTACTCGCCCGGCGCCCTCGCGCTCGGACGGCTGCTCGCCGCTTCGCTGGTGCTCGGCTGTGTGCTGCTGATCCGGCGGGAGGGGCTGCCGCCGCGCGCCGCGTGGCCGGGGATCGCGGTCTCGGGGGTGCTCTGGTTCGGCGTCTACATGGTGGTGCTCAACTGGGGCGAGCAGGAGGTGGACGCGGGGACCGCCGCGATGATCGTGAACATCGGCCCGGTGCTGATCGCGCTGCTCGGGGCCCGGCTGCTCGGCGAGGCGCTGCCACCGCGGCTGCTCGCCGGGATGGCGGTGTCGTTCGCGGGCGCGGTGACCGTGGGGCTCTCGATGTCCGGGGCGGGCGGGGCGTCCCCGCTCGGCGTGGTGCTCTGTCTGCTGGCGGCGGTGGGGTACGCGGGCGGGGTGGTGGCGCAGAAGCCCGCGCTGGCCCACGCGAGCGCGCTCCAGGTGACCGCCTTCGGCGCGCTCGCCGGAACGGCGGTCTGTCTGCCGTTCACCGGACAGCTGATCGGCGAGGCCGGGCGGGCGCCGCTGTCCGCCACCCTGAACATGGTCTATCTGGGGGTGTTCCCGACCGCGCTGGCGGTGACCACCTGGGCGTACGCCCTGGCCCGTACGACGGCCGGGCGGATGGGCGCGACCACCTACGCGGTCCCGGCGCTGGTGGTGCTGATGTCGTGGCTGGTGCTGGACGAGGTGCCGGGGCCGCTGACCCTGGCGGGCGGCGCGCTCTGTCTCGCGGGGGTGGCGGTCTCGCGCTCGCGGGCCCGGACCCCGGCGGCCGCGGCCGAGCCGGCCGCCGCCCACCCCGCGCCGGGAACCGGCCCCTGACGGGACCGGCCCCCGCGCCTTTCGGCGTCAGAGCTGGAGCGACTTGGTCTGGAGGTACTCCGCCAGCCCGTGCGCCCCCAGCTCCCGGCCGACCCCCGACTGCTTGTAGCCGCCGAACGGCGCGAGCGGGTTGAACCGTCCGCCGTTGATGTCGACCTGACCGGTGTCCATCCGGCGGGCGAAGGCGACGGCCCGCGCGTCGTCGGCGGCCCAGACCGCGCCGCCCAGGCCGTAGACGGTGCCGTTGGCGATCCGGAGGGCGTCCTCCTCGTCCTCGTACCGCAGCAGCGCCACCACCGGGCCGAAGATCTCCTCCTGGGCGATCGTCATCCCCGGGGTCACATCGGCGAAGACGGTGGGGCTGACGTAGTAGCCGGCGGCGAGCGGCGGGGTGGGGCCGCCCGCGACCAGCCGGGCGCCCTCGGCGACGCCCTTCTCGATGTGGCCGCGCACCCGCTGCCGCTGGCGGTCGCTGACCAGGGGCCCGATCCGCTCCCCGGGGACGTACGCGGAGACCGCGCCGGCCGCGAGGGCCACCGCCTCCTCGTACTGGTCGCGGTGGACCAGCATCCGGCTCCAGGCGCTGCACGTCTGGCCGGAGTTCAGCATCACCTGGGCGATACCGGCGGTGACCGCCCGGGTGAGATCCGCGCCCGGCAGGATGACATTGGCGGACTTGCCGCCCAGCTCCAGCGCGACCCTCTTGACGGCGCCGCCGGCGATCGCGCCGATCCGCCGCCCGACCTCCGTGGAGCCGGTGAAGGAGATCAGATCGACGTCCTCGTGCGCGGCGAGGGCGGCCCCGGCGACCTCGCCGAGCCCGGTCACCACATTGACCACGCCCGGGGGAATCCCCGCGTCGTGGACGGCCTCGGCGAACCGCTGGGCGGTGAGCGGGGTGTCCTCGGCCGGTTTCACGACGACGGTGCAGCCCGCGGCGAGCGCGGGGGCGGCCTTGGCGACGATCTGGTGCAGCGGATAGTTCCACGGGGTGATCGCGCCGACCACTCCGACCGGTTCCAGCAGGACGGTGGAGTTGCCGATGGTCTCCTCGAAGAGGTGGGTCGCGGCCAGTTCGGCGTAGGAGCCGGCGACCGCGACCGGGAGTCCGACGTGCACCGGGCGGGCGAGGGCGGGCGGGGCGCCGAGTTCGGCGGTGACGGTGGCGGCGATCTCCTCGGTCCGGGCCGCGAGGGCGTCCCGGAGCGCGGCGATCCGGGCCGCGCGGGCGCCGGGCGGGGTGGCGGCCCAGCCGGGCAGGGCCCGGCGGGCGGCGCGGACGGCGGTGTCGATGTCCTCGGCGGTACCGGCCGGGACATGGGCGATGACCCGCTCGTCGGCGGGGTTCACCACCGCGATGGTGTCCGCGGTGGCGGCGGGCCGCCACCGTCCGCCGATGTACAGCGCGTCGTGGGCTTTCATGGGACTCCTCGGACTGCGTCGGTCGTGCGCACCCGCGCAACAGTGTCGGCCCCCGGGAACGCGGGTGCCCGGATTCACCCCTCCTTCACACTTCGGAACCGAGCAGATCGGCGGGGGCCGGACAGATTCTGCGGCCGTGGTGGTCGAAGACGTACAGCTGCGCCAGATCGACCAGCAGCGGCACCTGGGCACCGCGCTGGAGCCAGAGGTGCGGGCCGGTGCGGACGACCAGCGAGCCCGCGCCGGGGGCCCGGGAGGGATCGTAGGAGGCGTACGGGTCGTAGGGCCGCCGCTCCGGTCCGCCGACGGTGACCGTGGTGGGGCCGGGGATCTGGGCGGCGGCCAGTTCCTTGAGCCGGCCCAGCACCCCCGGGCCGCCGCGGGGTCTGCGGCGGCGCGGGGAGCCCACCGGGCGGGGCGACTCCAGATCGGCGACGACGGCGGGCCGGGAGCCGATGCCGAGGTGGACCAGCGCCTCGTGGCCCTGGTAGTCGGTGTGCTCGACCATCCCGGTGAGCGGCACCTCACCGGGTCTGGCCTGGCTCGGCAGACCGATCCTGGTGGCCTCCGAGCGCAGCCCGACGACGATCGGCCGGCCCTGCTGGATGCGGAGCAGCTGGTGGTCGACGCTGAGGGGCTCGGGCAGGGTCAGCGACTGGCGGCCGAGGTCCAGGGTCATCCGGCCGTTGACCGGCGCGTGGACCACGGCCTGGAGGAGGTTGATCCGGGGGGTGCCGATGAAGGCGGCGACGAAGATGTTCTCCGGCAGGGCGTAGATGTCGCGCGGGGCGCCCGTCTGCTGGAGCACCCCGCCGCGCATCACCGCGACCCGGTCGCCGAGCGACATGGCCTCGGCCTGGTCATGGGTGACATATATGGTGGTGACACCCATTTCCTGGGTGAGCTGGGCGATTTCGGCGCGGAGCTGATTGCGTAACTTGGCGTCGATGTTGGAGAGCGGCTCGTCCATCAGAAAGACGGAGGGCCGGCGCGAGATGGCCCGGCCCATCGCGACCCGCTGGCGTTCGCCGCCGGAGAGCTGGCTCGGGTAGCGGTCGAGGACATCCTCGATACCGAGCTTCCGGGCGGTGGCGTCGACCCGGGGACCGCGGTCCTCCCGGGGGTTCTCCACCCTCAGGGGAAAGCCGATGTTGTCTCGGTTGGTCATGTTCGGATAGAGGGCGAAGTTCTGGAACACCATGGCGATATCGCGGTCGCGGGGGAGCATCTCGTTGGCCCGCTCGCCGTCGATCCGCAGCTCGCCGTCGGTGATCGCCTCCAGGCCCGCGATCATGCGCAGGACGGTGGACTTTCCGCAGCCGGACGGGCCGAGGAGGACCAGGAATTCTCCCGGTTCGACGGAGAGCGTGAATCGGCCGACGGCTCGCGGTGCCGCCCTCCCGTATCGCTTGCTGACATTGTGCAGTGAAATGGCGCGCGTCATGTGGGGGTCCCGCCGGGGCAGATGGGGATCGGCTGAGACGCTTGAAAATAGCCGACTATCCCCGGCCGGGGAATCGTCGCGACGGATGTTTAACCAGGGCTTTTACCGTTCCACCGGCCCATGTACGGCAACGGCCCCCGGAATTATGAGGGGCTTCTCATTTCCGGGGGCCGTTTTCCCGCCCCGAGCGGGGCGGGCGGGGTCAGATGATGCCGAAGAGGACTCCGGCGGCGAGCACCACGAGCGAGGTGAGCGCGGCCCACTTCACGGTGAACCTGGTGTGGTCGCCGAACTCCACCTTGGCCATGCCGACGAGGACGTAGACGGCGGGGACCAGCGGGCTGGACATGTGCAGGGCCTGGCCGACCAGGGAGGCGCGGGCGATCTCCAGCGGGGAGATCCCGTGGGCGGCGCCGGCCTCGGCGAGGACGGGCAGCACACCGAAGTAGAAGCCGTCGTTGGACATGAAGTAGGTGAGCGGGAGGCTGAGCAGCCCGGTGACGATGGCCATGTGCGGGCCCATGCCCTCGGGGATGGCGCCGACGAGCCAGTCGGCCATGCTCTTGACCATGCCGGTGCCGGTGAGGACTCCGGTGAAGACGGCGGCGGCGAAGACCATGCCGGCGACGTTGACGACATTCTCGGAGTGGGCGCCGATACGGGCCTTCTGGTCGGCCATCTTCGGGTAGTTCACGGTGAGGGCGAGGGCCGCGCCGAGGAGGAAGAGCACCGGGATGGGCAGCAGCTCCATGATCATCGCGGTGAGCAGCGTGATGGTGAGGCCGGCGTTGAACCAGTAGAGCTTGGGGCGCAGGGTCTCGCGGTTGGGGTCGAGACCCTGGAGGCCGTCGTCGGCGGCACCGGGGGCCGGAGCGGCGGAGTCCTCGCCCGGGGCGGAGCCGGCGCCGGAGCCCGAGCCCTTCGCGGCCTCGGACGCCTTGCCGGTCCTGCCGCCCTTGCCGCCGCCGGTCTTCACCAGCACCGTCTCGGACTCCGGCACCAGCGCCTCGTCCAGGGAGAGGTAGCCGAGGCGCTTGCGCTCCCGCATGCCCAGCACATAGGCGAGGATGAAGACGAAGAGGAGCCCCACGGCGAGCGCCGGGATCATCGGCACGAAGATGTCGGCCGCGTCCAGCTTCAGCGCGGTCGCCGCGCGGGCGGTGGGCCCGCCCCACGGCACGGTGTTCATCACACCGTTCGCGGTGGCGGCGATACCGGTCATCACGACCAGGCTCATCCCCAGGCGCTTGTAGAGCGGATACATCGCCGAGACGGTGATCATGAAGGTGGTGGAGCCGTCGCCGTCCAGCGAGACGATCGCGGCGAGCAGCGCCGTACCGACCACGACCCGCATCGGGTCGGCCTTGCAGAACCGCAGGATGCCCCGGACGATCGGGTCGAAGAGCCCGACGTCGATCATCACACCGAAATAGATGATGGCGAACATCAGCATCGCGGCGGTGGGGGCAAGGTTGCCGACGCCTTCGATGACGTAGTCCCCGAGATGCGCGCCCTTGCCGACGAGTACGCAGAAGAGTGCGGGGATCAGGACCAGCGCCGCGATGGGCGTCATCTTCTTCATCATGATCAGGACCAGGAAGGTCGCGATCATGGCGAAGCCGAGGATTGTCAGCATGGGGTTACCTAACGTTCATCCTTGAACTCCCACCGGAGGCGGCGGTCCGGATGACGTTAGGGCCCGTCAAAAGCTGTTAACAAGATGTTGACCTGTGAGCAATACGAGCAAAACCCCAGGTCAGCACGGAGATGCCGAGGAGCGGGGCCCCGGAGCCGCCCTTGACGCACCCCGGGCGGCCACTCCGGCGGACCCGGCGCGCACCCCCCGGCGGCCCCTCCGGCCGGCCCCTGGGGCACCCCCGGCGCCGCCCGGCGCACCCCCGCCCGCGCGCGCCGCGCCGGGGCGGCGGCCGTTGACGGGGCCCGCCGTCAATCCTACGGTGACCCATAGGATTCCTTTCGGCTTTCAGTACCGGGAGCGGCGATGAGCGGCATCGAGCAGGCCATGGAGCGGGCGCGGAAGACCGCCGGGACACTGGGGTACTCCCCCGGCTTCGGCAACGAGCACAGCTCGGAGGCGCTCCCCGGAGCCCTCCCACTGGGACGGAACGCGCCCCAGCGCGCGCCGCTCGGTCTGTACGCGGAGCAGTTGAGCGGCTCCGCCTTCACCGAGCCGCGCGCCCGCAACCGGCGCTCCTGGCTCTACCGCATCCGGCCGTCCGCCGCCCACCCCCCGCTGCGCCGCACCGGCAATGGCGCCCTGCGCGGCGCGCCCTTCACCGAGACCGCCCCCGACCCCAACCGGCTGCGGTGGAACCCGCTGCCGGAGCCGCCGCCCGGCACCGACTGGCTGGCCGGTCTGTGGACGCTCGGCGGCAACGGCGACGCCGCCCAGCGCACCGGGATGGCCGTGCACCTCTACCACGCCAACGCGCCCATGGTGGACCGGGTCTTCGGCGACGCGGACGGCGAGCTGCTGATCGTCCCCGAGCTGGGCGGGCTCCTCCTCGTCACCGAACTGGGGGTGCTCGCCGCCCGCCCCGGCGAGGTGGCGCTGATCCCGCGCGGGGTCCGCTTCCGGGTGGAGCTGCTCGACGAGCGGGCGCGCGGATACGTCTGCGAGAACTACGGCCAGCCCTTCCACCTGCCGGACCTCGGACCCATCGGCGCCAACGGCCTCGCCAACGCGCGCGACTTCCTCGCGCCGGTCGCGGCGTACGAGGACGTGGAACGGCCGGTGGAGGTCGTGACCCGGTTCTGCGGCAACCTCTGGGCCGCCGAGTACGACCACTCGCCGCTCGATGTGGTCGCCTGGCACGGCAGCCATGTCCCCTATGTCTACGATCTGCGCCGCTTCAATGTCATCGGGTCCATCTCCTACGACCACCCGGACCCCTCGATCTTCACGGTGCTGACCTCGCCCTCCGACACCCCGGGGCTCGCCGGTGTCGACTTCGTGGTCTTCGCGCCCCGCTGGCTGGTCGGCGAGGACACCTTCCGGCCGCCGTACTTCCACCGCAATGTGATGAGCGAGTACATGGGCCTGATCGAGGGCGCGTACGACGCCAAGGCCGAGGGCTTCGTCCCCGGCGGCGGCTCGCTCCACAACATGATGTCGGCGCACGGGCCCGACCGGGAGACCTTCGACCGGGCGAGCGCCGCCGAGCTGAGGCCGCAGAGGATCGACGACGGGCTCGCCTTCATGTTCGAGACCCGGTGGCCGCTGACGGCGACCGGGCAGGCGGCGAACGCGGGCCATCTGCAACAGGGGTACGACGGGGTGTGGCAGGGTCTTGAACGTCATTTCCCGTCCTGATAAGCCCTGACCCGGAGAGACGGAGCCCCCGTGACCTCCTCCTTCGCCCCCGACTCGCTGATCCTGAACCGCAAGCTGCCGCTGTGGTACCAGGTCTCGCAGTCGCTGCGCGCCTCGATACTCGGCCGCACCCCCGAGTCCTCCCTGCGGCTGCCCACCGAGGAGCAGCTCGCCGCGCACTACGGGGTGAGTGTGCTGACCATGCGCCAGGCCCTCAAGGAGCTGGAGGCCGAGGGCCTGATCAGCCGCCACCGGCGGCGGGGGACCTTTATCGAACCGGGGGTGCGCAGGGGTGCGCCGCGCCGGCTGCTGGGCTCGATCGACGCCATCGTGGCGCAGCAGTCGGGGGAGCTGACGACCATCCTCGACCACGGCCCCGAACCGGTCCCCGGCGAGCTGGCCGAGTACTTCCCGGATCTGGCGGAGACGGTGGTCTACCGCCGGCTGCGCTGTGACGGCGAGAGCGGCGAGCCGGTCAACTGGGCGGAGAACACCGTCCGTCCGGACATCGCGGCCCGGCTGGAGGTGAAGGACCTGGAGCGGTGGCCGATGACCAAGGTGCTGCGCGACTCGGTGGGGGTGCGGATCGGCCGGATCACGGACACCGTGGAGGCCCGGCTCGCGGACCCGCGCACGGCGGAGCTGCTGGAGGTGCCGCTGCTCAGCCCGATCCTGCACTACACGGGGGTGACCTGCGACACCGACGGGCGGGTGGTCGACGTGGCGCGCATCCGCTACCGGGGTGACCGCTTCTCGTTCTCGGTGACCGTCGACGCGGAGTGAGCCGCCGGCGGTGACCGCCGGAGGGGGCACGCGCGGGGCACGGCCGGGGCCGGGCCCCGCCCCTGGCAGGGGTGACGCAGGGGTGACGCAAGGGTGACGCAGGGGTGACGGAGGCGTGCGGGGGCGGGTTCGGGGAGGATGTCCCCATGCCGATGCTCGATGAGCTGATGCCGTGGGGTGTGCGGCCCCTGCGGCTGGGACGTTCCTGGGTGATGGGTCCGGACGCGCGGTCGCTGGTGGCGCGCTGGGACGCGGTGGCGGGCGCCTCGGGGGCGGCGCAGGACGCGCTCTTCGGCTGCACCCGGGCCCGCACCCCGCGCACCGCCGTCGCGCAGCTGCCCGGACAGCGCGCGGGTACGGGGCCCCTGGCCCGGGAGCCGGGCCGCTGCCCCGCTCCGGTGCGGCTGCTGCACGGCCCCTTCGACCAGCGGTGGATCGTCCCGGACCACCGGCTGATCGACGCGGCCCGGCCGGAGCTGTGGCGGGTGGCGGACGAGGAGCAGCTCTTCGCCTTCGAGGCCGAGTGCTCGCCGGACGGGGAGCGCCCGGGACCGGCCGTGCTGGTGTCTGCGGTCCTGCCGGACGGCCACACGGGCCCCGGGAGGGTCCGGCCGCTGTTCCGCAGGCCCGGGGGGAGCGAGCCCAATCTCGCGCCGGGGCTGCGGGAGGCGCTGGGCGGGCGGTACGGGCGGACGGTGGAGCCGGAGGAGATCCTCCGGTGGATCGCGGCGGCGGCCGGGCACTCCCCGGCGGGTGCCACGGTCCCGCTGCCCGCCGACCCCGGGGTCTGGCGCGCGGGGGTGGAGCTGGGCGGCCGGCTGCTCTCGGCGCAGCTGCGCGGTGCCGGGGGCCGGGAGCGGCCGAGGCTGCCGGGCGGGCGGCGGCCCTATGTGCGGGCCGCGCTGCCGGAGCGGCCCGGGACCATCGGATACGACCCGGCGACGGAGGTGCTGAGCCTGGGCGACGGCCGGATCTCCCCCGTACCGGCGTCCGCCTGGGAGTTCCGCACCGGGGACGCCCGGGTGCTGGAGCGGTGGTTCGCGGGGCGGACGGCCGCCGGGGAGCAGGGGAGCCTGGAGGCGATCCGGCCGGCGGGGTGGCTCCCGGAGTGGACATCGGAGCTGCTGGAGCTGATCACCGTACTGGCCCTGCTGGCCGGGCTGGAGGCCGAGCGGGCCGCGCTGGAGATCGCCGACCGGATCACCTCGCTCCCGGGCGTCCTGCCACCACCCGCCGCCGCCCGGCGACCCGCCTCGGTCCTGGACCACCACGAGGAGGGCCCGGACGGGCAGTTCGCCCTGCTGTGAGCTGTGCCCGTGGACTGGGGGCCGGGCTCGGCAACGGGGGGTGGGTGGGGGCAGGCGCGGCCGGACCCCGGAGCGGGGCCCTGGGCCGGGCCCGTGGACCGGCCATCACCGGCCGGACCCCTGCGCGGACACGACGAGCCGCGTCGCGCGCGAACCACCGCGACCCGAACCCGTGAACGAGGTGGGTGCGCGCCCCAGCGATCGGGACCCCGAGCGGGTGCCCTGGGCCGGGCCCGCGAGCCGGGCCCGTGCCCGGGTGCCGCTGGCCGGGTGGCGGATGTGGCCGGACATCCGCGGTGTGGCGGCCGGGGGCGGTGGCGGGAGGTGGAGACTCCGGCGGGGCCGCCGCGGGCGCTGCTGCCCCCGATCACCCTGGCGGGTGGAGCCGGAGGCGCTCATGGACACGGTGCCCGCGCCGGGCGAGCACACCGGCGCGGTGCCGCGCTCCCTGGGGAGGACGGACGAGGAGTCAGCCGCACTGCGCCGGGACGGTGTGGTCGCCTGGGCGCGGGGCCGCACAGACGGTGACACGGGAGCCGAGGCGCGCGCTCGGGTGGGCGCGCGCCGGTCGGGCGGGGCCGGGACGGTGGGTCAGTGGCGGCTGCCGAAGAGGGTGCGGCGCAGCCTCCGCAGCGGCGCGAAGAGCGAGACCCCGCCCTTGCCCCGGTCCCGGTCGTGTGTCACATCGCGCGAGGTCAGCTCGCGCATCAGCGAGGTCGCCTCGACGGTCTCGCGCTGGGGCACGGCGGGACCGCCGAGCACCGACAGATGTCGGTCGAGACGCCTGCTTGTGGCGCTGTTCCCGCAGGTGATCGCGGGTACCCGCGCCCTGCTGCGCACTGTTATCTGTTCCATGTCACTCCCCACCCGTACGACGCACCCGGCCCGGGCAGGTTAACCCTATCGCCCCACCAGGACAGCCAGGTATCCCGCCCACAGGATTCACCGCACCCGTACGCGAGTTGACGACGTCTCGACGAATCCGGTGCTTTCCAGGGCGAGTTGGACAGATCCAAGTCTCCACTCGTCCATTCTTCCCACTGCCCCGCGAGCCACGCCCGCCGCACCGAACTCTTTGCTCACGGGTCCGCACTCCCCGCTCACCCTCCGTCGGCCCCGGCGGCTCACGGCCCGGCCCGGGGGCCGGATGTGATCTGCGCCACCGGGGCCGGGCGGCGGGGCTCAGACCTGCGCGTTGAAGGCGGGGAGATAGCCGCCCGACTGACCGGCGGCGGTCGGGTGGTAGGAGTCGCCGATGTTGAGCCAGTTCACGCTGTGCAGCCAGGCGTCGCCGGAGCAGATCTCGTGCCCGGTGAAGGCGGGCACCACATCGGCGAAGGCGAAGCCGTGGTCGGCCGCGCGCTTGCCGATGGCGGTGTTGATGTGGTCGGCGGCCGAGTTGATCGCGGACCGCTCGCGCTCGGTCAGACCGGCGACACAGGTGCCGGCGAGCTTGTAGAAGCGGGGGTAGCCGAGGACGACGACCTCGGCGGAGGGGGCGCGGGCGCTGATCGCGCGGTACACGCTGTCGAGCCGGCCGGGGAGGGTGGTGTCGACGTACGACCGGGCCCGGTTCACCCGGTTGACGCAGTTCGTCTCGGACTGGAGGACGCAGGTGGTCATGACGTCGGCGAAGCCGGCGTCGTTGCCGCCCACGGAGAGGGAGACGAGGTCGGTGGCGGCGGTGAGGGGGGCGAGCTGGCTCGCGGTGACATCACTCGTAAGAGCACCCGAGCAAGCGGTGAACGCGAAGGAGGAGGGTGAGTGCGCGGCGGCCCAGAGCCTGGGGTACGCGCGATTGCTGCGCTTGCAGTCTCCGCTTGCGCTGTCGTAGCCGCCGGCGCCGACCCCGGAGGAGTAGGAGTCGCCGAGGGCCACATAGTCCAGGGCAAGGGCACGGTCGCCGGCCTTCGCCTGGCCCGCTCCGACGAGAGCGAGGGCTCCGGCGAGCAGCAGCGAGGAGGAGAAAGCCGCGAATCGGGACAGTTTCATGGAACCTCCCTTTAGCAGAGTCTCTGCCTCAACTTTCTTACCAGTGAGTAGACTTCACTGGAAGTGTTCATGCCAAGAACGTAGGGCGGCGCTTGACGGAACTCCGGACGCTGCGCAGCATGAGGACCCGGCATCAGATGTCCCCGGGGAGCGGAATCGGCCATGCGGAACAACGGAGTCGAACGCACGGCCGCGTCCGATCTGCTGACGGTGCTCGCCGGCGCGGCGTTCACCTTCGCCCTCACCGGCGCGGTGCTGGCCCTCCTGGACGCGGACTCGGCGCTGCGCGCGCCGACCGTCCTCTTCTTCCTGTTCACCGGGCCCGCCGCCGGTCTGTACGCCGTGCTGCCGGGGCTCGAACCGGCGGCCCGCGCCGCCGTATCGGCGTCGGGCGCGCTCGTCACCGTCCTGCTGACCGGGTGGCTCCGCGCCTCCTGGGACGCCTTCCCCACGGGAGCGGGCATCGTCTCCGTCGCCGCCCTCACGGCCCTGCTGTTCGCCCGGGCGGGAGCCCGCGCATGGCGCTCGAACAATCGAACGTTCGAACAGCAGACGACCGATGAGGTGTCAAATATGTAAAAAGTAAGAATGGCCCCTACGACTTGCTCTAGAGTCCCCGACATCAATACCGTCGTGCATCCACCCGCAACGGATCATCCAGCCAGACGGCTCAAGGGGAGGGCTGGGGCGTCGAGATGGCTCCGGAGCGGGGCGCGGTAGGGGGGTGCCGCGCTCGGTCTCCGCGCTCAACACGAGCCGGGGCACCGCGCGGCCAGTTCCGCAACTCACCCATCGGGATCGGAGGTTGTTCCGCCCTGGGCAGGTGAGAGGTCGGCCCCCCTTTCAAACCGGACACTCATCCGGATCGCCCGGGGGCGGGCGGTCCACCGGTGGAGAGGGAAATACAACCCATGAGCTCAGTCCTGCACCCGGCCGCTCCGGGGCAAGATCCGTCGATGCCGTCGGCGACCCCGCGCGACGGCACCGGCAGCACGGCCGGGGCCTACCGGCCCATCTCCTCTCATCTGGCGATCACCCCGCCGGTGAGCGTGGTGATCCCCGCCATGAACGAGGCGGCCAACCTTCCCCATGTCTTCAAGACCCTGCCCGACTGGATTCACGAAGTGGTCCTGGTCGACGGGAACTCGACGGACAACACCGTCGAGGTGGCGCGGGAGCTGTGGCCCGACGTCAAGGTCGTGAGACAGGTGGGCCGGGGCAAGGGTGACGCCCTCATCAGCGGTTTCGCGGCCTGCACCGGTGACATCATCGTCATGGTCGACGCCGATGGCTCCGCCGACGGCAACGAGATCGTCTCCTATGTCTCCGCGCTCGTCTCCGGCGCAGACTTCGCCAAGGGCTCCCGCTTCGCCAACGGCGGCGGCACCGACGATATGACCTTCATCCGCAAGCTCGGCAACTCGGTGCTCTGCTCCATCGTCAACACCAAGTTCGGCGCCCGCTACACCGACCTCTGCTACGGCTACAACGCCTTCTGGAAGCACTGCCTGGACAAGATCACCCTGGACTGCACGGGCTTCGAGATAGAGACCCTGATGAACATCCGGGTCGTCAAGGCCGGGCTGCGCGTCCAGGAGGTCCCCAGCCACGAGTACAACCGCATCCACGGTGTGAGCAACCTCAGCGCGGTCCGGGACGGCATCCGGGTGCTCAAGGTGATCCTCAAGGAGAAGGGTGTCCGGCGCGCGGAGCGCGGCGGGGCCTCGGCGGGCGTCCGCGTACCCCGGGGAGAGACATCTTGAACGACCGCCGTTTCTCGGTGGTGATCTGCGTCTACACCGAAGACCGCTGGGGCGACATCCTGGAAGCCGTCGCCTCGGTGCGGAGCCAGTCGCTGCCGGCCCTGGAGACCCTGCTGGTGGTCGACCACAACCCGGCGCTGCTGGACCGGCTCGCCCGGGAGTACCGGGAGGCCGGGAGCGTACGGGTGCTGGCCAACGCCGGCCCCCGGGGGCTCTCCTCGGGCCGCAACACCGGAATCGCGGCGTCCAGGGGCGAGTTCGTGGCCTTCCTGGACGACGACGCCGTGGCCGAGCCCGACTGGCTGCACTGGTTCGCGGCCGGGTACGACACCCCGGAGGTGATGGCGGTCGGCGGGCGCACCGAGGCCGCCTGGGCCTCCGGGCGCAGGCCCGGCTGGTTCCCCGACGAGTTCGACTGGGTCGTCGGCTGCACCTACCGGGGACTGCCCCGGGGCCGGGTGCGGGTCCGCAATGTCCTGGGCGGCAACGCCTCCTTCCGCCGGACCGCCTTCGACGCCTCCGGCGGATTCGCCACCGGCATCGGGCGGGACGGCGACAAGCGGCCCCTGGGCTGCGAGGAGACCGAGCTGTGCATCCGGCTCGCCCGGGCGCTCCCCGGCGCGGTCCTCCTGATCGACGACCGCGCGGTGATCCACCACAAGGTCCCCGCCGCGCGGGAACGGTTCGCCTACTTCCGCACCCGCACCTACGCCGAGGGGCTCTCCAAGGCGCTGGTGGCCAGGAGCGTGGGAGCGGGCAAGGGCCTGGAGTCCGAGCGCCGCTACACCACCCGGGTGCTGCCCGCGGGCGTGGTGCGCGGACTGCGGGACGCGGCGCTCGGCCGGAGCGGCGGCGCGGGGCGGGCCGGGGCGATCCTCACCGGGGTCGCCACGGCGGCCGGCGGGTATCTGATCGGCACCGCCCGCGCCCGCCGGGGCGGCGTGAGCTTCTCATCGGGCCCGATCCCATCGCTGCCGGAGCCCTCCCGGGCGGCGGACGGCGGGGTTCCGGCCCCGGACGGCGAAGTCCCGGCCCCGGAGGTTCCGGCCCAGGAGGTTCCAGCCCAGGACAGCGGGGCCCCGGCGCCGGGCGGCAAGGTCGCGGCGGCGGGCGGTGAGAGCGGGTGAACCGGCCCGTACCCGTGCTGATGTACCACGCCGTCGCCCATCAGCCGGCCCGGGCGACCCACGGTCTCTCCGTCTCGCCCGAGTCCTTCGCCGAACAGATGGCACTCCTGGCGGAGCGCGGCTTCACCCCGCTCACCACCGCCGCGCTGGGCGGGATCTGGCGCTCCGGCGGCAGCCGCCCGCTGCCCGCCCGCCCGGTGCTGATCACCTTCGACGACGGTTACGAGGGGGTGCACCGGCACGCCCTGCCGGTGCTGGCCCGGCACGGCTTCGCCGCCACCCTGTTCGTCTCCACCGGCTGGCTGCGCGGTGCGTACGACGAGGGGGGCGCGATCGACACCATGCTCGACTGGGACCAGGTGCGGGAGCTGGCCGCCGGGGGCATGGAGATCGGCGGCCACACCCACAGCCACCCCCAGATGGATCAGCTCGACGACGAGCGGCTGCGGTACGAGACGGTCCGCTGCCGCGACATCGTCGACGCCGAGCTGGGGAGCGTCCCGCGCTCCTTCGCCTACCCCTTCGGCTACTCCAGCCGGCGGGTCCGGGAGGCGGTGCGGGAGGCCGGCTTCGCCCAGTCGTTCGCGGTGGGCAACGCCCTGGCCCGGCCGGGCCAGGGGCCGTACGCCATCCAGCGGGTGACCGTGCGGCGCACCACGGGACCGGCCGAGTTCGCACGGCTCGTCGAGGGCCGCGCCATCGGCCGGAACTTCGCCGGCGACCGGGTGCTCACCAAGGGGTACGCGATGGTGCGCCGGTCCCGGCGGGCCGTCACGGTCATCCGGGGCGGCGTCCGCTGACCGGCTCCCCCGGCGGCGCGCTCCGATCCGGGGCGCGCCACCGGGCAAAACTCCTCGCGCCGAGGGGGCCGGTGCCGGATCATGGGGCCCATGTCAGCCGTACAGCCTCAGATGGAGCGCATGACTGCCGCAGCCGCCCAGCCACAGGACTCACTGCCGATCCGGCTCAATGTCGACGACAGCGACTCACCGTCCGATGTCATCGACGCGCTCTTCCTCGGCCGCTTCGCGACCGGTGAACAGCCCTACGCGCACGCCCATCAGATCGAGCGGGTGAAGCCGGGGTTCGAGCTGCTGCCCCCGGGCGCCTCGGTGCTGCGCTCCGCGCGGGACGACGACCGCAGCGCCGTGCTCGCCGAGGGCGAGGGCTGGACCGTGCTCATCTCCCACTGGAACCGCGGCGCCGATGTCACGGTGACGGCGGTCAGCGCCGAGCTGGCCGAGCGGATCGTCAAGGAGTCCACCGCGGAGGCGGCCGACGAGCCGGAGCCGCAGCCGGAGAATGTGACGATGGGGTTCTGGTACGTCTCCCCGCGCCGCGGCCCCCACCGCACCACGCGCCAGATCGCCGCCGGGACCTGGGACGAGGTCAGACCCAACTACACGGCCCCGGTGGCCGACGCGATGGACCGGCTGATGAAGGTCGGTCCGGACGACATCTCGGGGCGGCTGCTGCTGCTCCACGGCCCGCCGGGCACCGGGAAGACCTCCGCGCTGCGCACCCTGGCGCGCTCCTGGCGGGACTGGTGCCAGGTGGACTGCGTGCTCGACCCGGAGCGGCTCTTCAACGACGTCGGCTATCTGATGGACATCGCGATCGGCGAGGACGAGGGGACGGGGAAGAGCCGCTGGCGGCTGCTGCTCCTGGAGGACTGCGACGAGCTGATCAGGGGCGAGGCCAAGCACACGGCCGGGCAGGCGCTGTCGCGGCTGCTGAACCTCACGGACGGGCTGCTGGGGCAGGGGCGCAACGTCCTGGTCGGCGTGACGACCAATGAGGACCTGGAGCGGCTGCACCCGGCGGTGGTCCGGCCGGGCCGCTGTCTGGCCAGGATCGAGGTCGGCCCGCTGACCCGGGAGGAGTCGGTGGGCTGGCTGGGCACGGAGGAGGGCGTGGGCCGCGCCGGTGCGACGCTGGCGGAGCTGTTCGCGCTGCGCCGGGGCAGCGGTCCGGCCGCCATCCCCGACCAGCACCAGGGCTCGGACGCGGGCCTGTACCTCTGAGGCGCCCGGCGCGCTCCGGCGCCCGGGTGGCTCAGTCGCCGTACGCCGCCCGGGCCGCGTCCCGGGCGGCGGTGAGCGCGTCCTCCCGGGTGGCGCCGAGACGGTGGGCGCGCTCGGCGAAGGTCCGTGCCGCCGCCGCGAGTTCCCGGGAGGCGGCGTCGGCCGCCGGCGCGACGAAGGTGCCGTTGCGGCCCCGGGTCTCGATCACCCCGTCCCCCTCCAGGGCCCGGTAGGCCTTGGCGACCGTGTTGGCGGCCAGGCCGAGTTCCTCCGCGAGTCCGCGCACGGTCGGCAGCCGGTAGCCCACCGGAAGCGCGCCCGAGCGGGCCTGTCCGGAGATCTGGGCCCGGAGCTGCTCGAAGGGGGCGGAGGGGGCGTCGGCGTCGATGACGATCGAGAGAGTCACCCGCCGATTCTCCCCCATGGGCCGCCGGGCGCCGGGGAGAACACGGAGGCCGCCCCCGCGGGGCGGGCACCGGGGGGGAGCACAGAGGGGGCCGGGCGCCGGGAAACCCGGAGGCGGCCCGGTCCGGTGCCCGCGTACCGTGCCGGCCATGACGGTTTCGGTGGAAGTGCGGTTGATCAAGGCGGGCAGGACGAAGATCCGCTATCCGGCGGAGCTGGTCCTGGACGACGGCACCCACGCCGTGGTGCGCGCGCCCTGGGCGGGCGCCGGGGTGCGGGACTTCGGATTCGTCCGCTTCGAGCCGGGCGATGTGTTCACCGAGCACTACTGGCGCGACCGGTGGTACTCGGTGAAGGAGGTGCGCACCGGCGACGGGGTGCTCAAGGGCTGGTACTGCGACATCACCCGGCCGGCCCGGCTCGCCGGCGGGGAGCTGAGCGTGGAGGACCTGGAGCTGGATCTGTGGGTGTCGGCGGACGGCGCGTCGGTGCTCCGCCTCGACGAGGACGAGTTCACCGCGAGCGGTCTTCCCGAGCGGGACCCCGAGGCCGCCGGTGAGGCCCTGCGGGCCCTGGACGGGCTGGAGGCCCTCGCCCTGGGGCGGGGCCTCCCGGAGCTGCTGGGGACCGGACGGGGGAACGCCTCGCGGTAGCGGAGGCGTTCTCGCGGACCACGGGTGACGGCCGGCGCGCCGGGCCCCGACGGCGGACGCCCTCCCCGCCGCACCGTGTCCGGTGCGGCGGGGAGGGCGTCCTCGCTCACGCGGCGGCGTCGCGGCGCCGCAGCACGACCTTCTTGATCAGGGGCCAGGCCAGCAGGATCGCGATGATCACATAGATCGTCACCGAGAACGGGGTGTTGACCAGTCCGGTGATGCTGCCGTCGCTGATCTGGAGCGCACGGCGCAGCTGCTGCTCGGCGGCCGGGCCGAGGATCACTCCGATGACGGCCGGCAGCACGGGCAGTCCGTACCGCCGCATACCGAATCCGAGCAGACCGATGATCAGCAGGATCACCAGGTCGAGGGCCTCGCCGCCGACCGCGTAGGCGCCGACCCCGGCGAAGAACAGGATTCCCGCGTAGAGGTAGGGGCGCGGGATGCGCAGCAGCTTCGCCCACACCGGGGCGAGCGGCAGGTTCAGGGCGAGCAGCAGCACCATGCCGACGAAGAGCGAGGCGATCAGGCCCCACACCAGGTCCGGCTCGCGCTCGAAGAGCAGCGGTCCGGGCTGGATGCCGTACTGCTGGAAGGCGGCGAGCATCACGGCCGCGACCGCCGTGGTGGGCAGTCCCAGCGTCAGCATCGAGACCAGGGTGCCCGCCGCGGAGGCGGAGGCCGCCGACTCGGGTCCCGCCACGCCCTCGATCGCGCCCTTGCCGAACTCCTTCTTGTTCTTGGAGAGCCGCTTCTCGGTGACGTACGAGAGGAAGGTCGGGATCTCGGCGCCGCCCGCGGGGATCGCGCCGAACGGGAAGCCGATGAAGGGACCGCGCAGCCAGGGCTTCCAGGTGCGCTTCACATCGTCCTTGCCGAGCCAGGGGCGGCCGACCGGGATGGGCTCGGCGCCGCCGCGGCGCAGATGGGCCGCGACCCAGAGGGCCTCGCCGATGGCGAAGAGGCCGACCGCGACGATGACGACGTCCACACCGTCGGCGAGCTGGAGCGAGCCGAAGGTGAGCCGCTGCTGTCCGGTCATCTGGTCGAGCCCGACGAGCCCGATGGTGAGACCGATCAGCAGGGACGCGAGACCGCGGATGCGGGAGGAGCCGAGCACGGAGGTGACCGCGATGAAGGCGAGCACCATGATCGCGAAGTAGTCCGGGGCGCCGATGTCCACGGCGAGTTCGGCGACCGTCGGGGCGAGGGCGACCAGCAGGATCGTACCGATCAGACCGCCCGCGAAGTGGCCGACGGCGGCCGCGGCGAGCGCTTGGGCGCCGCGCCCCGCCTTGGCCATCGGATTGCCCTCGATGGCGGCGACGACGGCCGCGCTCTCCCCCGGGGTGTTGAGGAGGATCGAGGTGGTGGAGCCGCCGAACATGGCTCCGTAATAGATGCCGGCGAACATGATGAACGCGCCGGTCGGCTCCAGGCCGTAGGTGACGGGCAGCAGCAGGGCCACCGCCATCGCGGGTCCGATACCGGGCAGCACTCCGATCGCGGTGCCCAGCAGGACACCGATCACCGCCCAGAGGAGGTTGATCGGGGTCAGCGCGGTACCGAACCCGTCTATCAGTGAATTGAGAGAGTCCATCGGCTAGAGCACCCCCATCAGCGGGCCACCGGGGAGCGGAACGCCGAGCAGATTGTTGAAGACGTAGTACGTCGTGAGGGAGAGGAAGGCGGCGATCAGCGGGTCCCGGTGGTAGTGCCTGCTGCCGAGGGAGAACGCGGCTCCCCAGAAGAGCAGCATGCCGGAGACGGGGAAGCCGATCGGGGTGATGAGCACGGCGAAGCCGAGGAAGACGCCCGCGAGCAGCAGGACCGTACGCCAGTCGCTGGGCTCGCTGAGGTCGATGTCCTCGCCGCCCTCGGCCTCGCCGCGACCGCCGCGCAGGACGTCGACGGCGAGCAGGACGGCGATCACGATCAGCCCGGCGCCGACGACGATCGGGACGGTCTTGGGGCCGACGGGGCCGCGCTGGGCGATGTCGACGTCCATGGTGAACGCGTCGGTGAGGACGAGGACGCCGATGAGGAAGAGCAGCACGCTGACGCCGAGCTCGGAGTGCTCTCGCAGCCAGGAGCCGCCGGGCCGGGAGGAGGCCTGGGCCGAGGGGACCTGGGGGGATTCCTGTGAGTTCACAGTCCGAGCTCCTTCAGCACCGAGTCCACGCGCTTGTCCTGTTCCTCCAGGAAGTCACCGAACTTGTCGCCGGTGAGGAAGGCGTCGGTCCAGCCGTTCTTCTCCAGCGACTCCTTCCACTCGTCGGAGGCGTGCAGCTCCTCGATCAGGTTGGTGAGCTTGTCGCGCTCGGCGCCCGAGATGCCGGGCGGGGCGACGATCCCGCGCCAGTTGGTGAACTCGGTGTCCAGACCCGATTCGCGCAGGGTGGGGGCGTCGAGCCCGGGCACCCGCTCGGGGCCGGTGACGGCCAGCAGCCGCAGCTCGCCCGACTTGATCTGGTCCAGGTACTCGCTGACGCCGGAGACGCCGAAGCCGACCTTGTTGCCGAGGATGGAGGCGAGCAGCTCGCCACCGCCGTCGTAGGGGATGTAGTTGACGGTCTTGGGCGCGATACCGGCCGCCTCGGCCATCAGCATGGGCGCCAGGTGGTCGGGGCCGCCCGGGGACGAGCCGCCGCCGACGGAGATCTTGCCGGGGTCCTTCTTCCAGGCGGTGAGAAGGTCCTCGATGGTCTTGAACGGCGAGTCCTTGCCGACGACGACGATGTCCTGCTCTTCGGTGAGCCGGGCGATCGGGGTGGTGTCGGCGAGGGTCTTGGGCGTCTTGTTGGTGTGGACCGCTCCGACGACGCCGAGGCCCATGGACATCGCCAGCTTGCCGTTGCCGTGCTCGCTGATCAGCCGGGTGAGACCGACGGTGCCGCCGGCCCCGGGGAGGTTGAAGACCTCGATGTCGTGGGTCAGCTTGGCGTCCTCGGCGTTCTTGGCCGCCGTGCGCGCCGTGATGTCGTAGCCGCCGCCCGGCGTGTTGGGAACCATGAACCGGAGCCCGGGAATCTGCGTGCCGGTGTCGGAGCCTTTGCCCTCGCTGAGCAGTGGCGGCCCCACGAACACCAGCAGCGCCGCCCCGAGCAGGGCGAGGGGAGTGCGCAATCGCACGTGAGCCGCCTTTCGGTAGGGGAATGTGTGAAGTGGCCCACATGTTGCCGGTGCGTTAAGAAAGTGTCTCTCTTCCGGAATCAACGGACGTTGTGGTCATTGTGGTCACCGCTTAGCGTGTGCGCGTGATGAATGTGCTGGTGGTGGACGACGACTTCATGGTCGCGAAGCTGCACAGCCGCTATGTGTCCGCGACGGAGGGGTTCCGGGTCGTCGGTGTGGCGCACAGTGGCGCCGAGGCGCTGCGGGCGGCCGAGCGGCTACGGCCCGATTTGGTCTTGCTCGACATCTATCTGCCCGATATGGATGGGCTGACGGTGCTGCGTGAGCTGCGGGCGGCGGAGGAGCAGAACGCGACACGGGCGAGGGTGGACGCACTGTTCATCACGGCGGCCCGGGACGCGGGCCTGGTGCGGGCCGCGCTGCGGGCGGGTGCGCTGCATTACTTGATCAAGCCGTTCAACCAGGCTTCCCTGCAAGAGCAGTTGAGGCATGTGGCGGCGCTGCGGTCACGCTTCGAACGGCTCGGGGGTGAGGCGCGCCAGGAGGACGTGGACCAGATATTCGGCGGCCGGCCGCCGGGGGCGCGCGGGCTGCCGAAGGGGCTGGCGCCGCACACGGCGGAGCTGGTGGAGCGGATACTGCGGGAGCACCGGGGGGATCTTTCCGCCACTCAGTGCGCCGAGGCGGGGTCGCTGTCGCGGGTGAGCGCGCGGCGGTATCTGGAGTACTTCGTGGAGACGGGGCGGGTGGAGGTCACCCTGCGGTACGGGGGCACGGGCCGGCCGGAGCGGAGGTACCGGCTGGTCGGCAGATGAGCGCGGCGCGCCGGGAAGGCCGGGCGCGGTACTGAGGTGCCGGGCGCGGCGCGGGGGAGGCCGGGGCGCCGAGTGCCGGGTGCCGGGATTCGCTTCCGCACACGGGAGCGGGAGGGCGGCGGACGGCCCCGGTCAGACCCGGCCCAGGTCGGCGCTGTTCCACCGCTGGGGGCGCATATGGATGACCACCTGCTCGCCCAGCTCCTTCTCCGCGAACTCGACATAGGACGCGACCTGCTTCGCCGGAAGGTAGCGCGCGGTGATCTCCACCAGCCGCTGCCGGGTCGCCGGGGACGTCTCGACGACGGGCCCCTCGACCGATACGTACCGCACGCTCGGCGTCACCCGGTCCACCAGCAGGGAGAACCGTCCGGCCCGGGCGATGAGCCGCTCCTTGCGGGAACCGAGACCGGTCATGATCCAGATGTCCCGGCCGGGTGCGTACTGGTACCAGACCGGCACGGTCAGGGGCGCCCGCCCCTCGTCCCCCGCGCACACCGCCAGGGCCGCGATATGGGGTTCGGCCAGGAACTGCTGACGCTCTTCGGGGGTCAGGGTCATGGATGCCTCCTTCGCTCGGTCCACCGGTCGTACCGGTCCGGGGCCGGGTGTGGCGGTCGGCCGGAAAGCGACCGGGCGACAGAGCAAAGCTACAGCTCCAGGGCCCCCGTCAAGCCCCACTTGACCAGTTCCCGGGCCTCCGGTTGACCACTTTTGTCCCGTCCAGAACAAGAGCGCCGACCGTGGCGGGAACCGGCGCCGGCCGGCGCCGCCCCCACCCCGCCCACCGGGGCCGGGCGCCGGGACCGGGTACGGCACCGGACCAGTCCGCCCCGGGCCCGGCGCGAGGTCAAGGGCACCCACCGGCGAGTTCACCCGAACGGGTGAGCAGGGGCCCACCGCGGCACTGACCCGCGCCGGATCGTTCCTGCGGGCCGGAGGGAGCGGCGGCCAACGGCCGCAGCGATGCATCATTCGCTTTCGCGAACGTCTTCACGGAGATCTCCGCCGGTGCTTCTCCGCACGGACCGGGCATAGCGGCCGGAACGCGGCTCTTCCTCAGCCCGCTCTTAGCGCGTCCTTAAAACAAGGATAAGGATCATCGCCGACCCCTCCTCAGCGGCGATTTCCGGGGTCGGGACGGCTAGCTTGTCGATCGCCGGGGCCGGTTCGAACGACAGCACCGCAGACGGTCACGAGCCGCACCGTCTGTGTTGGGCCGGCCCCGGAACCCCCCTACCCTCCATGAGGAGAACTCCACCATGACCGCTCGCCGCAAGGTCGCCACGATCGCCGCCCTCGGTATCGCACCGATCGCCCTGACCACGCTGAGCGTCACTCCCGCCGCCGCCCACGGGTCGATGCAGGACCCGGTCAGCCGTGTCTCGGCGTGTTTCGCCGAGGGCCCGGAGAGCCCCGACTCTGCGGCGTGCAAGGCCCTGGTCGCGGCCGGCGGCACCCAGCCGCTGTACGACTGGAACGAGGTCAACATCGGTGACGCCGCCGGCCGCCACCGCCAGATCATCCCGGACGGGAAGCTGTGCAGCGTGGGCCGCGCCAAGTACAAGGGCCTCGACGCTCCCCGCACCGACTGGCCGTCCACCAAGCTGGCCGCCGGCAACCACACCTTCCGCTGGAAGGCCACCGCCCCCCACAAGGGCAAGCTGGAGCTGTACATCACCAAGGCCGGCTACAACCCCGCCCAGCCGCTGAAGTGGTCCGACCTGGAGGCCCAGCCCTTCGCCTCGATCGAGACCGAGCCCCACCTGGTCAACGGCACCTATGTCTTCGACGCCAAGCTCCCGGAGCGCACCGGCCGCCACCTGGTCTACTCGATCCTCCAGCGCTCGGACTCCCCCGAGGCCTTCTACACCTGCTCCGACGTGGTGATCGGCCAGGAGAGCGGCGGCGGCACGGGCAGCGCCCCGGTGGCCCAGGCGCCCTCCGACGGCGAGATCAAGCAGGGCACCGAGAAGTCCACCGTGGACCACGGCGGTCACGGCGGCGACACCCCCGCCGAGCAGAAGGCCAACGCCGAGCACGTCGCCGACACCACGTCGGCGGCGTCCGACGGCAACGCCCCCGAGGCCCAGGGCGGCTCCGCCCCGGTGGCGAAGGAGGCGGCGGAGGACAACCTCGCCGCGACCGGCGGCGACAGCACCACCCCGTACATCGCGATCGGCGGCGCCGCGGCGCTGGCCCTCGGTGCGGCGGCCATGTTCGGCACCGCCCGCCGGCGCGCCACCGCCGGTGGCCGGAGCCGCCGCTGACACCCCGCACGACCGGACCGAACCGGTGATCGTCCCGCGCGTCCGCCGTTGTCCGGCGGGCGCGCGGGCCGTTGTCCGGGCGGGCGCCGGGCGGTGTCCCGCTCGGCCATTCGGCCGCCCAGCACCTGCGTGACGGCCCCGCGCCACGGAGCGTGGGGTCATGACCCGGACACCGGACGGCAGTGAAACGGACCCCCGGCCCCCCGGCCGCGCGGCCCCCCAGGGCTTTGTCGCGGAGGTCAAGGACGCGGTGAGCGTGCGGGCCGCGGTGCTGGTGATCGGGGTGCTGGCGCTTCAGATCGCCTTCATCACCTCGTACATCGGCGCCTTCCACAAGCCCGAGCCGCACCGCGTCCCGCTGGCCGTCACCGCGCCCACCGCACAGCTCGCCGAGCGGGCCGTCGAGCGGCTGGGGGCGCTGCCCGGTGATCCGCTCGACCCCCGGGCGGTACGGGACGAGGCGGGCGCGCGGGCGCAGATCCGGAACCGGGACGTCGACGGGGCGCTGGTGATCACCGGCGGCGGCACCGACCGGCTGCTGGTGGCGAGCGCCGCGGGGGCGTCGCTGGCCGACGCCCTGATCGAGACGGTGGGAGAGGCGGAGCGGGCCGAGGGGCGGAGCCTGGACGTGGTGGACACGGTCCCGGACTCCCCCGGCGACACCCGGGGGCTCTCCTCCTTCTATCTGGTCGTCGGCTGGTGCGTGGGCGGCTATCTCTGCGCCGCGATCCTCGCGATCAGCGCGGGCGCGCGGCCCGCCAACGCCCACCGGGCGGTGATCCGGCTGGGCGCGCTGCTGCTGTACTCGATCGCGGCGGGGCTGCTCGGCGCGGTGATCGCGGGCCCGGTGCTGGACGCCCTGCCCGGCAGTGTGCCGGCCCTGTGGGGGCTCGGCGCGCTGCTGGTCTTCACGGTCGGGGCGATCACCCTCGCCCTTCAGGGGCTCGCCGGGATCGTGGGGATCGGCCTGGCGATCCTGCTGGTGGTGGTCCTCGGCAATCCGAGTGCGGGGGGCGCCTACCCGTATCCGCTGCTGCCGCCGTTCTGGCGGGCGATCGGGCCCGCGCTGCCCCCGGGGGCGGGTACCTTCGCGGCGCGCTCGATCGCGTACTTCCGGGGCCATGGCGCGGGCGGCCCGATGCTCATCCTGGCCGCCTGGGCGGTCGCCGGATCGCTGATCACGGTGGGGTGCGCGCTGCTGCGGCGCTCCGCCACCGGCACGCGGGCGCCGGAGTCCCGGTAGACGGGTCCGGCCCGCCGCTGGTGCGGCGGGCCGGAGCGGGGTGCGGAGCGGGGACGGATCAGCCGATGTTCGCCCCGACGGCCCGGAGCACCTCCGGAACCGGCTGGAAGAAGGTCGTCCCGCCGGCCGCGCAGTCGCCGCTGCCGCCGGAGGTGAGACCGATCGCGGTGTCGCCGGAGAAGAGGGAGCCGCCGCTGTCTCCGGGCTCGGCGCAGACATCGGTCTGGATGAGCCCGTTGACCACATCGCCGTTGCCGTAGTTCACGGTGGCGCCGAGGCCGGTGACCGCGCCCTCGTGCAGCCCGGTCGTGGAGCCGCTGCGCTTCACCGGCATGCCCACGGTGGCCTCGCCGGCCCGGGCGATCGGCTGGGCGGAGCCGTTGTGGAGGTTGACCTCGCTGGGCTGCGGACCGGTGGCGCCGTACTTCACCAGCGCGTAGTCGTCGCCGGGGAAGCTGGAGTCCGTCATCCGTCCGATCGGCGCGCCGCCCGCGGTGGCGGACCACTGGCTGCCCGGCTGCCCGCAGTGCCCGGCGGTGATGAAGTGCGGGGCGCCGTTCTTGACGACGTTGAAGCCCAGGGAGCAGCGTCCGCCGCCGGAGTGGATGGCGTCGCCGCCGGAGGCGAGGGGAGTGAACTCGCCCGGCGACTTCCGGAGTTCCGCCGTGCCGCCCAGCTTCTCGACGACGGCGGCGAGCCGGTCCCACTTCGCGCCGGTGACCGTGCGGTCGGCGGTGACAGCGATCTTGTTGCTGACCGGGTCCTGCGCCCAGGCCGTGCCGGGGATGGCGGCCTTCTCGGCGAGGGTCCGGCGGGCGCCGTCCAGCTCGGCCGTGCTGTTGGCGACGGTCCTGGCCCGGGCGCCGGCGTCCCGCACGGCCGTCGCGGCGGCCCGGTCCACGACATTGACCACGAGGGTCCGGGTCCCGGCGTCGTAGTGGGCGCCGGCCGCGCCGTCGCCCAGCTTCCCGGTGAGTTCGGCGGCCAGTTCCCCGGCGTCGGCGGCGGAGAGCGGCCCGGCGGCGGGGCGGGACCGCTCACCCGCGCCGGCGCTCTGGAGGGTGAGGCCGGTGGCGGCCAGGGCGAGTGCGCAGGCTCCGGCCAGCGCGGCTTTTCTGCCGGATATACGACGGTGCTTCAACGTCGCCTCCTGTGGGGGGCGTGTCCGGGCGGTGGGGTGCCCGGTGGACACGGAGGGTTGGGCCGCCCACTATGCAGAGGCGCCGAGCGGGCACACAAGGACGGTTCCAGAACGGGCACACGACAACGCGCGGGCGTTCACGGCGCCTTCACCGCGTGCGTACGGGCGCTTCGGCGGGATTTCCCGAAAGACGGTGGAACCAGGCCCGATCAACGACCCCGCTGGGTAGACGTGATGGGGGGTGGGAAATGGCGGAATCTCATGACTGCTCGCGTGGGACGCATACGGCGGAAGGGGCGGGTGTGCGGCATCGGGTGCACGCGGCGGACGGGCGGCATCTGATGGTGGAGCGGCTGGGTGATCCGCGCGGAAGACCGGTCTTCCTGCTGCACGGGACACCCGGCAGCAGACTGGGGCCGGCCCCGCGCGGCATGGTGCTCTACCAGCGGCGCACCCAGTTGATCGCCTACGACCGCCCCGGGTACGGGGGTTCGGACCGGCTCGCGGGGCGGAGTGTGGTCGATGTCGCCGAGGATGTCCGGGCCATCGCCGACGAACTGGGGCTGGACCGGTTCGCCGTGGTGGGCCGCTCGGGCGGCGCGCCGCACGCGCTGGCCTGCGCGGCCCTGATGCCGGAGCGGGTCACCCGGACCGCGGCCCTGGTGACACTGGCCCCCCGGGACGCGGATGGTCTGGACTGGTTCGAGGGAATGGCGGCCTCCAATGTGCTGGAGTTCACCTTCGCGTCGGACAATCCGGCGGTGCTCACGGAGCGGTTCATCCTCCGCTCGGCCCAGATCCGGAAGGACCCCATCAGACTCCTCGACGATCTGCGCAGGGAGCTGACGGACTCCGACCGGATGGTGGTGGCGGACGCGGGGGTGCGGCGGATGCTGCTGCGCAACTACCAGGAGGCACTGCGGACATCGGCGTACGGCTGGATCGACGACGCGCTGGCCTTCTGCTCCCCCTGGGGGTTCGACCCGGCGGACATCAAGGGTCCGGTGCTGCTCTGGCACGGTGAGAAGGACGTCTTCTCACCGGTGGGTCACTCGCGCTGGCTCGCGGAGCGCATCCCGGGGGTGACCGCCGTGCTGGAACCCGCGGCGGCGCACTTCGACGCCCTCCACGCGCTGCCGCGGGTGCTGACCTGGCTGCTGGAGGAGTGAGGCCCGGTCCCGTCCGGCGGAGGGCCGGGCCCGGGCCCCGGGTCAGACGGCGAGCGGCTCCAGATCCCGGTGCACCCGGCGTTCGTCGCGGGCGATCCTGGTCAGGGCGTGGTCCTCGCTCAACTGCCGGCCCAGCTCCTCCACGGTCTCCGCCCTCAGCTGCGCGGCCTCGGCCTTGCGTCCCAGCGACCCCAGCGTCACCGCGAGGTTGGAGGCGACACCGAGCACCTCGGGGTGGTGCGGTCCGAGCACCTCGCGCAGCCGGGCCACCGAACGCTCCTCGATCTCCAGCGCCTCCTCCGCGCCGCCCAGGTCGGCGAGGGCGTTGGCGAGGTTGATGGTGCTGTAGAGGTAGTGGGGATGGCTGTCGCCGAGGACCTCCCGCATCCGGGTGCTCACCTTCAGCAGCAGGTGCTCCGAGGACTCCGGGTCGCCGCAGCCCCACTGGTAGATCCCGAGGTTGTTGATGGCGGCGAGGGTGTACGGATGCCGCTCCCCCGGCACCTTCATGTACTGGTCCACCACCTCCTGCGCCAGATCGCGGGCCGCGACCGGCTCACCGGCGGCGAAGAGGTCCGCGGCGAGGTTGAGATCGCAGGCGAGGGAGTCGGGGGTGGCGCTGTTGTACCCGGCGCGGTAGCGGTTGCGGGTGGCCGTGGTCAGCCGCCGGGCGTCCTCCAGCCGGCCGGCCCTGCGCAGCGAGACGGCCAGGGACTTGGCCGCCGCCAGGGTGCCCGGGAAGGTCCGTCCCATGTGGTCCTTGTACAGCTCGTAGGTGCGCACCAGCAGGGTGACCGAGTCCTCGTACCGGCCGACCTCGCGCAGATCGCGGGCGAGGGAGGTGGCGGAGGAGAGGGTGTACGGATGGATGGGGCCGTGCACCTCGGTGCGCCGGTCGAAGACCTCCTGGTCGATCTCGCGGGCCCGGGAGTACTGGCCGACCATCCGGAGATTGAGCGCCAGGTTGTTGGCGGCGGCCAGGGTCCGGGGGTGCGACTCGTGGAAGATCTGGCTGAACCCCTCGTGGGCCTCGCGCGCCAGCTCCATCGCCCTGCCGTACTGGCCGAGGGTGCCCAGGTCCATCGCGAGTCCGCTGGTGGTCATGTAGGTGTGCGGATGGGTGGCGCCGAGCACCACCCGCTGGCGCTCCAGGGTCTGCTGGTCGAGGGTCATGGCCTCCTGGTAGCGGCCCTGCGAGCGGTAGAGGTTGGAGATGTGGAAGCAGAGGTAGAGGTACTGGAGGTCGTCGGTGCCCAGCATGGTCCGCCAGGTCTCGCGGACCTCGTCGGCGACGGCCTTGGCGGTGACCCAGTCGCCGCGCTTCCAGAGATAGCGCACCCGGTCGATGAGGAGCCGCCGGGTCTCCGGTTCCCGGCAGGTGCGCGCCTCCGAGGTGGCCAGATGCGGCCAGATGGTGCCGAACCGCTCCCAGGTGCTGGGGTTGTCGATGGGTTCGTCGTCGTCGGGCCGCGCTCCGGCGAGGACCCGGTGGACGGCGTGCCGCGCGTCGCGCTGCTCCTGCTCGGTGAGCTGGGCGCGGATGACGGCCTGCACCAGCCGGTGCACCTGGATGCTGTTGTTCACCTGGTCGACCTTGGCCAGGGCGAACCGGCCGATCTCCCGGATGACCCGGCCGAGGACCAGCTTCTCCTGGAGCGAGGCGTCGTACGGCTTGAGGGCGTCGATCATCTCCTTGCTGTAGAGGAGGTTGGCGGAGATCGGCTCGGGGGCGAAGAAGGCGCAGAGCTGGAGGAGCCGCACCGCCGCGGGTGAGCGCTCCTTGAGCTTCTCGATGGAGACGTTCCAGGTCGCGGCGACGGGCTCCGGGTAGCCGGCGGGCTGGTTGAGCGCGAGGACGCTGGTGGCCTGTTCCCCGAGCAGCTCCAGATAGTCGGAGACCGGGGTCGCGGTCTCGGCGATCCAGGCCGCGGCCTGCTCGACGGCGAGCGGGAGATCGCCGACGGCGGTGGCGACCCGGTCGGCGTCGTCGATGGTCAGTCCGCGGGCCCGGCGCTGGAGGTGCTCGATGGACTCCTCGCGGGTGAAGACATCGATGGCGAGCGCGTCGCCGTACTGCGACCAGGTCTGGTTCCTGGAGGTGACGAGGATGTGCCCGGGGCCCTGGGGCGGGAAGAACCGCTTCAGCTGTTCGGGGTCGTCGGCGTTGTCGAAGACCAGCAGCCAGCGGGCGTGCGGCACACCGCGCCGCAGCAGGTCGATGGCCTCCCGGGAGGCGGCGGCCATGTCCTCGCCGCCCTGGGCGCCGAGCCGGGTGGCGAGGTCGGCGAGTCCTTCGATGACATCGTCGGGCTGCTCCGCCGAGATCCACCACACCAGGTCGTAGTCGGCCATGAATCGGTGCACGTACTCGATGGCGACCTGGGTCTTGCCGACGCCGCCGAGTCCGTACAGGGTCTGCGGCTGGGGCAGTACGGCGGCCACCGCCATGCCGCCGCCGAGCCGGTCGCGCATCTGCTCCAGGGCGACGGAGCGCCCGGTGAAGCCGGGGTTGCGGGGCGGGGCGTTCCAGATCTTGGGGACGGTGCCGGGGAAGCGCGGTCCCGGCGACTGGGCGTCGGGCGGCTGCACGGGGCGTTCCAGGGCGCGCAGCAGGGCGCTGGTGGCCTGGACCTCGTCCAGCCGGAAGAGGTCGACGCTGTTGCGGTCGGCGAAGGGGGTGTTGAGCCGGACGTCGCCGATGCGCAGCGGCAGCACGTGCCGGCGGGTGCCCCCGGAGTCCTCGGCGAAGGCGCGCTGCCAGAGGCTCATCGCGCGGGGTGACTTGAGGTAGGCGCTGGAGAGCAGGAAGACGGTACGGGAGGTGGTGCCGGCGGAGGGCGGGGCCTCGGCGGGGTCGCGCTCGACGGAGACATCGCGGGGGACGACCCGGAATCCGGCCCGGGTGAGCACGGCTTCGACCCAGTCGGCCCACATGCGGTTCTCGGCGACATAGCTGAGCAGCAGATCGGCGGGGAGCGCGGGCCTGCGCCGGGTGAACGCGTCCTTGATGCGGAGCCGGATCTCGTCGCCGACCGCGGGCATGGAGGTGACGCGGTGCTCGGTGATGACGGAGGTGAGCCGTTCGAAGGCGGAGAGCAGGGAGTTGGTCAGCCCGGTCTCGTCGCCGAAGGTGGCGAGGGTCTCCTCGTAGGCGTAGTAGGGGCGGTACGGGATCTCCACCGCGCCCCAGTAGGAGGTCAGCTCCTCGCCGGTGAGGCCGGTGGGGAAGCGGTCGAACTTCACCCGGGCCAGCGCCCGGCCCGCGTCGGCCTTCTCCTTCTCGCCCTCGTCGATGCGCATCGGCACCGGGTAGATCCTGATGCCCCGGCCGCCGTAGCGCTCGTCGATCTGGCGGGCGACGGAGGCGGCGCCGTCGATGGACTGGTCGCTGAGGGTGAAGCAGTCGACGAGGACGTCGGGGAGGTGGACGGTGCAGATGTCGGCGATGTCGCTGAGGCCGGTGCGGCTGTCGATGAGGACGTAGTCGTAGGTGGCCTTCATGTCCTCGCGCAGGGCGTCGAAGAAGAGGCCGCCGCCGAGGCGGTCGTAGAAGTTGTCCCAGTCGAAGGTGGAGACGGTGGCCGAGTACTCCCGGTTCTGGCGCCCCGCGGAGACGAAGTCCAGGGTGCCGCCCGCGGGGAACTCCCAGCCGAGGTTCTCCGGCGAGAGGGAGACGGCGTGCGGCTGGATGCGGGCGTAGTCGGTGTGCCAGTCGTCGCGGCGGCCGGTGTCGGGGGTGATGGCGGCCCAGGCGTACTCGGTGATGAGGTCGATGACGCCGGTGGTGGCACCGAGGGTGGAGGGGTCGAGGAAGGGGTGGAAGAAGCGGTGCAGGCCGGGCGCCTCCAGGTCCCAGTCGACGGCCAGGACCCGCTTGCCGTTGGAGGCGAGAATCCAGGCCGTGTTGGCCAGGGCCATGGTGCGGCCGGTGCCGCCCTTGTATGAGTAGAAGGTGACGATGCGTCCGTCACGACTGGCCGTCATCCGTGTCCTCCGCATCGGGGTCTGTGCCACGTGAGTGGGTGTCGCCGGGGATGGTGTCGGGGTAGCCCGCGGGGCCGGTCAGCCGGAACCGGGTGCGCGCCGGCGGTGCGGCGGGCGGGGCGGGCGGGAAGACCTCGGCGTGCCGCAGGAACTCCTGGGCGGCCGATTCCACGACCTCGGGCAGGATGTGCCCGAAGGCCTCCATGCTGAACACGCCCCGGGCCGCGAGCCGGCAGGCGGGGCGGCCCTGGCTCATCTGGCGCGGCATGATCCGCTCCAGTTTCCGCACCAGATCGGACTCGGAGGCCCGGCTCTGGGGGTCGTCGCGGTTCCAGGCGACGACCAGGCTGACCCAGGGGCGCGGTTCGGCGTCGAAGGCGGCGAGCCGGGCGCAGCGCTCGTCGTCCTCCAGCGCCCAGCGGTCCATCAGGAGTATCTCGGGCCGGGTGGGCGGCTGCCGGGGGTCGGGCGGTGACTCGTGGTCGAAGGAGGAGATGGTGGCCTGGTAGTTGAGGGAGCGGACCAGGTCCTGGGCGACCAGGGCGAGCGGGCGGGCCGAGTCCGGGTGGTAGGGGTTCCAGTCCTGGGGGTCCTTGCCGTAGTACTCGGGGGCGCGGCCGTCGGGGAGGTCGTGCCGGGTGGGTGCGGCGACGGTGAGATGCATGGGGCGGGGTCCGCCGCTGGGCTTGCCGAAGGCGCTGGGCGCGTGCCGGTAGTCGACGGGGCTGCCGGAGGCGACCCGGGTGGTGTCGGCGACGCTGACGATGCGCTTGGCCAGTTCGTAGACGGCGGCCTCGTACTCCTCGGCGAACCGGCGCAGTTTGATCAGGCCGTAGAGCCCCTCGGTGACATAGAGGTCGCCGAAGGCCCGGTGGTTGAACTGGAGCCGCTCGGCGGGTCCGGGGAGCTGCTTCGGCGGGACGGGCACCCAGAGCGCGGGGACGATGGCCTCCACCGAGCGGTTGCTCTTGGCGTGGTGGTAGATGGCGCGCTGGGCGAAGGCGTACCACTCCTTGCCGCACATCTCGCTGGCGAAGTACCGGGGGGAGAAGAGGGGGACGAAGACCCGGCAGGTGGAGAGGGTCTCTCCGAGCCGCTCCGACCAGCCCTCGCCGGTGCGGATCTCCCGGTCCATGAAGCCGGCCGGGGAGCCGGCCGGCAGATCGGTCAGGGCCAGCACATGGCCGCAGAGATCTCTGAACAGCCTTTCGACCCACATGTCGGGGTCGGGCCCTCCGACCCCGAACCTCGGTGTGTGCGCGTAACTCAAGAAGAAGTACGGCCGGTGGTCCGGCGCGCGTTGCGCTGTTTCCGACACACGACCCCCGTCCTGTGTGAGCACCCGCTCCCCCATCCGCCGTTGACGCGGTCCACGGGCGAATTCATCATTCCGGAGCCGGATTCGCTCCGTTCCGCTGCTGTCCGGTCCGGCCGCGCCGCTTTTCGTTCATCCAGGCCACGGCGTGATCAACCGCGGCCCCGACCGAGAACAGCCGTGCGGGCCTTCCCCTCAACTGCCCCTTCTGTTCCATGCCCCAGGTGAATGCGGCGCCGATCGCGCCGAAGTCGCTCTCGTCGAGCCGGACGTCCTCGTACTCCGTCCATTTCTTACCCCCGTCGGGGAGCCGAACTACACAACGGTACGACCGAAGGGGTGCATTGGTCCGGTACTCGGCGAGATGAAAGGCGGTGCAGACATCGAAATCCACATTGATCATCAATACCCGGGCACCTTCCCGGTAGAGCGCGCCGAGCGGTGATTCCTCGCCGAGGTGCGAGGAGAGGGTGTGACCGGCGAGCAGTTCCGCGGCGCGGGCTCCCAGGGCGGCGAAGGAGGTCTGGGGGTGGGCGCTGCGCACGGCTCCCTCGGCGGTACGGATGGACTCCGCGAGCCGTCCCATGCCCTGGCTGGGGGTGGTGGCCGGGTCGAAGGCCGGCATGTTCCGCCGGAAGGTTTCCGCTTCGCCTTCGGTCATCCGCGCGGTGAGCGCGCGGTAGGCGTCGGAGGTGTCGGAGTTCGCCTCGGTGAACGCGGGGGTCACCAGGGTGCCCCGGGGTCCCAGGGCGTCGAGCAGCGCGTCCCTGAGGTCGTCCGAGCGGAGTCCGGTGGTGCGCAGGGCGGCGTGCACCAGCAGGATCTCGCCCTCCCGCACACCCAGCGTCCGCAGTGACCGCACCAGCCGCTGGTGGTCCCCGGGGCTCCCGGGGCGGGTGGGGCGCGGGGCCGGGCGGCCGGCCTCAGCCATGCGCGCGCTCCGCGCCGGGGCCGTCGAGCTCGTCCCGCAGCTCCGCCACGAGCAGCCGCCCGCCGGTGGTCAGCTCCGGCGCGCCCTCCAGCGTCTTCAGCCCCGCTCTGGCCTGATGCGCCCCCTCGGGGTCGAGGGGCGCGAGGCCCACCCGCTCGCAGACTCCCGCCAGCAGTTCGGACACCGGAACCTCACCCTCCTGCCAGGGCGCCGGATGACGCCACCAGCCATCCTGCGCATAGAGATCCGCGACTTCCAGCAGGGCGTTCAGCTTCGCCCGCCGGAAACCGCGCAGCAGCGCGGCGGCCGGGTCGGGGGAGGCGGCGGTCAGGGCGATCCCCAGCGCTCCGTATCCGTGCCCGCGCACGCCCGGCTCACGCGTGGAGGACCGGCCAAAGTCCGGCGCCGGCCAGGGGGGCCGCGGGGGCGCCGGGGCCGCGGGGGACACCGGCGGGGGTGCGGGAGGCGCCGGGGCCAGCGGGGTCAGGGTGGTCAGGGACCGGGCCGCCTCCGCCGCCTGGCGCGGAGCCCTGGCCCGCAGCTCCGTCCACGCCCGGACCAGCAGCCGGTCCCAGTCGGCGGCCTCGCCGGCGGAGAGCCGGGGGCGCGGGGTGGCGTCGAAGCAGTCCCGCCAGGGGTCCAGGTCGTCCAGCCGGAGCAGCGGCGCCCCGTCCCGGCCGCCGACGGTCCGCACGGGCAGCCAGCCGGCCGCCTCCTCCCCGGGGCGCACCCGGCGCTCCGGCAGGCCGGCCACCGCCACCGAGAAGCCGTCCGCCCCCCGGGCCCGTACGACGGCCTCGCCCCGCGCGCCGGGCGGGCCCACGCGCAGGGTCCCGAGCGCGGGCAGATGCAGCAGCCCGCCGGCGTACGGAACGCGGACCGGGGCCGGGTCCTGGGCGGCGACGAGGGCGGTGGCCAGATGGGCGGGGAGCCGCAGGGCGTCGGCGCGGGCCGACGGACGGCCGGCGGCGAGCGCGGTGAGGGTGCGGCGCAGCCAGGTGTGGGTGTAGGGGTGGCGCAGCACGGGGTCGAGCAGCCCGGCGGTGTCGAGCGCGAGCGCCGTCTCCCAGGCCCGCTCCCAGCTCTCGCCGCCCCGGCCGTCGAGTTCCCGGTGGAGCGAGGCCAGCAGGGTCGCGGTCAGATCGAGGTGCTCGGCGGCGAGGGCCCCGGGCCCGGTGAGCGCGGCGGGCGTCAGCGGACGGACCGAGCGCCGCTCGACGCCCCGGATCAGGGCCTCGAGATCGGCGCAGTAGACGGAGGTGTTGTCGAAGCCCCGGTGGGAGCTGTAGCGGTGGGTGTAGAGGCCGCCGCCGCAGGAGCGCACCACGGGACAGGTGCGGCAGGTCTCGCCGACCCCGGCCAGTTCGAGCTGGCGGGCCCGGACCCCCGGGTGCGCGGCCACCAGGTCCAGGGAGTGGGTGAAGATGTCGAAGCCGGTGGCGGCGGCGCCGTCGTAGGCGGTCTTGAGGGAGTCGGTCTGCTCCAGGGCTCCGTCGGTCTCCACGACGACCAGGTCGGTGGGGGCGAGCCCCAGGGACTCGGTGAGGCTCGGGCCGCCCGCGAGGGTGGAGAGCACGGACTCGAAGAGCCGTACCGGGATGGTCCGGCCCCGCTCGTCCCAGCGGTCGAAGACCCGCAGCAGCCAGTCGGCGTAGGCGGTGGGCGAGCCTCCGGGGCGGGGCGGCGGGGTGTCCCAGGTGGCGTGCGGCAGCAGGAAGTCGACGCGCGGGGGCTCCAGTTCGGCGAGCGCGTCGTACACCGCGACCGGGTCGTTGGCCACGTCGACCGTGCAGAGCAGACCGAGGTAGAGATGGCGGTAGCGCTCCTCGCGGAGCAGCCGGACCGCGCGCAGGACCAGGGGGTGGCTGCTGCGGCCGTCGGCGAACCGGCGGTGCCGGTCGTTGGCGTCGCGGTCCCCGTCGAGGGAGATGCCGACCCGGACGCCGAAGGCGTCGAAGAGATCGAGGTAGCGGGGGCTGAGCTGGAGCCCGTTGGTGTGGACGCGCAGATCGAGTCCGGCCACGCCGTCGAGTGCGGCGGTCAGTTCCTCGCAGACCCGGCGCAGTCGCGCGGGCCCCGCCAGCAGGGGCTCCCCTCCGTGCAGGATCACTGTCACGGAGGGCAGGGCATGGGACTTGGCGTGCTCGGCCAGTCGCAGAGCTGCCTGGGAAATCGCTTCGTCGGAGATTGCCCGGGGGCGGTCGCGCCAGCTGTGATCGGCGTGTTCGTACACATAGCAGTGGTCGCAGCTGAGATCACATCTGCTGTGAACCTTGAGGACGATCTCGCGGAACGGGACCAGTGGTCCTTTCATTCCGCCAGTCTAGGGGCGGTCCGGCGCCCGTTCCGGGGTTCCGGGCCTTGCTAGAGAGCGGAGTTGAAGGTCGCCGGACGTCCGGTCCGCCCGTCCCCGGCGGGCAGGACGCGCGCGAGCTTTCTGGCCGCGTCCCCACCACGGACGTCGATCTGCCCCAGCGGGACTCGGTTCTTCTTCGCGACGGCGAAGACTGCGGTGGTCTGAAACGTCATGACGGCCGTCCTTGATCTTGTGTCCTAGCACGGTGCACCACGCACCATTGCGGTGGTGGCGGCACGACTTTACTCTCATGCCCACTGCCAGCAACTCAGCACGGGAACATGGAACAAAAGAGTTTCGTCACATTCTCCCAGGCGGGTGCGGACCAGACCATTCCGCCTAAAGAGTGAAGGCATAACGCAGTCAGGGGGGCACATGACCAAGTTTCCTGGCGCAACGGGCAGCATCGTGTTCCGCAACAGCGATCTCCCCGCTCTCTTCCACCGTACCGACGCGATAGCCATCGCCCGGCAGCGCGAGGCCATTGCCGCCACGCGCTACCAACTCCTGCTGCTGACGGCCGGTGCCACGGCCGTGGTGCTGCCGCTTCCGCCGCTGGGGGCGGATGTCCAACTGGGCGGCGCGCTCGCCGCGTTGGCGTACGCCGGAGTGCTCCTGCTGGGCTACCGCACCTCCAGGCGCAGTGCAAAGTCGCAATGGCAACTGAATCGCTCCGCGGCCGAGTTCATCAAGTCGATGTGCTGGCGCTATTCCGTGCATGGAACACCCTTCGACGACAGGTCCACGGAATCGGACGAAGTCTTCATCTCCCGGCTAAAGGAAGGCTTACGGGAGCTGACAAAAGTCGGCTGGGACGATCCGCGGGACTCGGAGCCCGAACTCGCCGCCGGGGAACTCATCACGCCGGCGATGCGGCGGCTGCGCGCCGGGCCGTTCGGCGTCCGCAAGGAGACCTTCATCCGGGACCGGCTGATCGAACAGCGCAACTGGTACCACCGCAGCGCGGCGAACTCCCGCAGGGCGACCCGGCTGTGGTCGCTCTCGATCGGGCTGCTCACCCTGGCGGCGCTCTTCCTCTCGCTGCTGCACGCCCTCGCGCTCACCGGCTCGGCCACCGCGGCGGCCCCGCTCGCGGCGGCGGCGGCCGGCTGTGTGGCGTGGAGCGAGATCCGCCGGCATCAGCCGCTGATCGCCGCGCACTCCCTGGTGAAGGAGGATCTGGCGGCGATGCACACGGCGATGGAGACCTCGGTCACGGAGGCGCAGTGGCCTTCGGCGGTGTACGAGACCGAGCGCATCGTCTCGCCGCAGCACACCGACTGGCTGGCGCGGCACCGCAGTTGACGGGTGCCACCGGGTGGCAGCGGGTGCCGCCGGCCGTACGGGCGCCGGGGCCCGGGATGCCTCCGGCCGCGCGGGCGCCGGTGGCCCGGGGCCCGGGCGCCGCACTCAGGGGCGCTCCAGGCCCTCGCGCCAGATGACGGTGACCGGGGTGCCCCGGTCCTGGGCGTAGCGGACGATATCGGCCGTTCCGCCCAGGCCGCGCGCCGGGGCGCCGTCCCAGACGGCCAGCAGCCGGTCGCAGTTGTCGGCGATGTACGCGCCCGCCGCGTAGTACGCCTCGTCGGTGGAGTGCGCGAAGCCGAGCCGGATCTCCCGGGCCGCCCGGCCCCTCAGCTCCTGGAAGCGGGCGAGTTCATCCGGTTCGGTGAAGCCGTCCGCGTAGTCGCCGCTGGGGATGACCACGGTCAGTTCGGCGCCGCAGGAGAGCGCGATGTCCGCGAAGATCTGGTCCGCGCCGACCGCGAGACTGGAGATGGCCTCCAGCGCCGCGCCCTGGCGGTCGAGCGCCGAGCGGAGCCCGGAACGGATGTGGCCGTGGGCCTCCGGAGGGATGAACCGGTGGCCGGTGATCCCGATGCGTCTCATGTCCCCGCGCCCCCGTCCCCGCGTCCCGCCGAGCCGCCGTCCCGGATCTCGGCCGTGCGGCGGGCCCTCACCCACGGGGGTGACCAGGGCCGGACGCCACGTCGCCGCCGAGTCGGGCCGGGCCCCCTGGCAAGCACCTATGGGAGTATTCGGCCGCTCCCGCGCCTCACGCAAGAGCGCGTGCGGGCGCGGGGCACGCGCCGGGGGGCTGCTGCTCCACGGGGGGGGGCGGTGCGGGGAGGCGGTCGGTGTGGTGGTGGTGCTCCGTACGCGGGCCGGCACCACCGGGGGGCGCCCGGGGCGGGCGGGCGGGCCGGGGCCGGGTGCGGGTGCGGGGCGGGCCTGGCCGGGGCCGGGTGCGGGTGCGGGCAGGGGCCACCTTGCGCACCCCTGCCGCAGCGTGCGGCCTCATGTCGGGGGCCAGCCCCCGAACCCCCGCTCCTCAAACGCCGGAGGGGCTGGGTTTGCCCGGGCCCCGGAGACACCGGGGCGACCGGGGCGACCGGGGCGACCGGGGCGACCGGGGCGACCGGGGCAAGCGTTTGCCCGGGCCCCGGAGACACCGAGGCGACCGGAGCGGGTCCGCGGGCGAAAGAGCCTGGAATCGGACCCCCGCCCCCCCCAACACCGGAAGAGCCAGGGGCACCCGAGCCCCGGAGAACACCGGAGCCACCGGAGCGGGTCCACGGGCGAAAGGGCCCGGATGGGACCCCAGCCCCCCGACACCGGGGGGCTGGGTTTGCCCGGGCCCCGGAGAACGCCGGAGACACCGGAGCGACCCATCCGGGGGAGCACCCCGGGGCCGGCGGCGTGTCCGGGGGCGGCTGGGGAGTTTCTTTCGGATCGGGCCGGATCGGTGAGCGGGGTCCGGTGCCGTGGATCGCGAGGCGGAGGAGGGAGCCCACGCGGAGCACCGGCGACCGGCGACAACGCGGCGGGGCGCGGCACCGGGGCTCGCGAGCCCGGCACGATCCGAAAGAGACGGCCTAAGTGGTCCGTACCGTGCGTTCGCCCGCCGGGACGGGGACCGGGAGGGTGTTGCCGGGGGGCGGGAACGGGCAGATGAAGTGGTCCACGAAGGCGCACGGCGGCAACTGCGCCCGGTTGAGGTCCACGGTCACCGAACCGTCGGCGGCCGGAGCCCCGGGGCGCAGGAAGCGGAAGCGGTAGCTGCTGTCGCCGCCGGTGGTGTCGGTGAAGACCGCCCAGAGCGAGCCGTCGTCCTCGACGGCCACCCGCAGGGTGCGCTCGGCGCCCTCCAGCTCGAAGGCGACCTCACCCGCGAGGCTCAGACCGCGCTCGCGCCCGTCCGCGTTCTCCACCCGGACGCCGCGGTGTTCCGGATACGCGGTGAAGCGCCCCGGCAGCACCCAGCGGGGGTCGTAGGGGGTGGCCTCGATGCCCCGGAAGGCGGCCCGCGCCGGGGAGTGCGGGTCGAAGTCGCGCACCGCCCAGAGCCCCTCCCTGCGCAGCACCACCAGCCGGCGCTCCCCGTGGGCCACCGGCGCGTCGGGGATGGGGCCGTGGTCGGCGGGGAGCCTCGCGGTGCCGCTGAAGGGGGCGCCGTCCACGGTGAGGCCGTCCTCGGGGCCCGCGGTGAGCCGGACCTCGTCGCCGTCCGCGGTCCAGCGGCCCGGCACCGACGGAATGTGCCCGTCCGGATAATCGTCGAGCCAGTGGGTGCCGGTCAGGGAGAGCGGGCCGTACGGCGCCGAGATGGTCTCCACCCGCCGCTCGTGCCACTTCCGCCAGCTCCTCGGCCCGTGTCCGCCGCGCTCGTCGTCTCCGGCTGCTGGTCGCTGTGCGTCCGTCGTCATGCCGTCAACCATTCCACACGGGTTCGGCGAGCCCCAGGTGGGACCGGAGCGTCGTCCCCGTGTAGTGGGTGCGGAAGACACCGCGCTCCTGGAGCAGCGGCACCACCCGGTCGACGAACTCGTCGAGGCCGCCGGGGGTCAGATGCGGTACGAGGATGAATCCGTCGGCCCCCCGGTCGGCGACGAACCCGGCCATCTCGGCGGCGACGGACGCGGGGGTGCCGATGAACGACTGCCCGATGGAGGTCTCGATGACGGTCTGCCGGATGGAGAGCCCCTTCGCCTCCGACAGGGCCCGCCAGCGGGCGGCGACCGCCAGGGGATCACCGGCGCTCACCCTCCCCTGGCTCAGGGTGGTGCCGGGGTCGGGATCGATCTCGGGGAGCGGCCCGTCGGGATCGTACGCGGAGAGGTCCCGGCCCCAGATCTGCTCCAGCGCGAGGATCGCGGTCTGCGGGGAGACCTGTAAGCGCCGGATCTCGGCGGCCCGTTCACGGGCCTCGGCGTCGCTGTCGCCGAGGACGAAGGTCGCCCCGGGCATGATCTTGAGGTCGTCGGGGCTCCGGCCGTGGGCGGCGAGCCGGGACTTCACATCGGCGTAGAAGACCCGGCCCTCCTCCAGGGTGCGGTGCCGGGCGAAGACCACATCGGCCGCGGCGGCGGCGAAGTCCCGGCCCTCGGGCGAGTCCCCGGCCTGGATGATCACCGGGTGTCCCTGCGGGGGGCGCGGAACGGTGAACTCCCCCTCGATGGCGAAGTGCCGGCCCCGGTGGGCGAAGGGGCGCGGGACGCCGTCCGGGGTCCAGGAGTCCCACAGCTCCCGCGCGGTGCGGACGAACTCCTCGGCACGGGTGTAGCGGTCGGCCCGGTCCAGATAGCCGCCGCGCCGGAAGTTCTCGCCGGTGAAGGCGTCGGACGAGGTGACCACGTTCCAGCCGGCCCGGCCGGCGCTGAGGTGGTCCAGGGTGGCGAGTCTGCGGGCGAGTTCGTAGGGCTCGTTGAAGGTGGCGTTGACAGTGGCGGCGAGCCCGAGCCGGCCGGTGACGGACGCGAGGGCGCTGAGCACGGTGATCGACTCGGGGCGGCCGACGACATCGAGGTCGTGGATGCGTCCCTTGTGCTCGCGCAGCCGCAGCCCCTCGGCGAGGAAGAAGAAGTCGAAGAGACCGCGCTCGGCGGTGCGGGCCAGATGCTCGAAGGAGGAGAAGTCGATCTGGCTGCCGGAGCGCGGATCGGTCCAGACGGTGGTGGAGTTGACGCCCGGGAAGTGGGCGGCGAGATGGAGTTGCCGGACGGTGTTCATGAGGCTCCCCGGGAGGTGGCGGCGTACCGGTTGGCGGGCCTGGCGAGCCCCAGGTGCTCGCGGAGGGTGCCGCCGGGGTGGAAGGTGCGGGCGATTCCGCGGTGCTGGAGCAGGGCGACGGTGCCGTTGACGATCCGCTCCAGGTCGCGGTGGGGTGCGATGGGCGCGAGGTGGAAGCCGTCGGCGGCACCGCCGCGCTGCCACCGGGTGATCAGCTCGGCGAGGTCGACCGGGCCGCCCCGGAAGTACGAGGCGGTGGCGGCCGGGCGGGACGGCCCGGCCAGCCCCGGCTGCGGGGCCGACTCGCACTCCCCGAGGTCGACGGCGAGCGAGACCAGCACCCTGAGGTGGTCCGGGTCCCGGCCCAGGGCCGCGGCGTCCCGGTGGAGCCCGGCCCGCAGGGCCGCCGCCTCCTCGGGCGATCCGGCCCGGACGAGGACGACATCGGCGTACCGCGCGGCGACCCTGCGGCCCGGCTCGCCGGTGCCGGTGAGGTCCACGACGGTGACGGGCCGGCCCTGCGGGGGCCGGGGCACGATCGAGGGCCCGCGCACCGAGAAGGAGGAGCCCGAGAAGTCGATGTGGTGCAGCTTCTCCCGGTCGATGAAGCGGCCGGTGGCCTCGTCGCGGATCTCCGCGTCGTCCTCCCAGCTGTCCCAGAGCCGGGCGACGGCCTCGGCGACCTCGCCCGCCTCCCGCCACAGGGCGTCCGGGGGCGCGGCGGGCCGGCGGCCGAAGAGTCTCGCCTCCGCCTCGGTGGCCGAGACCCCGATGGACCAGCCGGCCCGGCCCCGGCTGACCCAGTCGAGGGTGGCGAGGGAGGTGGAGACGTGGAACGGCTCGGTGTGGGTGGTGGTGACGGTCGGCACCAGGCCGATCCGGCGGGTGCGGGGCGCGATCGCGGCCAGGACCGCGAGAGCGTCGAGCCCGGGGCGGGCGAACGAGTCGCCGAGGGTGAGGAAGTCGAGGGCGCCGTGTTCGGCGAGCCCGGCGAGTTCGGCGAAGTGCTCGGTGCCGTACCGCGCCGGGCCGTCGAGAGCGACGGCCAGATGCAGCGGACGAGTGGCGGACATGGTGGGCCTCTCCGGATGGTCGGGTCCGGAACACGCGGTTCCGTGAGCGTGGCGGGACAGGGGGGCGGGGCGGTCGTCGGGGCAGGAGGGTGGGGCGGGGCGGTCAGGAGGGGTGGCGGGACAGCTCGCGCAGCAGCGTGAGGGCAGTGCGCGCGGTGGCGTCGTTCTGCCGGAAGGCCGCTCCCCCGGTGCGCGGCCGGGTGAAGGCTCCGGGGGCGCGGGCGTCGGTGTGCGGGCCGAGCGCGAATCTGCGGGGGTGCGGCGCGCCCGACCGGTCCAGTACCCGGCCGTCCCGGGGGTCCACGGCGAGCAGCCCGGCCGGGGTCGCGGCGGCCCCGTCCCGGTGGAGCGCGCGCAGCAGGGCGCTCCCGCTCCGTGTCACCGTCGGCTCGGGCAGCCGGGCCTCGACCAGCGCCCGCGCCTCGGTCCACGCGCCGGGCACGCTCGCCCCGCCCGCGCGGAAGACCCCCCGTTCCTCGTCCCCCTCGACGGTCAGCTCCGCGCCGAGGAAGCGGACCACCCCGGCCCGGGAGAGCGCGAGCAGCTGGCGCAGCCGGGGGGCGGGCGGCCCGGAGGCGAGGAAGCTGAACCAGCCGTGCCACCAGCCGCCGATGTCCCCGAGCCGGATCAGCTGTCCGTAGACGGAGAGCAGCCCGAGGAAGACCGCGAGATCCTGGCTGTACGCGGGGTCGTGGCTGCGCGCGAGGTCGGCCTCCACATGGGCCCGCAGGCCGTGCTGGAGCGCTTCGGGCGAGGGGAAGCGCCGGCCGCGCAGCGGACGGTCCAGGGCCGTCGCGTCGAACCGGTCGGCGGGGTCGGGCACGGCGGCGTCCGCCAGGGCGCGCAGTTCGGGGCTGAGCGGCTCGGCGGCGGCGTACTTCTCCTCGAAGGCGGCCCAGCCGCCCGAGGTGCGCTCGGGGTGCGCGGTGAAGAGCCGGTGGTAGTGGGCGAAGCCCAGCTCCTTGTCGACGAGCGGCCAGATGTCCCGGCGGAAGTCGAGCGGGCCGCGCCGCAGCAGCTCATCGGTCCGGTCGGGGCCGAGGAACCGGGGCAGCGGCGGCCCGCCGCCGCGCAGCGGGTAGCCGAGCTTCGCGTGGTACGGGACCCCGCGCCGCGACCCCACGTACAGGACCGGCTCCCGGCCGGACGGGAGGTAGGCGCCGTTCTCGTACCGGCCGCCGCGGCCCTCGGTGAGGAGCACCATCAGATCGATGAAGGCCAGCCCCATCCCCCGGACGATGACGTTCTCCCCGGCGGGGACGGCGCCGAGGTCGGTGTCGGCGGTGAAGCCGGGGGGCAGATGGACCAGGCCGTGGCGGCGGGCGAAGGCGGTGAGGGCGCGCTGTTCGTCGTCGGGCGCGGCGTCGAGATGGCCGAGGGTCAGCAGCACCGCGTCGGCGGTGAGGGGTTCGGCGTGCCCGGCCAGCTCGATCCGCTGGGTGCCGTCGCGCGGGCCGGTGATCCGCAGGGCGGTGGTGCGGTGCTCCCGCACGGTGACCGAGGGCGGGAGGGCGGCCCTGGCCCGTTCGTACACCCAGCGCAGATAGGCGCCCTGGCGGGTGCGGTCGGCGAAGGTGCGGCCGTCCAGGGTGGCCCACTCGGCGAGCGTGGGGCCGGGGCGCACCGGCCCGTCGAGGGCGACGGTGTCGTCGGTGAACATGGTGACGTCCTCGGCCATGGAGTTCATCCACAGCAGCGGGGACTGGTCGGCGCGCCAGATCCGCCCGGGTCCCGGCCGGTGGGGGTCTATCAGATGGATGTCGAGGGGGCGGTCGCCGTAGACCTCGTGGGCGTTGGCCGCGAGCCGCTCCAGGAAGCCGGTCCCCCGCGGACCGGCTCCTATGACGGCGAGGGCCGGCCGGCCGGAGCGGCCCGGGGGCGCGTGCGGGCCGGGGCCGTCCGGGGCGGCGGTGGGGCAGTCGGAAAAGGCGTCGGTGGGGACGGCCATGAGAAGGCTCCGTGGATTCGGGAATCGAACACGGGATTGCCTTCACCGGGAACAGACCGGCGCCGCCGGTGCGATGCGGACCGCGCCCCTCAGCTTGGTCCGGCCTCTGAGGCTAGGCGGTGAACACGGCCCGCTGTCAAGGCTGTCCACACTGTGGGCGTGATGTCTCAGCGCGGTTGACGCGGAAACGGATGCCTGCTCCACTTGGGCCATGTCTTCACAGCAGTCGCTGGTCAGGCGCTCCCACATCGACCTCGGTCGCGTGTGGTCCGCCTCCTGTTGACCCGACCCGCTGTCTCTCCGGCATTTCCGGCACATCCCCCCGAGTCCGGCCCCGTCGCGCCGGTGCTCCCCGGATTCCCGTGCGCGGCCCCGCTCCGGTGAGGTCCGCGCGGCCCGGTGCGCACCCTGGCGCTCCGGGCGCCGTGCTCACCACGGGCCCTGCCCTCACCGCACTCCGCGATGCGCACCACTCGCACCACTCCCCTCGCTCCGCCCGCACGCCCGCACGCCCGGATAACGCCGTCCGAAGGGTCCGTATGGTGTTCCCCCCGAACCGTGAGGTCCCGGCCCCGGCCCCGGATGTCCCGCCGGTGCCGCCCGGGCTCTCCGTGCTGCACACGGAGGCCACCGATCCGCTGGCCCGGCCGCTCCTCACCGACCTCTCCGACGAGTACCGCCGGCGCTACGGCGAGAGCTCCGACCTCACCCGCCGCCCCGCGGCCCAGTTCGCCCCGCCCGATGGCGCGTTCGTGCTGCTGCTGGAGCGGGGGCGGGCGGTGGCCGGGGGCGCGTACCGGCGGTACGACCGCAGGACGGCGGAGCTGAAGCGGATCTGGACGGACTCCGCGCACCGGCGCCGGGGTCTGGGCCGTCAGGTGCTGCGGGTGCTGGAGGCGGAGGCCGCCCGGCGCGGCTACGGCCGGATCGTGCTGACCACCGGGCCGCGCCAGCCGGAGGCCAGGGGTCTGTATCTGGCCTCCGGCTACCGCCCGCTCTTCGACCCGGACGCCGATCCGGAGTCGGTCGGGCTGCTGTCGTTCGAGAAGGAACTGAACGGACCGGTGCCCGGCACCGCTTGAGCCGGCCCTCGCCGAGGAGGCCCGGAGGGGCGCTCAGTCGCAGGGGCAGCAGCAGTCGCAGCCGGAGCAGTCCCCGCAGTCGCAGGCGCGGCAGCAGCCCTCGCGCCTCTTGCGGGACCAGGGGCCCTCGTACTCCTTGGCGCAGCAGATCCGGCAGGTGCAGAAGAGCCCGGTGAAGGCGGCGCAGCCGGCCAGGAAGCCCCGGGGCTCGGGGCGCTGGTGCGGCGGGGGCGGCACCCCCGGGCCGCCCCCGGAGCCGCCGGAACCACCGGGCCCACCGGGCGCGCCCGCGCCGTACGGCCCGCCGGCGCCACCGTACGGAGTGCCGCCGGCGCCCGGGCCGTGGGGGCTCCCCGCGCCCGGTCCTCCCGGCCGGTGCGGACCGCCGGAATCCTCGCGCGCCTCGCCCCGGTGGCCGCAGCCCACCGTCCCGAAGGCGCGGTTCACCGCCTCGGCCGGCTCATGGGCGAGCAGCACATGCACCAGCCGGCCGTCGGCGAACCGGGCGTCCCGCAGGGCGAGGCGGACCCCGCGCACGGCGTCGTCGGCGAGCCCGCGCGCCTCGGCGACCGGGGTGCCGGTGGCCGTGAGCGGGTTCCAGGCGCCCGCGGCGGCGTCGGCGGCCCGGTCCTCGACGGCGTCCAGCAGATGGGCGAGCCGGCCGAAGAGCCGGCCGGCCTCGGCGAGCGGCGCGGCGTTCTCCGGCCGCCCGGCGAGCACGGCGGTGTGGGCGAAGGCGGCGGCGGTGGCCGTCTCGGTGGGCTCGGTGACCGTCAGCAGGGAGGTGCCGGGCCCGGCGAGCGCCTCGACGCCGGTCTGCCGGTCGACGGCGTCGAGCAGTACGGCGGTGTCGAAGCCGACCCTCGCGCCCGCCCGGCTCCCGGCCCGGTCCCACCCGGCGGCGACCCTGCGCGCGGCGGCGGCCACCGGCCGGCGGGCCAGCAGCCCGTCCCGGTCGGCGACATGGTCGCGCACCTTCGCCGACGCCAGCACCAGCGACACGGCGGCGGCGAGCCGCGTCCCCTCGCCGCGGGCGACGGGCGTGGTGCGCAGGGCGCGCAGCGGGCAGGGACCCGCGGTGCGCCGGGCGGCGGGGACGCGTCCGGTCTGAGCCTCCGTCAGTACGGAGATGATCAGGCCGTCGTAGTTGGTGACCACCCGGGCGAACTGCCCGTGGTCGCCGCGGAGTGCGAGACAGAGGCCGCAGAGATGCGCCATCCACTCGGTCTTCAGGCCATCGGTGAGCCGGTGGCCGCAGGGCCGGACCATCCCGAACACGTTCACTTCCCCCGTGAGTCGTTCAGCTGTGCGGGACGCATCGTATCGACCGGTTCGTTCACCCGTACGTCCCGGACATCACCCGTCTGGCCCGACTTTCATATTTTGTGCTGATCACCCCCGGTACCCGGGAAGAAAGCTGACGAATCACCACATCATCTGCACCAGTCCCGTCACGAAACCCCGCCTCAGCGGCTATCCACTTGGCGCGCGATCCGCATGATGGACGACGATAGGGACAGGAAAGACGAAAGACCGCTCGTGAGCGGACCACAGTGGAAGGAGGCGTCCATGGGATCTGTGCGCAAGGCGAGCGCCTGGCTGGGACTCGTCGAGGACAACGACGAGCGCTACTACGCCGACGAGTACGCCGAGTACGCCGAGGGTGCTGCCGAGACGGGTGACGCGTGGGTCACCGACCCCCGGGTGCGTGTCGCCGCCTCCGAATCCGCGCGGGCCGAGAGCCGCCGGATCGCCACGGTCTCGCCCACCTGCTTCCGGGACGCCCGGCACATCGGCGAGCTGTTCCGGGACGGTGTCCCGGTCATCGTCAACCTCACCGCGCTGGAGTCCGGCGACGCCAAGCGCGTGGTCGACTTCGCCGCCGGTCTCACCTTCGGTCTGCGCGGCTCCATCGAGCGGGTGGCGACCCGGGTCTTCCTGCTCAGCCCCGCACACACCCATGTCGTCAACGGTGAGCCCCAGGGTCCCCAGGACGGGTTCTACAACCAGAGCTGAGCAGGGTGCTCGCCGGTCACCGCCCCCGGAGCCGCACCGTCACCGGAACGCGTCCAGACCGGTGAGCGCCTTGCCCAGCACGAGTTGGTGCATCTCGACGGTGCCCTCATAGGTCAGCACCGACTCCAGATTGGTCGCGTGGCGCATCACGGGGTACTCCAGCGAGATCCCGTTGGCGCCCAGAACGGTGCGCGCGGTACGGCAGATGGCCAGCGCCTCCCTCACATTGTTCAGCTTCCCGAAGCTCACCTGCTCGGGGCGGAGCCGGCCCGCGTCCATCCGCACCCCCAGATGGTGGGCGAGCAGCAGGCCCTTGTGCAGCTCCACGGCCATGTCGGCCAGTTTGGCCTGGGTGAGCTGGAAGCCGGCGATGGGCCTGCCGAACTGCTCCCGGGTGCCGGCGTACTCCAGCGCGGCCTCGAAGGCGGCCCGCGCCGCCCCCATCGCGCCCCAGACGATCCCGTACCGCGCGTGGGTGAGACAGCTCAGCGGGCCGCGCAGCCCGATGGCCCCGGGGAGCAGGGCGTCGGCGGGCAGCCGGACCCCGTCCAGGACCAGTTCACTGGTGACGCTGGCGCGCAGGGACCACTTGTGTGTGATCTCGGAGGCGGAGAAGCCGGGCAGCGCGGTGGGCACCAGAAAGCCGCGGATGCCCTCGTCGGTGCGGGCCCAGACGACGGCGACACCGGCCACCGAGCCATTGGTGATCCATGTCTTGCGGCCCGTCAGCACCCAGTCGGAGCCGTCGCGCCGGGCGGAGGTGCGCATTCCGGCGGGGTCGGAGCCGTGGTCGGGCTCGGTGAGGGCGAAGCAGCCGATGGTCTCGCCCGCCGCCATGGGCGGCAGCCACCGGCGCTTGTGCTCCTCGGAGCCGAAGCGGTGGATCGCGTACATGGCCAGCGAGCCCTGCACGGAGACGAGGGAGCGGATGCCGGAGTCGGCGGCCTCCAGCTCCAGACAGGCCAGCCCGTACTGGACGGCGCTCGCGCCGGCGCAGCCGTACCCCCGCAGCTGCATGCCGAGGGCGCCCATGGCGCCCAGCTCACGGGCGAGCTCCCGGAGCCCGGGGAGTTCGCCCCGCTCGTACCAGTCGGCGATGTGCGGCAGGACCCGGCCGGCCGCCCAGCCGCGCACGGTGTCCCGGACGGCGAGGTCCTCGGGGGTCAGCAGTTCGTCGATGCCGAGGGGGTCGGCCGGGTCGAAGCGAGCGGGCTCCGGGTGTTCTGACATGTCGTGACCTCCGCGGGGCGTACGGAAAACGAGCAGCGCCGGGCCCAGACGTTACTGTCCGGTAGCCCGCCCGTCCAGGGCGGTGCCGGTGCGCCGCGCCCGGGGGGCCGGCGGGTGTGCGCCGCTCCAGGGCACGGGGGCCGACGGGTGCGGGCCGCTCACGGACCCCGGGGTCAGCGGGTGTCGGCCGGGACGGTCTTCGCCCGGCTCGCCGGGACCGCGCTCTCCCGGCGCGCCGGGACGGCGGCGCCGGCGGGCCCGGATGCCCGGGGCGCGTCCCCCCGCCGGGGCGGCGGGCACATCCCGGAGCCCTTGCCGGGCTCGCGGTCGGGCGAGCAGTCCATGACACCCGGCAGCCGCAGCGCGGCGAGCGCGCCGGTCAGCAGCAGCCCCGCGCTGACCATGAGGGTGACGTGGAGCCCGGTGACAAAGGACTCGCGCGCGGTGGACCGCAGCACCTCGCCCGCCAGACCGCCGAGGCGGTCCGACACCTGATACGCCTCGCCGAGGGAGTGGGAGGCGGCGGACGAGGCGGAGTCGGGCACCCCGCCGAGCCGCTGGACGGCGGGTGCGTAGGCCGCGTTCATGACACTGCCGAGCAGCGCGATCCCCATGCCCGCACCCAGTTGGTAGGAGGTCTCGCCGATCGCCGCCGCCCCGCCCGCGTGCTCCGGCGGAGCCTCGCTGAGCATCGACTCGTACGCCGCGAAGAGCGTCGTCTGGAGTCCGAAGCCGAGCAGGACGAATCCGGCGGCGAGGAGCAGCGGCCGGTCCTGCTGCCCCATCGGCGTCAGCAGCAGCACGGCGCCCGCGGTCAGCACGAAGCCCCAGGCAACCATCCGGCGCGGCCCGACACGGCGCAGGGTGTACGAGCCGGTGGCGCCCGCGGCCATCGCGGCGAAGGTCAGCGGCAGCAGCCGGAGCCCGGTCTCCAGCGGGCTCAGCCCGAGGATCAGCTGGAGGTACTGGACGGCGATCAGCTCCAGGCCGACCAGCGCGAGCATGGCGAGGACGATGCAGCCGACGGAGGTGGAGAAGGCCGGCGCGGAGAACATCCGGATGTCGATCAGCGGCTGGGGCCTGCGCCGCTGCCGCCGGACGAAGAGGGTCAGCAGCACGGCGCCGAGCAGCAGCGGGCCGCTGGTCATGAGGTCCAGCGGACCGTGGCCGACCCCGAGCCGCTTCACCCCGAGGACGACTCCGAGGATGCCGCCCGCGGCCATCAGCGCGCCGAGCACGTCCCACGGCCCGTCGAAACCGCCCCGGGACTCCGGCAGCAGCCAGCGGCCGAGCGGTAGGATCACCACCATCAGCGGGATGTTGATCAGAAAGACCGAGCCCCACCAGAAGTACTCGATGAGCAGTCCGCCCAGCACCGGTCCGGTGGCCGCGCCGACGGCGGCGACCGCCGTCCAGATGCCGATCGCCATCGCCCGCTCCCGCCGGTCGGGGAAGACCGTGCGGAGTATGGAGAGCGTGGCGGGCATGATCATCGCGCCGCCGATGCCGAGCAGGGCGCGGGCGGCGATCAGCAGTTCGGGGGTGGGGGCGAAGGCGGCCAGCGCGGAGGCCGCGCCGAAGATCCCGTACCCGAGCAGCAGCACCCGGCGGCGGCCGACGCGGTCGCCGAGGGTGCCGAAGAGAATCAGCAGCGCGGCGCAGATCAGCGGATAGGCGTCCACGATCCAGAGCAGCTCGACACCGCTGGGGCGCAGATCCTCCGTGACGGCGGGGACCGCGATGTGCAGCACGGTCGCGTCCACCGCCACGAGCAGCAGACTGATACAGAGGACGAGCAGGACGACCCAGCGGTTTCCCCCGCCGGCCGCCGCACGCAGGCGTGCCGCGGCGGTGGTCGTCCCTGACATGCACATACCTCCAGTGATCCCCTCGCGCTCGGCGGGCCAGCCGGGGACGGGGACGGTCCCTCAGGGCGGTCCGGCATCGACGGGCGAGTGAGCCGTCAGCGTACGCGAACTCCGGCGCCCGGACGCGTGTGGCGTACGCCACGCCGGGTACACGCCGAACCGCCCCGTGGTCCTTCCCGCCGAACCGTCAAAGATGAGAAAGAATTCATACGGCAGAGTGGTGAACGTCAATTTTCGTCACGGAAAGGGGCCTTCGGCGCGAGTGGCGGAGCAATAGGGCGGATGACCTCCCGGATTTCCGAGCCGGGCCGGAATAAACCTCCCGGTTGAGACATACTCCACATCACATCGTCATCACAAAGACGCTGGATCGACCTGGGCCCACACTCACTCGCTGTAACGTCGATAGGGTGCGTACCGACATCTTCGCCCGCTTGGACCGAGAGCCGGAACCGCCGAAGATAGAGATCCCGCGGATGAGCCCGACTCGCCTCGCCCTCTTCGGCGGGACGTCGCTGTTCTATCTCGCCATCGTCGTCGCCGTGCTGGCGTCGACCTGGCTGGTGCTCATCGACTGGAAGATCGTGCTGTTCCGGCCGTATCAGCAGTGGCCCGAGCTGCACGCCTTTCTCGACTACTTCGTGGTGCTCGGCCAGCGCGGTCCCACGGCCGTGATGGTCGCCGCCTGGCTGGGCTGGCGCTCCTGGCGTCAGCACACCCTGCGGCCCCTGCTCGTACTCGGCGTGTCGCTGTTGCTGCTCAACACCACCGTGGGTGCGGTCAAGATCGGCCTCGGCCGGCTCGGCCCCCACTACGCCACCGAGATCGGCTCGACCGAGCTGTTCTCCGGCGGCGATATATTTCCGTCCGGGCACACCGCCAACGCGGTGGTGACCTGGGGAATCCTGGCCTATCTGGCGACCACGCCGAAGACCCGGCGCTATCTGTCGGCGCTCTCCGCGACGGTCTCGCTCGGGGTGGGGCTGACCACCGTCTACATCGGCACGCACTGGCTGAGCGATGTGCTGCTCGGCTGGGCGGCCGGGCTGCTGATCCTGCTGGGGCTGCCGTGGTGCGAGCCGCTGATCGGCCGAGCGGAGGCCTGGATTCTGGAGCGGCGCGAGCGGTGGCGGGCACGGCGGCGGCCGGCTGCCTCGCTGCCGGTGGCGACGGGCGGGCCGAGGCTCGCACCGGCCGTCGGGCCCCAGCGGGCGGCCCACGACGGTCCCGCCCGGGAGTCGGTGAGCGCCATGGGCGGCCGGGGGGTTCCGTCCGGCCGGACATCGGCGCAGCTCAACCCCTCACAGCTCAACCCCCCGGCGCCGCGCTCCGCGCGGTCCGAGCGCTCACCGGTCACCCCGTCGGGCGGCCGGGCGCCGTCGGGCGGCGGCTGACCGGCGCCGCTCCGCGCAGAGGCCCCGGTGTGGCCCCGGCCTCCGGGCCGGGGCCACACCGCTGTCCGGACCCGGGACCGGACAGCGGGACCGGACAGCGGTGTGGTCCCGACAGCGTGGTGGTCCCGACAGCGGACCCGGACCCCTGCGCCCGGACCCCTGCGCCCGGGCCCGGGCGGCCGGGGGCAAGCGGGCAGCGGCAAGCGGGCAGCGGCCCGGGCGCTCAGCCGGACCAGCAGCGGATCACCCGGTCGCCCTTCACCTCGAAGTTCAGCCGGCCCGCCAGATACTCCAGGGTGATGATCGCGCCCGGCGGCAGCGACCGGACGGTGGTCCAGCCGTGCTCCCGGGCCCGCCGCTCGGCGCTCTCGGCGGAGAGACCGACATAGGCCGCGGTGGCGTCGTCGGGATGGGCTCCTGAGCTGGGTGTGGATGCCATGCACCCCACCGTAGGCGGCAGCGGACGGTGACGGAAGCGGAGGGCCGGATGCCCTCCCACGGTTCTCCCGTCTCCCACCGGTCACGCTTCTGTCACAGGTCGTCCACGCGCGTCCGGCGCACAGTCCGTCACTCGAACGAGCCTTCCGACACCCTCCGCACGGTAATTCCCCATCCGCCGGCGGTGTTGCAGAATTCCCCCGGGATTTGACCGGCCCGAGTGCCGGGGGGCGAATTGACGCCCCGTTCGGCGAGCTGTTCGGCGCACCGTTCGGTGAGTCGTTCGACGAACCCTGAAGAATTCACGGCTTCCTTACAGAATCCCCTCGGCCCCCTCGGGAACGGGCGGGGTCAACCGAGGCGGCGGTCCACGGCGAGGGGGCAGGGATGGGTACGGAGACCGAGTCCGCGACGGTCCGGCGGGAGCCGGTACGGGAACGGCGGGCGGCGCGCGTACTGGTGGAGTGGCTCAGTACCACCGATCACAAGAAGATCGGACATCTCTATCTGATCACCTCGTTCGGATTCTTTCTGATCGCCGGTCTCATGGCGCTGCTGATGCGCGCCGAACTGGCCCGCCCCGGACTTCAGCTCATCAGCAATGAACAGTTCAACCAGGCGTTCACCCTGCATGGCACGATCATGCTGCTGCTCTTCGCCACCCCGGCCTTCGCCGGGTTCGCCAATGCGGTCATGCCGCTCCAGATCGGCTCTCCGGATGTGGCCTTCCCCCGGCTGAACGCGCTCTCGTACTGGCTCTATCTCCTCGGCGGACTGATCGTCCTCGGCTCGCTGCTCACCCCGGGCGGCCCGGCGTCCTTCGGCTGGTTCGCCTACGCGCCGCTCAACTCGGCGGAGCGCTCCCCCGGGGTCGGCGCGGATCTGTGGATCATGGGTCTGGCGCTGGCGGGCTTCGGCACGATCCTCGGCGCGGTCAACTTCATCACCACCATCGTGGGGATGCGCGCGCCGGGGATGACGATGTTCCGGCTGCCGATCTTCACCTGGAACGTCCTCTTCACCTCGATCCTGGTGCTCTTCGCCTTCCCGGTGCTGGCGGCGGCGCTGCTGGTCCTGGAGGCGGACCGGAGGTTCGGGGCGGTGGTCTTCCAGGCCTCCAGCGGCGGGGCCCTGCTCTGGCAGCATCTGTTCTGGTTCTTCGGTCACCCGGAGGTCTATGTCATCGCGCTGCCGTTCTTCGGGATCGTGACCGAGATCCTGCCGGTCTTCTCCCGCAAGCCGGTCTTCGGCTATCTGACGCTCGTGGGCGCGACCATGGCCATCACCGGACTCTCCGTGGTGGTGTGGGCCCACCACATGTTCGCCACCGGGGCGGTGCTGCTGCCCTTCTTCTCCTTCGTGTCGTTTCTGATCGCGGTGCCGACGGGGGTGAAGTTCTTCAACTGGTCGGGCACGATGCTCCGGGGATCGCTCTCCTTCGAGACGCCGATGCTCTGGTCCGTGGGATTTCTGGTGTCGTTCCTCCTCGGCGGGCTGACCGGGGTGATCCTGGCCTCGCCGCCGCTGGACTTCCATGTCACCGACTCGTACTTCGTGGTGGCCCACTTCCACTACGTGGTCTTCGGCACGGTGGTCTTCGCGACCTTCGCGGGCTTCTCCTTCTGGTGGCCCAAGTTCACCGGGAAAATGCTCGACGAACGGCTCGGCAAGATCCACTTCTGGACCCTCTTCATCGGCTTCCACACCACATTCCTGGTCCAGCACTGGCTGGGGGCGGAGGGCATGCCGAGGCGGTACGCCGACTATCTGGCGGCCGACGGGTTCACCGCGCTCAACACCGTCTCGACCATCGGCTCCTTTCTGCTGGGGATCTCGACCCTGCCGTTCCTCTACAACGTCTGGAAGACCGCGAAGTACGGCAGGAAAGTGGAGCTCGACGATCCCTGGGGATTCGGACGCTCGCTCGAATGGGCGACCTCGTGCCCGCCGCCCCGGCACAACTTCCGCACCCTGCCGAGAATCCGCTCGGAGTCCCCGGCGTTCGATCTGCACCATCCGGAGTTCCCGGCCCTGGCGCGGGCGGGGGCGGGCGGGGCCGGAGCACCGGCGCCGGGGCCCGTCAGTCCAGGGCCCGGGAGAGACGGTCCCGGGCGGCCCTGAGGTGCTCGGTCAGCTCGGGGGGCTCGACGACCTCGAAGTCGACGCCCATGAGCAGCACATGGATGACCAGGACGTCCATGCTGGTCGCGCCCGTGCGCAGCAGACAGCTGTGCTCGTCGACCGGTTCGAGCACCCCGTCCGCCGGGCCGACGAACCGGGCCGCCTCCGGCGCCGGGAGCGCCAGCCGCAGCACCGCGCGGGCCGTGTAGGCGTGGGTGGAGACCCCCCGGGAGACATACTCGGCGAGATCGCCGGCGGGCGGGGTGCGCGGGGTGAAGCGCGGGCCGTGCGGGGGCACCGGGGTGATCCGGTCCACCCGGAAGGTGCGCCAGCCGGCCCGGTCGAGGTCCCAGGCGACGAGGTACCAGCGGTTCTCGGTGCAGACCAGCCGGAGCGGCTCCGCCGAGCGGCGGGATTCACCGCCCTCGTGGTCGCGGTAGGAGAAGCGGAGCCGCTCGTTGTCGCGGCAGGCGCCTGCCAGCTCGGTGAGGACGGAGGCGTCGGCCCGGGCGCCCGGTGTCCTCAGCATCGGCACGGTGAAGGCGTTGAGCGCGCTCACCCGCCGCCGCAGCCGGTCCGGCAGCACCTGCTCCAGCTTGGCCAGAGCGCGTACGGAGGTCTCGCCGATGCCCTCGATGCCGTGACCGGCCGCGGTCCGCAGCCCCACGGCGACGGCGACGGCCTCCTCGTCGTCCAGCAGCAGCGGGGGCAGTTCGGCGCCCGCGCCGAGCCGGTAGCCGCCGCCGGTGCCGGGAGTGGCGTTCACGGGGTAGCCGAGTTCACGGAGCCGGTCGACATCACGGCGCACGGTCCGGGCCGTGACCCCGAGCCGCCGGGCGAGGTCGGGGCCCGACCACTCGCGGTGGGCCTGGAGCAGCGAGAGCAGGCGCAGCAGCCGCGCGGAGGTGTCCAGCATGGGCGCAAGTCTGCCAGCGCCCGCGGACGGCGATGTTCCTCGATCCCCGGGCCGGGGACCGGGGAACCAGGGGCTCAGCGCCGGCCGCGGATCACCCGGGCGGCGAGATAGCGCAGCGCGTACAGCCCGTCGAAGAGGGTGCCGCGGACCTGGAAGAGGGTGTCCCGCAGGGTGCTGCGCGCACCGGCGCTCCCGGCGCGGGCGGCGGCCAGCCCGTCGAAGAGGGCCTCGTGACGGGCGGCGACCGTCGCCGGGTCGAAGCGCTCGGCGGCGGCGCGGGCCGCCGTGCCGGTCCGCCGGCGCAGCTCGTCGTCCTCGATCAGCTCCAGGAGCGCGCGGGCGACCGCGCCGCTGTCGCCGACCGGCACCAGCCGGCCGTCCACCCCGTCCTCGATGATCTCGCGCGGTCCGTGCGGGCAGTCCGTGGAGACGACGGGCAGTCCGCACCGCATCGCCTCGACGATGGTCATCCCGAAGGACTCCCGGGCCGAGGTGACGGCGGCGATGGAACCCTTCACCCACTCCTTCTCCAGCGGGTCGGCGTTGCCCATCAGCTCGACGTGCTTCTCCAGACCGTGCCGCTCGATCAGCGCCGTCAGGGCGGAGCGCTCGTCGCCGGTCCGGTCGGCGCTGCCGTAGATGCGCAGCTGCCAGTCGGGGCGGCGGGCGGCCACCTCGGCGAACGCCTCCACCAGGACGTCGTACCGCTTCACCCGGGTGAGCCGGCCCGCGGCGACCACGAAACGGGCGGTGCCGTCGGCGGGGGGTACGGAGGGGGCGGGGACGCTGTTGGGCACGGCGTCGATCCGCAGCCCGGGCAGGCCGAGCCTCCGGTAGGCGTCGGCGTCCGCCTCGGTGACCGTGGTGAGGGCGTCGAGCAGCGGGTAGCGGTAGCCGATCTCCCGGCGCAGCCGGTAGCCGTGGCTGTCCAGCGTGAGGTGCTCCTGCCCGACCCGCAGCGGGCCGGGCCGGGTCTGGCGGGCGATATGGACGTTGAGCCCGGGGCGGGTGCCGATGACGACATCGGCGTCGACGGAGCCGAGGTGGGCGCCGATCCGGGCGTCGGTGAGCCGGCTGTACTGCCGGTGGCGGCCGTCACCGCGCGGGAAGACCTTCGCGGGCCGGGTGTAGTCGGGGTGGTCCCCGTCGTACCCGGGGCTCTTCTTCCGCAGATCCACCAGATGCCTCAGGGTGACGCCCGCCGGGGCCCCCATGATCGGGGTCTCGCGGTGGCGGAAGACGGAGACGATCTCCACCTCGTGCCGGCGGGAGAGTTCCTGGGCCAGGTTGAAGGTGGTGCGGATGGTGCCCCCGATTCCGTAGGCGTTGTGGAGCAGAAAGGAGATGCGCATGCGCGGTGGTGTCCGTTCCCCCGGGGCGAGTGTGTGTGGTCAGGGAGGGACTTTACTGATGGGGCGGGAGTGGCCGGAAATCACCGGAGCCCCCCGTGGGATACCTCTCGGCCGGGAACCCGCGTCCCCCGACCCACCTGCGAACCCGCTCCCGCCCCGGAGCTGCCTCCGGGAGGCGCCCCCGGACAGGCTGGGTTGTTCAGCCCCGCCGACGACTGAGCCGCACCCCTCAGCCCCTCCGGCGAGCATCTCAGCCCCGCCGGTGAGCCGGGGCACGAAATCCTGCCCCTCCGGCCCTTGGGCAACACCCATGGAGCCCCGCCGACGATCGAGGCGCACCACTCCAGCCCCTCCGGCGATTGAGGAGCGGGGGCTCGGGGGCTGGCCCCCGACCGTGGCCCGCACGATGCGGGGTCCTGTCGCACAGGGTCCGTCCTCAATCGCCGGACAGGCTTGGTTTGCTCGGGTCGCCCGTGGCACAGGGTCCGTCCTCAATCTCCCCCAGAGCTGCCTCCGGGAGGCGCCCCCGGGCAGGCTGGATCTTTCAGCCCCGCCGGCGATTGAGGCGCGGGGGCTCGCTCGGGAGGCCCGGGGCGAGGGATTCCGTTCCGCTCCGGGCGTGACCCCGGCACACACCCACCCGTTGAACCCTTTATGAGCCGGGATTCCCCCGACCCACAAGACCAAGCCCGAGGAGCCACCCGTGCCGCGCATGCTCGACGTCAGCGAGGACGTACGCGCCGAGATCGGTGACCAGGAAGCCGACCGGCTGCTCGCCGGCGAGAACGCCCCGGGGAGCTATGACTGCACCTCCTGCCGCACCCCGGGCGACACCGAGCAGGAGCGCACCAGCACCGTGCTGTTCGTCGGCGAGGAGACCGCCGTTCTCGCCTTCGCCCACGCCACCTGCATCCCCTCCCAGGTGGTCCAGGTCGCCGAATCGGAGCTCCAGGGCGCCGTGCGGTCGATCACCGGCGACCGCCCCGCCGCCCCCGCCCCCGCCCTCACCTCCCCCGGCGTGCCCGGTGGCGGCGGCTCCGGCCCCGACCCGGCGCCCGGCCAGGCGGTGCTGGGCGTCACCAGCGGGCTGATCCTGCTGGGCGGCGACCTCCACCCGGCACTGGTGGTGGAGCCGACCGCGCCCATCGCCCGCCCCGGCACCACCGGCGAGGGCGGGGACGACTTCCTCACCCTCCTCATCGAGCAGGGCTTCGGCCCGGTCCACGATGTGAACCGGCCGCCCGCCCCGCTCCCCGGCTGGTCCGTGCTGCTCGCCATGGGCCGGCTGCACGCGGTGCTCCAGCCCGGCACCGGCGGCGGCAGCCCGGTCGCCTGGTGGCAGGCCCACCACCCGCTCCAGGTCACCGACGGCTGGCGGACCGCGGCCAACAAGTCCCACACGGTGCTGGTGTACGCGGCCCCGGTCGGCTCGATCGGCCAGCAGCCCCGCGAGGACCTGCTGCGGGACGCGCTGGAGAAGGCGGCGGCGGGAGGCAGGCTGGTGGCGGCGGCGATGCCGCTCGCGGGCACCTCCTGACAGCCCCGCGCTCCCCGCGCACGGCGCCCCGCTCCCGGAACATCTGTCCCGGGAGCGGGTGACCCCGGGACACTTCCGCGCGGACCGGGACAGTGACGGGCGGGGGGCATGGGTCGTTGCAGGTACGTGCACTCATACGACCCGACCCGCCAGCAGTACCCGACCCAGATCCCCTCGATGCGCCCCGCGCACGAGATCTCCCCCGTCTCCCCCACCCCCATCTACGACACGCTGTGCGCCGAGTACCGCCGGGCGTTCCGCGCCCTGCCCGGAGACCGGAGCGGCGAGGAGGACCTCGGCTTCCGGGACTTCGGTCTGGGGCTCGGCGGCAGCCGGGGGTACGGAACCGCCGCCCACACCTCCTATCCGGGCATGGGCTGGCAGCCCTACCCCGCCCCCCGGGCCTATGTGGGCCACCACCCGGCAGCGCTGCCCCCGGCCCGCCGCGGCATCTGAGCCCCCCGGGCCCGGCACACAGCAGGGCGCTGCCCCGCACCGGATGCGTTCCGGTCCGGGGCAGCGCCCTGCTGTGCGGTGGCTCCGCGCGGACTACTTGTTGCGCCCGCGCTTCTCCCGTACACGCACCGAGATGTGGATCGGGGTGCCCTCGAAGCCGAACTCCTCGCGCAGCCTGCGCTCCACGAAGCGGCGGTAGCCGTGCTCCAGGAAGCCGGAGGAGAAGAGCACGAACCGCGGCGGCTTGGTGCCCGCCTGGGTGCCGAAGAGGATACGGGGCTGCTTGCCGCCCCTGACCGGGTGCGGGTTCGAGGCGACGATCTCGCCGAGGAAGGAGTTGAGCCGGCCGGTGGGCACCCGGGTCTCCCAGCCCTCCAGCGCGGTCGTGATCGCCGGAACCAGCTTCTCCATGTGCCGGCCGGTGAGCGCCGAGACATTGACCCGGGGGGCCCAGGCGATCTGGGCCAGCTCGGTCTCGATCTCGCGCTCCAGGTAGTAGCGCCGCTCCTCATCGAGCGTGTCCCACTTGTTGAAGGCGACGACGATGGCCCGGCCCGCCTCCACCGCCATGGTGATGATCCGCTGGTCCTGGACGCTGATGGACTCGCTGGCGTCGATCAGGATGACCGCGACCTCGGCCTTCTCCACGGCGGCGGCGGTCCGCAGCGAGGCGTAGTAGTCCGCGCCCTCCTGGAGGTGGACCCGGCGGCGGATGCCGGCGGTGTCGACGAACTTCCAGGTGACGCCGCCCAGCTCGATCAGCTCGTCGACCGGGTCGCGCGTGGTGCCCGCCATCTCGTTGACGACGACGCGCTCCTCGTTGGCCACCTTGTTCAGCAGCGAGGACTTGCCGACGTTCGGGCGGCCGATCAGGGCGATGCGGCGCGGTCCGCCGACCGCGGTGCCGAAGGTCTGGGCGGGGGCCTCGGGCAGGGCCTCCAGGACGGCGTCAAGCATGTCGCCCGTGCCCCGGCCGTGGAGGGAGGAGACCGGGTGCGGCTCGCCGAGGCCGAGGGACCACAGCGCGGTGGCGTCCGCCTCGCCGCTGGGGCCGTCGACCTTGTTGGCGCAGAGCACCACGGGCTTCCCGGCCCGGCGCAGCAGCCGGACGACGGCCTCGTCGGTGTCGGTGGCGCCGACGGTGGAGTCGACGACGAAGACGACCGCGTCGGCGGCCTCGATCGCGTACTCCGCCTGGGCGGCGACGGAGGCGTCGATCCCGAGGACGTCCTGCTCCCAGCCGCCGGTGTCGACGACCTTGAAGCGGCGGCCCGCCCACTCGGCCTCGTAGGTGACCCGGTCGCGGGTGACGCCCGGCTTGTCCTCCACCACGGCCTCACGGCGGCCGATGATGCGGTTCACCAGGGTCGATTTGCCGACATTGGGGCGGCCGACGACGGCGAGGACGGGCAGCGGGCCGTGACCGGCCTCGCCGATCGCGTCCTCGACCTCCTCGGCGTCGAAGCCCTCTTCCGCGGCGAGCTCCATGAACTCCGTGTACTCGGCATCGCCAAGCGCTCCGTGGTCGTGCTGGTCGTTCATGAAGTCCGTTCCTCGATCGTCAACCGGGTCACGTGTGAGTGACCCACTGCTCAAGTCTTACCCGGGGCGCCCGGTCAGGCGCCTGGCGTTTTCCAGATGGGCGGTCAGCCGCTGCTGGATGCGCACGGTCGCGTCGTCCAGCGCCGTACGTGTACGGCGGCCACTGCCGTCCCCCGCGTCGAAGGCCTCGCCGAAGACCACGTCCACCCGGCCGCGCAGCGGGGGCAGCGCCTTGAACAACCGTCCGGGGCGCTCACCGCTTCCCAGCACCGCCACCGGGACGATCGGGGCGCCGGAGCGTACCGCGAAGTACGCGAGACCGGCACGGAGCGAGGCGAAGTCCCCCTCGCCCCGGGTGCCCTCGGGGAAGATCCCGAGGACTCCGCCGTTCTCCAGCACGCCGAGCGCGCCGGTGACGGCCGCGCGGTCGGTGCCGGAGCGGTCGACCTTCAGCTGGCCGATGCCCAGCAGAAACGGGTCGAGCGGGCCGATGAACGCCTCTTTCTTGATCAGAAAGTGCACCGGCCTGGGGGCGGTGCCCATCAGCATGGGCCCGTCCACCATGTGGGAGTGGTTGACGGCGAGGATCACGGGCCCGGCGGAGGGGACCCGCCAGGCGCCGAGGACCCGGGGCCGCCAGAGCCCGTACATCAGTCCGATGCCGATACGGCGCCCGGCCGCCGCGCCCCGCGCGGAGGGAGCGGTCACTTGACCGCCCGGGTCCGGGCGGCGTCCCGCTTCTCGCGCACCAGGGTCACCACGCACTCGATGACCTGCTGGAGGGTGAGGTCCGTGGTGTCCACCTCGACGGCGTCCGCGGCCTTGGCGAGGGGGGAGGTCTTACGGCTGGAGTCGGCCGCGTCCCGCTTGATCAGGGCCTCGCGGGTCGCCGCGACATCGGCGCCCTTCAGCTCCCCGCTGCGGCGGGCGGCGCGGGCCTCGGCGGAGGCGGTCAGGAAGATCTTGAGGTCGGCGTCGGGGAGGACGGTGGTGCCGATGTCCCGGCCCTCCACCACGATGCCGCCCTCGGCGGAGGCCGCGATGGCGCGCTGGAGATCGGTGATCCGGGTGCGCACCTCGGGGACCGCGCTGACGGCGCTGACCTTGGAGCTGACCTCCGGGGTGCGGATCGGGCCCGCGGCGTCCACACCGTCGACGGTGATCGTCGGGTCGGCGGGGTCGGTGCCCGAGACGATGGCCGGCTTGCCGGCGGCCAGCGCGATCTCGGCCGGGTCGGCGACGTCGACACCGTTGGTCACCATCCACCAGGTGATCGCCCGGTACTGCGCGCCCGTGTCCAGATAGCGCAGCCCCAGAGCGGCGGCCACGGCCCTGGACGTGCTCGACTTGCCCGTGCCGGCGGGGCCGTCGATGGCGACGATCACGGAATCCACGGTGGCGGACACCTTTCCTGAGGTGAGGAGAGGGCCAGGCGGAAGTGCGGTGGGCCCCGACCAAGGTTACCGATTGCCGGGACCCGTCACGGACACCTGTGCGGCGGCCCGCCGTCCGGGGGCGCGGGGCCGCCGCCCGCCGTCACGGTGTGTGACCAGCCGCGCCCGCCGCGCTACTGCCGGATCGACCAGCCCCGCTCCCGCAGCGCCGCCGCCAGCGCCCCGGCGGCGGCGGGCTCGACCATGAGCTGGACCAGACCGGCCTGCTGGCCGGTGGCGTGGTCGATGCGGACGTCCTCGATGTTGACGCCCGCGCGGTCCGCGTCCGCGAAGATCCGCGCCAGCTCGCCGGGCCGGTCGCTGATGAGCACCCCGACGACCTCGTACGCGGCCGGCGCGGTGCCGTGCTTGCCGGGGACCCTGGCCCGTCCGGCGTTGCCCCGCAGCAGGACGTCGGCGATGCTCTCCGCCCCGCTCTCCCGCTTGGCCTCGTCCGACGACTGGAGCGCGCGCAGCGCCTGGACGGTCTCCTCCAGATCGGCGGCGATCCCGGCGAGCGTGTCGGCCACGGGCCCGGGGTTGGCGGCCAGGATGTCGATCCACATGGCCGGGTCGGACGCCGCGATCCGGGTGACATCGCGGATGCCCTGGCCGCAGAGGCGCACCGCCGTCTCGTCGGCCTCCTCCAGCCGGGCCGCGACCATGGAGGAGACGAGCTGGGGGGTGTGTGAGACCAGCGCCACAGCGCGGTCGTGGGCGTCGGCGTCCATCACCACGGGAACGGCGCGGCAGAGCGCCACCAGTTCCAGGGCGAGATTGAGGACCTCGGTGTCCGTGGCGGACGTGGGGGTGAGCACCCAGGGCCGTCCCTCGAAGAGGTCGGCGGTGGCCGCGAGCGGTCCCGAGCGCTCCTTGCCGGACATGGGGTGCGTACCGATGTAGGAGGAGAGGTCCAGGGAGAGCGCCTCCAGCTCGCGCCGGGGCCCGCCCTTGACGCTGGCGACGTCGAGGTAGCCCCGGGCTGCGCCGTCCCGCATGGCGCCGGCGAGCGCGGAGGCGGTGTACGCGGGGGGTACGGCGATGATCGCCAGGTCCACCGGCCCCTCGGGCGCCTCGTCGGTGCCGGCCCCGAGCGCGGCGGCGGTCGCGGCCCGCTCGGGGTCGTGGTCGCGGAGGTGGACGGCGACCCCCCGGCCCGCGAGGGCGAGGGCGGCCGAGGTGCCGATCAGGCCGGTTCCGATGACGAGGGCGGTTCTCACTGGGCGATGTCCTTGCGGAGAGCGGCGGCGGCGCCGAGGTACACATGGGTGATCTCGGCGCGGTCGAGCGGGGACTCGACATGGGCGAGGACCCGGACGACCCGGGGCATCGCGCCCCGGACCTCCATCTCCTGGGCGCAGATCAGGGGCACGTCGACGATGCCGAGGCCGCGGGCGGCGGCGGCCGGGAAGGCGCTGTGCAGATCGGGTGTGGCGGTGAACCAGACGCTGATCAGATCGTCGGCGATCAGCGCGTTCCGCTCCAGGACGGCGGTGAGCAGCGCGCCGACCCGCTCCTCCATGTGCCCGGCGTCGTCCCGGTCGAGCTGGACGGCTCCTCGGACCGCTCGTACCGCCACGGTGTGCTCCTTGTCCGGTGTGTCTCGGGTGCTCCGTTCAGGGTAGTCAGCCGGACGGCGGGGTGCGTCCCCCGGCCGCCTCCGGGAGAGGCGGCGGCCGGGGGCGTCGCGGGCCGGGTCAGGAGTCCCAGAGCGCGCCCAGGGACATCAGATCGCTGCGGTACTCGATGCGCTCCGCCCACTCCTTGGGCCAGGCCGCCGCGCCGAGGTGGGCCCCGGCGAAGGCCCCGGCGAGCGCGGCGATGGAGTCCGAGTCGCCCCGGGTGCAGGCGGCCCGGCGCAGCGCCGTCACCGGCTCCTCGGGGAAGAGCAGGAAGCACTGGAGCGCGGTGGCCAGGGCCTCCTCGGCGATCCAGCCGTCGCCGGTGGTCAGGCAGGGATCGGTCTCCGCGCCGGCGGTGCGCAGGGCCGTCGTCAGCCGGTCCAGGGCGGCCAGGCACTCGTCCCAGCCCCGGGAGATGAACGCCTGGGGGCTGGGGTCGTGCGCGCGGGTCCACAGGTCGCCGAGCCAGCGCTCGTGGTAGCGGGAGCGGTTCTCGTACGCGTAGGAGCGCAGCCGTCCCACCAGCCCCAGCGGCTCGGTGCCCTGGGCCAGCAGATGGACGGCGCGGGCGGTGAGGTCGCTGGCGGCCAGCGCGGTGGGGTGGCCGTGGGTCAGCGCCGCCTGGAGCTGGGCGGCTCCGGCCCGCTGCTCGTCGCTGAGCCCGGGGACGAGCCCGACGGGGGCGACCCGCATATTGGCGCCGCAGCCCTTGGAGCCGATCCGGCTGGCCTCGGTCCACGGCAGCCGTTCGTCGTCCAGCAGCCGGCAGGCGGTCATGCAGGTGCGGCCGGGGGCGCGGTTGTTCTCCGGGGAGTGGTACCAGACGGTGAACTCCTCCCGCAGCGGCCGGGTGAGCCGGGACGCGACCAGCAGGCCCCGGTCCATGGCGGTGCGGATGCCGCGCGCCACCGCGATGGTCATCTGGGTGTCGTCGGTGACGTACGCGGGGGCGGGCAGCTCCATCCGCCGCCACGGACCGCACTTGGCGAGGATCTGGGGCACGTCGTTGAACTCGGTGGGGAATCCGAGGGCGTCACCGAGGGCCAGCCCGATCAGCGAGCCGGTGGCGGCCTGCTTGGTGACGGTCCTCGGGGTCCTGAGCGTGGTCATGGCTGCCGTCCTTCCGGTCGCAGAAGAGGGGGGTGCAGCAGGGCCGCGGCACCCGCCCGGTAGAGCGCGGCGGGTTTCCCCCGGCCGCCGGTGCGGCGCGGCGGGGCCTCGACGGCTTCCACGAAGCCGGGTGTGGCGAGGACTTTCCGCCGGAAGTTGGGCCGGTCCAGTTCGACGCCCCAGACGGTCTCGTACACCGTCTGGAGCTCTCCGAGGGTGAACTCGGCCGGGCAGAAGCCGGTGGCCAGACCGGTGTACTCCAGCTTGGAGCGGACCCGGTCGTGGGCGTCGGCGAGGATGCGGTCGTGGTCGAAGGCGAGCGGTCCCGCGGCGGCGCGCTCCACCCACTGGGCGTGGGCGGCGTCCCCGCCGCCGCGCGGTTCGGGGAGGTCGGGCAGGAGGGCGGTGTAGGCGACGGAGACGACACGCATCCTCGGGTCGCGGCCGGGTTCGCTGTAGGTCCGCAGCTGTTCGAGGTGGAGGTCGCGGACGGTGTCCCGGGAGAGCCCGGTCTCCTCGGCCAGTTCACGGCGGGCGGCGGCCCCGGCGGACTCCTCGGGCCGGACGAAGCCGCCCGGGAGCGCCCAGGCGCCCCGGTAGGGGGCTTCGCCGCGCCGTACGAGCAGGACGTGCAGCCGCGAGGCGCGGACGGTGAGGACGGCGAGGTCGACGGTGACGGCGAAGGCCGGGAAGGCCCTGGGGTCGTACGCCTCGTCGTGCTCCTCGGCGCGCCCGCCGGGACGCTCGCCGGCGTCCGGGTCGTTGCCGCTGTCCTGGACGGGGTGGTGCATCAAGGGCTCTCCGGTGGTCGGGCGGAGTGAGCGGGGGAACGGTGCGCCGGCCGGTGTCAGCGGTGGCGCTCGGTGGCGGTGCGGTCGGGGAGGGGGTCGGCGAGGTGCCAGCCCTCGGCCAGCAGGGCGTCCACGGCGGCGACGGCGGTGGCGAGCCGCTGTTCGTGCGGGCCGCGCAGCCGGACGGCGCGCCGCCCGGTGCGGGCCAGTTCGGCGGCGAACCGGCGGGTCATCCAGGGCCGCAGATGCTCCCCGTCGCGCAGTCCGTCGTCCTCGAAGGGGACGCCCTCGTCGTCGGTGAGCAGCCACAGGTGCTGCCGGCCGAGGGCGGCGATCCGGGCGACCTCCTCGTGGGGGCCGCCGAGATAGCGCTCGTGCCAGATGGTGGTGGCGAAGGCGTCGGTGTCGCAGAAGAGCACCGGGGAGCCGGTCCGCGCGGCCTCCTCCTCCCGCTCGGCCTGCCGGCGGGCGATCAGCGGGAACTCGTCCGAGGAGAAGGCGACCTCGCTCCACGGGGCGCCGGGGCGCTCGGCGCGCAGCCGGGCCAGTTTCCGTTCGCTGAACTCCCGTCCGTACTCCGCCGCGCAGCGGGTCCTGGCCCACACCCCGCCGCGCCGGCGGTAGTGGCCGGCCAGCGCGAGCGCCATGGTGGTGGTGCCGGTGGACTCGGCGCCGAGGACGACGACCCGCCGGGCCAGCGCGGCGCGCACGGGGGCGCGCAGAAAGTCCCAGGAGCCGGGCGGGTCCGCGCGGACGGCGGTGCCGGAGACGGGGAAGAGGGTGCGGCCGGGGTCGACGCAGACGGATTCCGCGCCGAAGCGGCGGCCCAGTTCAGCGCCGTACCGCTCGGAGGTGAAGACGGCGTCGACGGGTTCGGGGACAGCGGCCCGGAAGACGGCCATGTGCGCGTCCCAGACGGCCGGGTCGCCGGTGTCCATGGGGATGTCGTCCACGGTGCCCACCACCCGGACGTCCGGGTGCACTTCGCGCATCCACGCGACCCGGTCGGCGAGCGGGATGGACTCCACGGAGGCGGCGCAGACCAGGACGGTGAGCCGCTCGCAGCGGTCGGCCGCGGTGGCGACCAGATGGTGGTGGCCGGCGTGCGGGGGATAGAACTTCCCGAGGACCAGTCCGTGCCGGTGGCGTCTCACGCGGCCGCCTCCGCGGGTGCCGGGCGGGCGGAGCCGGCCGCGCCGGCGCCGGGGTCGCGGGACCAGTTGCGCAGTCCGGCCACGCAGAGCACGAGGAACCCGGCGTACAGCAGCGAGGTCAGATAGAGGTCCTTGTGCGCGTAGAGCGGGATGTGGACCACGTCGGCGGCGATCCACAGCCACCAGGACTCCAGCCGTTTGCGGCACTGCCCGTAGGTCGCCATCAGCGACAGGGCGGTGGTGAGCGCGTCCCAGAAGGGGACGGTGGAGTCGGTCGCGCGGTCGAGGAGGAGGGTGAGGAGCGCCGTCCCCGCCACCCCCGCCGCGATCAGCCAGATCCACTCGGTGCGCGAGGTGCGGCGCACCGGGAGAACCGTGGAGCCTGGGCCACCCCCGTGGGTCCAGGTCCACCAGCCGAAGGCGGCGAGGGTGATGAAGACGGCCTGAAGGCCCGCGTCCGCGTACAGGCCGGCCTGGGTGAAGAGAAGGATGAAGAAGAGGTTGTTGGCGATGCCGATGGGCCAGTTGGCGGTGTGCTGACGGGCGACGAGCCAGACACAGAGCGCGCCGCTGCCGAATCCGAGCACCTCGGTCCAGCTCACCGGTGTGCCGAGCACGGTGAACAGCGGCTGTCGCAGTGGGTCCAGCATGTTCGCGAGACTCATCCCCGCCCCCCTTAATGGTCAACTTGACTATAAATGCTGGAGGGCCTTCGCACAAGACGGCGGAAGCCCGCGACCGGGTCCGGTCGCGGGCTTCCGCCGTGCGGTGCGGGGCGGACCGCTCGGGTCCGCCGGGGGCTGCTACAGCCCGACTTCCTTCATCAGCATGCCGACCTCGGTGTTGGTCAGCCGGCGCAGCCAGCCGGACTTCTGGTCGCCGAGCGCGATCGGCCCGAAGGCGGTGCGCACCAGCTTGTCGACCGGGAAGCCGGCCTCGGCCAGCATCCGGCGGACGATGTGCTTGCGGCCCTCGTGAAGGGTGACCTCGACCAGGTAGTTCTTGCCGGTGTTCTCCACGACGCGGAAGTGGTCCGCGCGGGCGTAGCCGTCCTCCAGCTGGATGCCGTCCTTGAGGCGCTTGCCGATCTCGCGCGGCAGGGGGCCCTGGATGGCGGCGAGATAGGTCTTCTTCACGCCGTACTTGGGGTGGGTGAGACGGTGGGCCAGCTCGCCGTGGTTGGTGAGCAGGATGATGCCCTCGGTCTCCGTGTCGAGCCGGCCCACGTGGAAGAGGCGGGTCTCGCGGTTGGTGACGTAGTCGCCGAGGCACTGGCGGCCGTCGGGGTCCTCCATGGTGGAGACGACACCGGCCGGCTTGTTCAGCGCGAAGAAGAGGTGGGACTGGGTGGCGACGGTCAGGCCGTCGACCTTGATCTCGTCCTTGTCGGGGTCGACCCGCACCCCCTGCTCGACGACGATGGAGCCGTTCAGCTCGACCCTGCCCGCCTCGATCAGCTCCTCGCAGGCGCGCCGGGAGCCCATACCGGCCCTGGCGAGCACCTTCTGGAGCCGCTCACCCTCCTGGTCACCGAAGGTCTTGGGGGTCTTGACCTGCGGCTTGTCCGCGTAGCGCTCGCGGTTGCGCTCCTCGGTGCGGGCGTCGTACTCACGGGAGCGCGCGGGCGCGTACCCGCTGCGGCCGCCACCGCGCTGGGGGGACTGCTTCGGACCGCCCTTGGCGCCGCCGCGGGCCGCCGCGCCGCGCCCCTTGCGCGGTCCCTCGGAGGAACCGCCCACGTCGTAGCGGCGCTCCTCGGGACGGGGCTTGTCGGCGCGCTTCTGCTTGCTGTCGTCGCGGCCACCCCCAGCCCTCGGCCGGGAGGCGCCCCCACCGGCACCCCGGTGGTCTCCGCGCCCGCCGCTCTTGCCGCCGCCGCTGTTCCCGCTGCTGTTCCTGCCGCTGCTTCGCATCAAAGTTCCGTCGTTGGATTGTCTGGATGTCGGTCTGGCTGTCGGTCTGCATCAGCCTCCGGAGCGTCCGGATCGAACAACGTTACGCCTTCCTGCGTCTCGGCCTCGATCGCGTCCGCCTCGGGGAGGAAGGGCGCCGGCTCCGGCAGCTCGTCCAGGCCTCGCAGGCCCATCCGCTCCAGAAAGTAGTTCGTCGTCCTGTACAGGATCGCACCTGTTTCGGGTTCCGCGCCCGCCTCCTCCACCAGACCGCGCTGGAGGAGGGTGCGGAGCACACCGTCGCAGTTCACTCCGCGCACCGCGGAGACACGGGAGCGGCTGACGGGCTGGCGGTACGCGACCACCGCGAGGGTCTCCAGGGCGGCCTGGGTGAGCCGGGCCTGCTGGCCGTCGAGGACGAAGCGCTCGACGGCCCAGGAGTGCTCGGACCGGGAGTAGAAGCGCCAGCCGCCCGCGACGGACCGCAGCTCGAAGCCCCGGCCCTGGAGGGTGTACTCGTCGGCCAGCTCGCGCAGGGCGTCGGCGACGGCCCGGCGCGGATGCTCCAGGATCTTGGCGAGGTGCTCCTCGCCGGCCGGTTCGTCGACGACCATCAGTACGGCTTCGAGGGCGGGCTTCAGATCGCTCACGCCGGGTCCTTCGCGGTGTCGGGTGCTCGGTCGAACTCATCGGTGACGGTGACGGTGGCGCCGGGGCCGCCGCCGGTCCAGGTGACCAGCAGCTCGCCGAGGGGGTCGGGCTGGTCGAGGGCGACGGCCCGGTCCCGGTACAGCTCCAGCAGGGCGAGGAACCTGGCGACGACGGTGAGGGTGTCCCCGGCGCCCGCCACCAGCTCCGCGAAGACGGCGCTCCCCCGCTCGCGCAGCAGGGCGACCACGATCCCCGCCTGCTCCCGGACGCTGACCAGCGGCGCGTGGATGTGGTCGACACGGATCTCCGGCGGCGGCTTCGGCATCAGGGCCTTCGCCGCGAGCCGGGCGAACCCCTCGGGCCCGATGCTGATCACGACCTCGGGGAGCAGCTCGGCGTGGCGGGGTTCCAGGCCGACGGTACGGGGGTGGCGGCGGCCCTCCGTCACCAGCCGCTCCCCGAGGATCTCGGCGATCCGCTTGTACGCGCGGTACTGGAGCAGCCGGGCGAAGAGCAGGTCCCGGGCCTCCAGGAGCGCGAGATCGGCCTCGTCCTCGATCCGGGCGACGGGGAGCAGCCGGGCGGCCTTGAGGTCCAGGAGGGTGGCGGCGACGACCAGGAACTCGGTGGTCTGGTCGAGGTCGCCGTCGCCGCCCATGGCGCGGATGTGGGTCATGAACTCGTCGGTGACCCGGGAGAGGGCGACCTCGGTCACATCGAGCTTGTGCCTGGAGATGAGCTGGAGGAGCAGGTCGAAGGGGCCCTCGAAGTTCGCGAGCCGCACGGTGAACCGGCGGTCGCGGTCGGGGGGTGCTCCACCGGTGCCGGGCGCCTCGGACGCGGGCGCGTCCTCCGGGAGCGGGTGCGCGGCGGGGGCCTCCGGCGTGTCCCCTGTGACGTACCGCTCCGGCTCCTCCGGCGCACCCGGCTCGTCCGGCTCCGCGACCGCGCTCGGCGCGGGCGGCAGGGCGGGAACGGCCGGCACGGCCGGCAGGGCGGGCGCGGGCGGCTCCACCGGTCGCGTCGGCTCTTCGGGCTCGTCCGGTCGCGTCGGCTCGACGGGCTCACCCGGATCACCCGGCGCGGGCGGCGGCGCGGCTCCCGGGCCCCGGCCCAGGGCGCGGCGCGGCGGGCGGGACGGGTCGGTCGGGGGCATCGCGGTCCAAACAGGGGCGGACGGTACGGCCGGCGGCGCGGACGGTCCGGAGAGGTCGGGCAGGGGCAGCGCGCAGGCTACCCTCAGCGGCCCCGCAGACGCCGTACGAGAATGCTCGCGTCGCCGCGCTGTTCCAGATCCGCCAGCACCACGGCCACCGCCTCGCGCACGATCCGGCCGCGGTCGACCGCGAGCCCGTGCTCGCCGCGCAGCACCAGCCGCGCGTGTTCGAGGTCCATCAGCTCCTCGGCGGAGACATAGACCGTGATCTTCTCGTCGTGCCGCTCACGGCCGCTGGGGCGGCGGTTGGCGCCGCGGCCCCTGCCGCGCCGCCCGGGAGCCGCAGCGGGCTCCTGAGGGGCCTGGGAGCGCCGGGGCTTGGCAACGGAGGGCGGGGGCTGTGCCGCGGGCTCCTGGGCCCGGCTGCGGCCCTCCACGCCGGTCTCCGCTTCGGCCGCCGCGTGCTCCTGGGGCTCGGGACCGGTCTGCCGGTCGCCCTCGCCCGCGGGTGCGGGCACCCTGGCGGGCTCGCCGTTCGCCTGCCGGCGCGGCGACGACGGCTGGAGCGCCATCCCCCCGGTGGTGCGGAACAGCTCATCGGCCCCCGGGAGACTCACTCGGCGTGACACCGGGCGAGCACCTCCCTGGCGAGCTGGCGGTAGGCTGCCGCGCCGACCGAGTTGGAGGCGTAGGTGGTGATCGGCTCGCCGGCCACCGTGGTCTCGGGGAAGCGCACGGTGCGGCCGATGACCGTGTGGTAGACGTGGTCGTCGAAGGCCTCCACCACGCGCGCGAGCACCTCGCGGCTGTGCACGGTGCGCGAGTCGTACATCGTGGCGAGGATGCCGTCCAGCTCCAGGTCGGGGTTGAGCCGCTCCTGGACCTTCTCGATGGTCTCGGTCAGCAGCGCGACTCCGCGCAGCGCGAAGAACTCGCACTCCAGCGGCACGATCACCTTGTGGGCCGCGGTCAGCGCGTTGACCGTGAGCAGACCCAGCGAGGGCTGGCAGTCGATCACGATGTAGTCGTAGTCCGGCAGCAGCGGCTTGAGCGCGCGCTGGAGTGTCGACTCGCGCGCGACCTCGCTCACCAACTGGACCTCGGCCGCCGACAAGTCGATATTGCTCGGCAGCAGGTCCATGTTGGGCACCGCGGTCTTCAGCAGCACCTCGTCCGCCGACATGCCCCGCTCCATGAGCAGGTTGTAGACCGTGAGGTCCAGCTCCATCGGATTGACGCCGAGGCCGACCGACAGGGCACCCTGCGGGTCGAAGTCGACGAGCAGGACGCGCCGTCCGTACTCCGCGAGCGCGGCGCCCAGATTGATGGTGGACGTGGTCTTGCCCACGCCGCCCTTCTGGTTGCACATCGCGATGATCTTCGCGGGGCCGTGGTCGGTCAGCGGGCCCGGGATCGGGAAGTACGGCAGGGGCCGCCCGGTGGGGCCGATCCGCTCGCGGCGCTGGCGCGCGGCGTCGGGGGCCAGGGTGGCCGCGTACTCCGGATCGGGCTCGTACTCGGCGTCGGGGTCGTAGAAGTGCCCCTCGGGGACTTCCTCGTAGGCGGCGAAGTGGGTGGACTCTCGGCCACTCTCGTTGCCGGCCGTGGCGTTCACGTGTTGGCCGTCCGTCATCTTCATCGTGTGGGCTGTCGTCATGTGCGTGGTGTCCTGGCGTGTCGCGAAGGTCCGGACAGCTACGGAGCCGACAGCACCCAGCCCGGACGACGGGCTCTGTCCCCGTACAGGCGTTACCGCGTGACCACCTCCGGGAGTAAATGTCGACTCATTCACAAGTCGTCTTACCTCCTTGGATGTGACCAGGACTTTATCGATAGGTCAGCGTGGCACCATGCCGACGGTTGGCGACTCTATGGCGTGTCACCGCTCCGCAGCAACACAATCCACCGGACCGGACCCGATGTGTCGGCAACGGAACACCCTTCTGTCAAGGGTGTGCGGCCATTCGTGGAGGGGTGGGCCGAGCGCTTTCCGGGGTGCGCGAATCGGTTGAAGGGTTGCGTTCAAGGCGAGTTGAACCGCGCGGCCCCCACCCGGACACACCCGCGGCCGGACCTCGCGCAGCAAGGTCCGGCCGGGGGCACGATGTTGACGGGTGCGTTGACCTCGGCGGGTCCGTCAGCCGAGGAGCGCGGCCAGGTCGGTGCGGGGCAGTCCGTGGGCCTCGGCGACCGGGCCGTAGACGACCTCTCCGTCGTGGGTGTTGAGGCCCAGGGCCAGCGCCGGGTCCCGGCGGAGCGCCTCCACCCAGCCCCGGTTGGCCAGTTCGACTATGTACGGCAGCGTGGCGTTGGTGAGCGCGTGGGTCGAGGTGTGCGGGACCGCGCCCGGCATGTTGGCGACGCAGTAGAAGACCGAGTTGTGGACCATGAAGGTCGGCTCGGCGTGGGTGGTCGGGTGGGAGTCCTCGAAGCAGCCGCCCTGGTCGATCGCGATGTCGACAAGGACACTTCCGGGCTTCATCCTGGCGACCAGCTCGTTGGTGACCAGCTTCGGGGCCTTGGCCCCGGGGATGAGCACGGCGCCGATGACGAGGTCGGCCTCGACAACGGCCTTCTCCAGCTCGTAGGCGTTGGAGACGATCGTCCGCACCCGGGTGCCGAAGATCTTGTCCGCCTCGCGGAGCTTGTTGATGTCCCGGTCCAGCAGGGTGACCTGGAAGCCCATGCCGATGGCGATCTGCGCGGCGTTCCAGCCGGAGACACCGCCGCCGATGACGACGGCGCGGCTCGGGTGCGTACCGGGGACTCCGCCGGGCAGGACGCCCCGGCCGCCGGCCGAGCGCATCAGGTGGTAGGCGCCGACCTGGGGGGCCAGCCGGCCCGCGACCTCGGACATGGGGGCCAGCAGCGGCAGGGCGCGGCCGGCCGTCTCCACCGTCTCGTACGCGATGGCCGTGGTGCCGGACTCCAGCAGCGCGTCGGTGCAGGCGCGGGAGGCGGCGAGGTGGAGGTAGGTGAAGAGGGTCTGGTCCTTGCGGAGGCGGTGGTACTCCTCGGCGATCGGCTCCTTGACCTTCAGCAGCAGGTCGGCGGTGGCCCAGACCTCGTCGGCGGTGGGGAGGATGCGCGCACCGGCGGCGAGGTACTCCTCGTCCGTGATCGAGGAGCCCAGGCCGGCGTTCTGCTCGATGACGACCTCGTGGCCGTGGCGCACCAGCTCGTGCACTCCGGCGGGGGTGATCGCCACCCGGAACTCGTTGTTCTTGACCTCGCGGGGGATGCCGACCTTCACGTCGATCACGGTCCTTGGCTCAGGGGATACAGGGGGAATCCAGCAGATGGGGGACTTTCCGGGCGCACCGGAAGACACCACGGGGAATGACGCGGTGGAGCCAGTCTAATGAAGGAATTCCCGCTGTCTAGCCTTACAAACCATTAATCTTCGAGCGTGACGCTACGGATTTCGTAGGCTGAGCCCGCCGATCTCCGACTCTTCGTCCTCCGCTTCCAGGAGCCGTTCGGCGGTGGTGCGGTGCAGCCCGGCCGCCGCCGGGTCGCCGAGCCGCTCCAGGGTGTCGGCCAGCCGGAGCTGGAGCGCCGCCTGGAGGCGGCGGTCCCCGGCGCGCCGGGCCCACTCCACCGCCTCGTGGCAGGTGTGCAGCGACTCCTGGGGCCGGCCGGCGTACTCCTGCACCCGGGCGACCTCGCTCAGCGCCCGCGCCTGGGAGGGGAGATCGCCCACCCTGCGGTAGCCCGCGACCGCGGCCCGCCAGTTGCGCAGCGCCTCGCCGTAGCGGCCCGCGTAGGTGTGGGCGGTGCCCAGACGCCCGTACAGCCGGGCCTCGTCCGCGCGCTCGCCCCGGGCCTGGCGCTGCGCGAGCGCCCTGCCGTACCAGTCGGACGCCCGGTGCCAGTCGCCCAGCTCCTGGTAGGCGCCGCCGACGGATTCCATCGCACGGCCGGTCGCGTAGGGGTCGTTCGCCGCGCGTCCGGCGTCCAGCGCGGCGCGGTAGCGGGTCAGCGCGTCGGCGGTACGGCCGGTTCTGGCGTCCAGGTCGGCGAGGTTGAGCAGGGCGGCGGCGGCCTCGCGGTGCAGCCCCCGGCGCTCGGCCACCCCGAGGACCAGCCGGTGCAGTCCGTACAGCTCGGGGGCGGCGGCGTCGGTGCCCCGGTGCGCGGCCAGCGCCCGCACCAGCGCGGCGACCAGCCGCCGGGCCAGGGTGTCCAGCTCGCCGTCGGCGACCGCGACCCGCGCGGCGGCCAGCAGCGAGGACTGCCGGGCGCGCAGCCACCGCCCGGCCGCCTCCGGGCTCTCGAACCGCAGGGGGCGCGGCATGGCGGCGAGGGCCTTGCGGGCGGGGGCGCTCTCCGGCTCGGTCACGGCCCGGCAGGACTGGAGCCTGCGGACCGCGCGCTCCAGCATCCTGGCCCGCGCCACCTGCACGTCGGCGGGTTTGTCGGTGCTCTCGCGGACCGCGCCCACCAGCGGCAGCAGGGCACCGGGGACCCGGTACTGGTCGCCCTCCCGGTGCAGCAGCCCCATGGCCGTGAAGCCGTCCAGCGCGTCCTGGGCGTCCGGCACCGCGCAGCCGGCCAGCGCGGACGCCGTGTGCGCGTCGGCGAGCTGGGCGGGGGCGAGGGTGAGCAGCCGCAGCAGCCGGGCGGGGGACGCCGGCAGGGACTCGTACACCAGCCGGAAGGCGCGGGCCAGGGGGCGGACGGCCTGGGGCTGGTCGCCGTCGTCGGGGAGGGCGCGCAGTTGGCGGGTGGCGTCGGCGACGGAGAGTTTCGGCCGGGCGGCGAGCCAGCCGCCGACCAGGACCAGGGCGGCGGGCAGCCCGCCGCACTCCTCGGCGACGGATTCGGCGGCCTGGGGGTCGACGGTGATCCGGACCGATCCGGTGAAGGTGGCGAGCAGCTCGATGGCGGCCTTGGCGTCCATGCCGCCGAGGGTGCAGGGGCGGACATCGGGGATTCCGGTCAGCGGGCCGGAGGAGACGGCGACGACCAGACAGCCGCAGTCGTCGGGGAGCAGGGGGTCGACCTGTTCGGCGTCGGCCGCGTCGTCCAGGAGGAGGACGGCGCGGCGGCCGGCGAGCGCCTCGCGGACGAGCTGGGACAGCTCGTCCTCGTCGGCGCCCGGGGGGCCCTGGATGCCGAGGTCGCCGAGGAGGCCGCGGGCGGTCTCCTCGGTGGGGACGCGCCGGCCGTCGGGCTCGGTGAGGCGGGCGCTCAGCACGCCGTCCGGGTAGCCGTCGGCGACCCGGTCGATCAGCTGCCGGGCGAGGGCGCTGCGCCCGGAGCCGGGGCGGCCGGCGATGAGGAGGACCCGGGCGCGGGGGGCCTTGCGGCCGGCGATGGTGTCGAGGCCGGCGCGTTCGATGTCGCCCTGAAGGGATTTCAGCTCACGCTGCCGGCCGAAGAACTGCTCCCCGGGCGCTCCGGCCCGGCCGCCCGACTCCACCGCCTGATCCGCCACGGGCCATGCTCCCGTCCAGTCCGTGCACCTGCTGAGCCCGCAGGGGGTCCGCACGGGCGTTCCGAGAGTAGTTCACTCTCTGCGACGAAATGGGGGGAGCGTGTCCGTCATATCGCCTGATCGGATCAATCGGATTGCCCGATGATCCTATTGATCGGACATTCCCGGGCACCTGGCAGCACCCAGCCCCGCCGGAAACCCGGGCAAACCCAGCCCCGCCGGCGATTGAGGCGCGGGCACCCGGGGCGCCGGAGGGTGTCCGCGAGTGGCGGGCCCGCCGGAAGCGGCTCCCCGGGGGTCAGGAGACGAAGGGGCGCGCCGGCCACGGGGAATCAGCCGGGCGGAGAGCCTCGAACCCCTCCCCCGCCAGCGCCGCCGCAGCCGCCAGCACCCCCGTCACCAGACACGTGTTGTGCAGCTCCCCGGCCAGCACCCCCGTCACCAGCTCCCCCAGCTCCACCCTCCCCAGCTCCATGTCGGCCTCCTCCTCCGACACCTCGTACCGCTCCCCCTCCGCCGCCGAGAGATCCCGCGCGAGAAAGATCCGTACCGCCTCGTCGCACCCCCCGGGCGTGGTGTACACATCCGTCAGCACCCGCCACGTCTCGGCCTTCACATGGGCCTCCTCGTACAGCTCGCGCTGCGCCGCGTGCAACGGGTTCTCCCCCGGGATGTCGAGCAGCCCCGCCGGAATCTCCCAGAGCTTCTGCCGCACGGGGTGCCGGTACTGGCGCAGCACCACCACCCGCCCGTCGTCGTCGAGGGCGAGCACGGCCACCGAGCCGGGGTGGACCTGGTAGTCGCGCCGGTGGACCGAGCCGTCGGGCATGACCACATCGTCCGTGCGGACACTGGTCTTGTTGCCCCGGAACGGGGTCGAGGTGGCGGTGACCCGCCACTCCTCGGGGGTGTCCTTGATGGCCATGTCTGTCGTCCTCCCGCAAATAGACCGGGGTACGTATCGACACATCGATACGTACCCCGGTCAACGGTAGCGCCTGGGAGTCACTCCCCTGTCTTGCGCACCACCGCGGCCTTCACCAGACCCGCGAAGAGCGGGTGCGGGCGGGTCGGGCGGGAGGTCAGCTCCGGGTGCGCCTGGGTGGCGACCAGGTAGGGGTGCGTCTCGCGCGGGTACTCGACGTACTCGACGAGCTTGTTGTCCGGGCTGGTGCCGGAGAAGACGATGCCCGCCTTCTTCTCCAGCTCGGCGCGGTACGCGTTGTTCACCTCGTAGCGGTGGCGGTGGCGCTCCTCCACATACGGCTGGTCCGCGTAGACCTCGCGGACGATCGAGCCCTCGGCGAGCTTCGCCGGGTAGAGCCCGAGGCGCATGGTGCCGCCGAGGTCGCCCGCGCCCTCGACGTACGCCAGCTGCTCCTCCATCGTGGAGATCACCGGGTGGCCGGTGGCGGCGTCGAACTCGGTGGAGTTCGCGTCGGGGATGCCGGCCAGGTTCCGGGCCGCCTCGATCACGATGCACTGGAGGCCCAGGCAGAGCCCGAGCAGCGGGACGCGGTTCTCCCGGGCGTACTGGATCGCGCCGACCTTGCCGCTGACACCCCGGTCGCCGAAGCCGCCGGGGATGCAGACCGCGTCGACGTCGGCCAGCTGCCGGGCGGCGCCCGCCGGGGTCTTGCAGTCGTCGGAGGTGACCCACTTGACCTTGACCCGGGCCCGGTTCGCGAAACCGCCGGCGCGCAGCGCCTCGGTCACCGAGAGATAGGCGTCGGGCAGGTCGATGTACTTGCCGACCAGGGCGATCGTGACCTCGTGGTCGGGGTTGTGCACCCGGTCCAGCAGGTCGTCCCAGGTCGTCCAGTCCACATCGCGGAAGGGCAGATCCAGCTTGCGGACGACATAGGCGTCCAGGCCCTCGGTGTGGACGACCTTGGGGATGTCGTAGATGGAGGGCGCGTCGGGGCAGGCGATGACCGCCGCCTCGTCCACGTCGCACATCAGGGAGATCTTGCGCTTGATGGCGATCGGCACATCGCGGTCGGCGCGCAGCACGATGGCGTCCGGCTGGATGCCGATGTTCCGCAGGGCGGCCACCGAGTGCTGGGTGGGCTTGGTCTTCAGCTCGCCGGAGGGGCCGATGTAGGGCAGCAGCGAGATGTGGACGACGAAGACATTGTCCCGGCCGACCTCGTGGCGGACCTGGCGGACGGTCTCCAGGAACGGCAGCGACTCGATGTCGCCGACCGTGCCGCCGACCTCGGTGATCACGACATCCACGTCGTCGGTCGCCATCCGGCGGATGCGGTGCTTGATCTCGTTGGTGATGTGCGGGATGACCTGGACGGTGTCGCCCAGGTACTCGCCCCGCCGCTCCTTCGCAATCACCTGGGAATAGATCTGCCCGGTGGTGACATTGGCGGAACCGTCGAGGTCGACGTCGAGGAAGCGCTCGTAGTGACCGATGTCCAGGTCGGTCTCGGCGCCGTCGTTGGTGACGAACACCTCACCGTGCTGGAACGGGTTCATCGTGCCGGGGTCGACGTTCAGATAGGGGTCGAGCTTCTGCATCGTGACCTTGAGGCCCCGTGCCTTCAGCAGCGCACCCAGGCTGGAGGCCGTCAGGCCCTTGCCGAGGGAGGAGGCGACACCCCCGGTGACGAAGATGTGCTTGGTCGTCATGGATTTGGGCGGCATCGCCAAGAGGGGGCTCCCGTGGTCGCGAGGGTGAGGTGCGTACCGGCGGCCTCCCGGCTGTTCAGGGGGGCGCCGTCGCTGCGGTTGCGGGGCTCCTGCTGAGCACAGGCCTGCCACCGGTCCACGGGGTACCAGGGTATCAGCGACAAACGGTGGCCGCTCCCGGCCACGCGCAGCCACTCCTGTACCTCTCTCACCAGGCATTCACCCTTGGCTCACCCGTTCGGAGTACTCGGGTTGTCGAGACCGCCACGCGGATCTCTCCGGTGCGTCGTATCCTGCTCGGACACTCGCTTTGAAGAGAAACGCGCAGGGGCGCGCTCAATTGAGCAGGGTGGTGGTGGGCGACGGGTGACACAGGCCAAAAGCGACATCCCCGGATTCAACCCGTGACCCCAGGCTCGTCCGCGACCCTTGACGCCAGTAAGCGCCCCGAGGGGCGGACATGGCCGTTCGACTGGAGATGCACGTGGCCGGGCGCATCGAGGATTACGCACTCATCGGAGACATGCAGACCGCCGCACTGGTCTGCCGCGACGGCACCGCCGACTGGCTGTGCCTGCCGCGCTTCGACTCGCATGCCGTCTTTGCCGGGCTGCTCGGTACCGAGGAGCACGGATTCTGGAGAATGGGTCCCGCCCATCCCGCACACGCCGAGCCGCCCGCGGCGGACCGGCGGCGGTATCGCGGTGACTCCCTGATCCTGGAGTCGGAGTGGGACACACCGCGCGGCACGGTCCGTGTGACCGACTTCATGCCGCCGCGGGACGGGGCTCCGCAGCTGATCAGAATCGTGGAGGGGGTATCCGGACGGGTGCCGATGCGCTCCGCGCTGCGGATGCGCTTCAGCTATGGACGGATCACCCCCTGGGTCCACAAGGTCGACAGCCGCACGGTGGCCGTCGCCGGACCCGACTCGGTCTGGCTGGACACCGAGGCCGAGACCTACGGCAAGGACCTCACCACCTACTCCGACTTCACCGTCTCACCCGGTGAACGGGTCGCCTTCACCATCAGCTGGCAGCCCTCCCACCACCAGCCGCCCGCGCTCCCCGAGCCCGAGGCGTCGCTGGACGCGACGGACGAGTTCTGGCGCGAGTGGGTGGAGCACTGTACGTACCACGGGCCCTACCGCGAGGCCGTGATCCGCTCGCTGATCACCCTCAAGGCCCTGACCTACGCACCCACCGGCGGAATCGTCGCCGCCCCCACCACCTCCCTCCCGGAGGAGATCGGGGGCGTACGGAACTGGGACTACCGCTACACCTGGCTCCGGGACGCGGCGATCACCCTCTCCTCCCTGCTGCGCACCGGCTACCGCGAGGAGGCCCTCGCCTGGCGCGAATGGCTGCTGCGCGCCGTCGCCGGCGATCCGGAGAACCTCCAGATCATGTACGGCATCGCGGGCGAGCGCGAGCTGGGCGAGGCGGAGCTGGACTGGCTGCCGGGCTATGAGAACTCCGGCCCGGTGCGCGTCGGCAACGGCGCGGCCCACCAGCTCCAGCTGGATGTCTACGGAGAGGTCACCGAGGCGCTGCACCTGGCCCATATGACGGGCCTCGCGCGCAACGACTACGCCTCGCTGCTCCAGCTCCGGCTGATCCAGTACCTGGAGAAGCACTGGAACGAACCCGACGAGGGCATCTGGGAGGTGCGCGGGCCGCGCCGCCACTTCGTCCACTCCAAGGTGATGGCCTGGGTGGCCGTCGACCGGACGATCAAACTGATCGAGTCCGGGGACGCGGACGGACCGCTGGACCGGTGGCGCGATCTGCGCGACGAGATCCACCGCGATGTCTGCGAGAAGGGGTACGACCCCGAGCGGAACACCTTCACCCAGTCGTACGGCTCCAAGGAGCTGGACGCCTCGCTGCTCCTCATCCCGCAGATGGGCTTCCTGCCACCGGACGACAAGCGGGTCATCGGCACCATCGAGGCGATCCAGCGGGAGCTGTCCACCGAGGACGGCTTCATCCTGCGCTACCCCACCTCCGGCGGCGACGCCGGAGTGGACGGCCTGGAGGGCGACGAGGGTGCCTTCCTCGCCTGCTCCTTCTGGATGGCGGACGACCTCGCGATGATCGGGCGGGTGGACGAGGCCCGCAAGCTCTTCGAACGGCTGCTGGCGCTCCGCAATGATCTGGGGCTGCTGGCGGAGGAGTGGGACCCGCGGCTCCAGCGGCAGGTGGGGAACTTCCCGCAGGCCTTCAGCCATGTGCCGCTGATCGACACGGCGCTGCGGCTGACCGCATCGGGGGCGTACGGAGGGTAGGGCCAGGGCCCCGGTGGGCGGGCCGGCCGGGTAGCGTCCCAGGTCAGCCCGTCGACCGAGTGAAGTGCGAGGCACCAGTTCCGTGGAGACCCGAGGCGAACCCCAGGGCGGTATCACCGTACGCAGGGCACTGGAGCTGCCCGGCCTGCGCTCGGGGCTGCCCGAGGTCGTCGCGGGCGCGGAGCGGCTCCAGCGCACCGTGCGCTGGGTGCACGCGGGCGAGGTGCCCCATATCGCCTCCCTCCTCAAGGGCGGGGAGCTGCTCCTGACCACCGGGCTCGGGCTCGGGACCCGGCCCGCCGAGCAGCGGGCGTTCGTCCGCCGCCTCGCCGACCGGGGGATCGCGGCGCTCGTGGTGGAGCTGGGCACCCGGTTCAGCCGGCTGCCCGCCGCGCTCGTGGAGACCGCCCGCGCCGCCGGGCTGCCGCTGGTCCAGCTGCACCGGGAGGTGCCGTTCGTCGCGGTCACCGAGGAGATCCACACCGAGATCGTCCATGGGCACTACGCGCTGCTGCGGCGCGCCGAGGACGTCCATCTGCACTGCACCCGGGCGCTGCTCGACGGCGGCGGGGTGCCGCGGGTCCTGCGGATTCTCGCCGACTTCACCGCCAACCCGGTGCTGCTGGAGACCCCCGACGGGCGGCTGCTGTACGCGGCGGGGCCGGCTGCCGAGCCGGCCGGGGTCGATCCGCTCCAGATCTGGGAGGGGCTGCGCGGTCAGCCCGCCGCCCGGGAGTCGCCGCCGGCCGGAACGCTCCTGGTGGATGTGCCCGGCGGCGGACAGGGAGCGGCGGCGGTCCGTGCCCGGCTGGTGCTGCCGGCCGTCGGCTCCCCGCTGCTGGAGGTCCACCGGATGGCGGCCGAGCGGGCGGCGGGGCTGCTGGCGGTGGTGCTGATGCAGGCACGCCAGGAGGAGGAGCTGGCGGCGCGGGGCCGGGGCGACTTCCTCACCGACCTCGCGGAGGGCCGGATCACCGCGGAGGACGCGCCCGCGCAGGCCCGGGTGCTGGGGTTCCGGCCGGGGGACGGGCCACTGCTGCCGGTGGTGATGCGGCTGTCGCCGCCGCCCGGGGCCTGGGCACCGCTGGCCCATGCCGTGCAGGAGGAGCTGTCGGCGGTGGGGGTGCCGGTGCTGCTGGGGGTACGCCCGGTGGAAGGGCGGGTTCCGCTGCTGGTGGGGCTGGGGTCGCGCGCGGACGCGGACGACACTCGGGACGCGGTCGCCGAGCGGGTGGCGGGAGCGCTGCGGGCCGGGGTGGAACGGGTGGGGGGCCGGCCGCAGGTCGTGGTGGTGGGGACGGCGGGCGGCTGGGAGCAGATGCCGGCGGGGCTGCGCCACACGGCCGAGACCGCGACCGCCGCGGAGGGGCTGCCCGACCGGCCCTGGTACGACGCGCGGCGGCTGGACACGGAGCTGCTGCTGTGGCGGCTGCGGGGGGAGCCGGATCTGGCGGGGTTCGTGGGGCGGGCGCTGGGGGGTCTGCGGGAGCACGACGCGGTGTCGCGGCCGGTGCTGCTGCCGACGCTGGAGGCGTATCTCGCCCATGCGGGCCGCAAGGCGGAGACCGCCCGCGAGCTGCATCTGAACCGCCAGACGCTCTACAACCGCCTGGCGCGCATCGCCGACCTCCTCTCCGCCGACCTCGACGACCCCCAGACGGTCCTCACCCTCACCCTCGCCCTCCAGGCCCGCCGCCACCTCCCCGGCCACTGAGCCACACCGGGATCAGCCCCACCGAGGAACGGAAGGCCGCACATCAAGCCCCTCCGGCGAACGGGAAGCCGCACATCAAGCCCCTCCGGCAGTCGAGAAACCGAAACCCGGAAGCCCCCCCCGGCCACTGAGCCGCACACACTCGGCCCTCCGACGAACGGGAAGCCCCGCATTCAGCCCCTCCGGCGATTGAGGAGCGGGGGTTCGGGGGCCGGCCCCCGACCCGGGCCCGACGCCGTGCGGGGCGCCCCTCCCCGGGGCCCGGAGGCGGCTCCGGGCCCGGGCGCACGGGTCAGCGCGACACCAACTCGTCGTAGACGCTCAAGACCTGCACCACCGTCTCGTCCTCCGTCTGCCACCCCGCCGCCTGCACCCTCCCCGCCCTCCTCAGCTCCTCCCGCCGCTCCCCGTCCCCCAACAACCCCGCCACCGCCCCCGCCAGCGCCCCGGCGTCCCCGTACGGCACCAGCTCCGCCGCCTCCCCCACCAGCTCGGGCACCCCGCCCACCGCCGTGGCGACCAGGGGGACGCCCATCCGCAGGGCCTCCTGGGCGAGCGGGGAACGCGCCTCCCAGCGGCTGGGGAGGACCGCGACCTCGGCCGCCGCGAGCAGTTCGGCGATGTCGTCCCGGCGGCCCAGCAGCCGCACCGGCAGCCGCTCCGCGCCGATGCGCCGCTCCAGCGCCGCCCGCTCCCGCCCCTCCCCGGCGATCACCACCAGCGGCACGGGGTCGAGCAGCCGCCACCACTCGGCGGCGTCGAGCAGCGTCCCGTACCCCCGGCCCGGCTCCAGGCTCCCCACCGCCAGCACCAACGGCCGCTCCCCCGCGTCCAGTCGGGCCCGGACCTCCGCCGCCCCGGCCGCCACGGGCCCCTGGGAGGCGGGCAGGGCCAGCGGGGCGAGCCGGGCGTCACGGGCGCCGAGCCCACGGGCCCGGTCGACCAGTTCGGAGCAGGTCCCGAGCAGCACCGCCGACGCGCGCGCCGCCCGCCGCTCCAGCAACCGCACCACCCGCCCCCGGGCCCCGTCGTCCGGCGCCCGGGTGTGCCAGGTGACCACGAGCGGTATCCGCAGCCCGCTGAGGGCGAGCGCGGCCCGTACCGCGGCCCGGAGCCCGTGCGCGTGCACCAGATCGGCCCCGGCGCACTCCGCGCGGAGCGCGCCGGCGGGTGCGAAGTGCGCCCCGGCGCCCGGGAAGTCGTAGAGGCGTTCCTGTTCGGGCGGGGCGCACACGGTCACCCGCACGCCCCGCGCCACCAGCCCCGCGGCCAGCGACCGGACATGGGCGCTGCTTCCCGCACTCCCGCCGCCCAGCACCTGGACCGTACGCAGCTGTGTCACCCGGCAAGAATGCCAGTCCGTACGCACGTTCCGGCACCGACCGGGTGCCCAGAGCGAGCCGTACCGGCCCCTGGATCACTCACCCGGGTGAACCGGCGGACCGGCTGGTCCCGTCCCGTACACCGCCGTCCCGCACACCGCCGCCCCGATCACCGCGCCGGCCCTGCCCGTGTCGCGGGGGCCCCGGCGGGCGCAGCGGAGCGGCGTCCCGTACGACACCGGGCCGGCGGGGGCCTCGGGGCCTCGGGCCACCACACTCCGGGGACGGCCCCGGCGCCTCACCCCTCGCCGCGTGCCGCCGCGAGCAGCTCCTCCGCGTGGGCGCGCGCGGCCCGGGAGTCCTCCTGGCCGGCCAGCATCCGCGACAGCTCGCGCACCCGGGCCTCGCCCTCCAGCACGGTGACACCGCTGCGGGTCACCGAGCCGTCGTGGGTCTTCTCCACCAGCAGCTGGCGGTCGGCGAAGGCCGCCACCTGCGGCAGATGCGTCACCACGACCACCTGCGCGGTCCTGGCGAGCTTGGCGAGGCGCCGGCCGATCTCGACCGCCGCCTTGCCGCCGACCCCGGCGTCGACCTCGTCGAAGAGATAGGTCGGCACGGGGTCGGTCCCGGCGAACACCACCTCCACCGCGAGCATCACCCGCGACAGCTCGCCGCCGGACGCGCCCTTCGCGATCGGCCGGGGCGGCGCTCCCGGGTGCGGGGCGAGGAGCAGCTCGACCTCGTCGACGCCGTGCGGACCGTACGCGACCGTGCGTCCGTCGATCTCGACTCCGGCGGCCTCGTCCGCGCACTCGTTCCGCCGGAGCGCGAACGACACCCGGGCGTGCGGCATCGCGAGCGACGCCAGCTCCCCGGTGACGGCCTCGGCGAACCGGGCCGCGGCCTCCGTCCGTACCCCGGTCAGCGCCCCGGCCAGGGTGGCGAGTTCGCCGCGCAGGGCGTCCCGCTCGGCCGTCAGCTCCCCGATCCGGTCGTCGTCGCCGTCCAGCTCGGTGAGGCGGGCGGCGCCCTCCTGCGACCAGGCGAGGACGGCGTCAATGCTCTCCCCGTACTTGCGGGTGAGCGTGGTCAGCGCCGCTCTGCGCTCCTCGACGGCGGCGAGCCTGCGGGGGTCGGCGTCCAGGTTCGCCGCGTATCCGGCGAGGTCCCCCGCGGCGTCGGCGAGGAGGATGGAGACCTCACCCACCCGGTCGGCGAGCGCGGCGAGCGCGGCGTCGTGGGAGCGCACGGAGTCCAGGGCCCGCCCGGCGCCCGAGACGAGGGTCGTCGCGTCGATGCCCTCGGGGTCCTCGGGATTGCCCACCAGCGCCGTGTGGGCGAGGGCCGCCGCCGAGGCGAGGGCCTCGGCGTGGCCGAGCCGCTCGGCCTCGGCGGCCAGCTCCACATCCTCCCCGGCGCGGGGTTCGACCGCGGCGATCTCGTCCAGTCCGAACCGCAGCAGATCCGCCTCCTGGGCGCGCTCCCTGGCCCGGGTGGTCAGCTCGGCGAGTTCGGCGGAGACGGCGCGCAGCCCTCGGTAGGCGGCGGCGTACTCCTTGAGGGGGCCGGTGAGCGCCCCGCCGGCGTACCGGTCGAGCGCCTCGCGCTGCCGGGCCGGGCGCAGCAGCCCCTGCTGGTCGGTCTGGCCGTGGACGGCGACGAGTTCGTCGGCGAGTTCCGCGAGCACCCCCACCGGCACGGACCGCCCGCCGAGGTGCGCCCGGGAGCGGCCCTCCGCCGACACGGTCCTGCTGACGAGGAGGGTGCCGTCGTCGAGTTCGGCGCCCGCCTCCTCGGCCCGCAGCGCGGCGGGTCCGCCGGCGGCGACCCCGATCCGGCCCTCCACCACCGCCGACTTGGCACCGATCCGCACCAGCGCCGGATCGGCCCGCCCGCCGAGCAGCAGCCCCAGGCTGGTGACGACCATGGTCTTGCCGGCGCCCGTCTCGCCGGTCACCGCGGTGAAACCGGGCGACAGCTCGACGACAGCGTCGTCGATGACCCCGAGCGACCGTATCCTCATCTCCTCCAACACGGACACGACCATACGAGGTTTCGGCCGTGCGGTGCGACGCCGACCCCGTCCGCTCCCCTCCCGGGCCACCGCGGGCCCGGCGCCGGATCACCCGAACTGATGATCGTCCGCGCCAGGGCCGGGCCCGCCGCGGACGAGCCGGAGCGGGCCCGGCGCCCCGGGACCGATCAGCGCGGCGCGCCCCGCCACCCGGAGACCGGCAGCGCGAACTTCGCCACCAGCCGGTCCGTGAAGGAGGCGTGGTGCAGCCGCGCCAGCCGTACCGGCACAGCGCCCCGGCGGACCTCCACCCGCGCCCCGGGCGGCAGTTCCACCGACCGGCGGCCGTCGCACCAGAGGACGCCGTGCGGGGTGTGCGGCTGGACCTCCACCGCGAGGACCGAGGTCGGAGCGGTCACCAGCGGCTTGGCGAACAGGGCGTGGGCGCTGATCGGAACCATCAGCAGCGCCTCCACCTCGGGCCAGACCACCGGACCGCCGGCCGAGAAGGCGTACGCGGTCGAGCCGGTGGGCGTGGCGCAGACGATGCCGTCGCAGCCGAAGGCGGTGACCGGGCGGCCGTCGATCTCCAGGACCGCCTCCAGCATCCGCTCGGGCGACACCTTCTGCACGGCGGCCTCGTTGAGCGCCCAGTCGCGGTGGACGATCTCGCCGTTGCTGAGCACGACGACATCGATGGTCATCCGCTCCTCGACCTCGTACTCCCGGGTGACGACCCGGTCGACGACCTTGTCGAGGTCGTCGCGCTCCGCCTCCGCGAGAAAGCCGACGCGCCCCAGATTGACGCCGAGCATCGGCACCCCGGACGCGCGGGCGAAGGCAGCGCCCCGCAGCAGCGTCCCGTCGCCGCCGAGCACGATGAGCAGTTCACAGCCGTCCAGCGCCTCCGGGGTGGCCTCGGGAACGGTCTCCACGGACGGCGGCAGCGGCAGATCGGCGGCCTCCGCCTCCAGCACCCGCACCCCGAGGCCGCAGCGGAGCAGCCCCTGGACGACGAGTTCGGCGCTGCGGATGGCGGCCGGGCGGCCGGTGTGCGCGAGCAGGAACACCCTGCGGGCCGATGTCGTGTCTGGTCTGGTCAACGAGGTCCCTCCGCCACTGCTCGGTCGACGTCCGCCGGATCAAGCTCGGGCGCGCCGGCCCGGAGCCACAGAAAGTACTCGACGTTCCCGGACGGCCCGGGGAGCGGGCTGGCGGTGACTCCCAGCACCCCGAGGCCCAGCTCCGCGGCCTGCCCGGCCACGGTCCGCACCGTCTCCGCGCGCAACTCGGCGCTGCGCACCACACCTCCGCTGCCGAGGCGCTCCCGGCCCACCTCGAACTGCGGTTTGACCATCAGCACCAGATCGGCGCCGGGCCCCGCGCAGCCGGCCAGCGCCGGCAGCACGAGCCCGAGCGGAATGAAGGAGAGGTCCCCCACGACCAGGTCGACCGGCTCGCCGCCGATCGTCTCCACGGTCAGCTCGCGGACGTTCGTGCGGTCCTTCACGGTCACCCGGTCGTCGCTCTGGAGCGACCAGGCGAGCTGTCCGTAGCCGACGTCCACGGCGACGACATGGGCCGCGCCCGCGCGCAGCAGCACATCGGTGAAGCCGCCGGTGGACGCCCCGGCGTCCAGGGCCCGCCGGCCGGTGACCGTCAGCCCGAGGGGCCCGAAGGCGGCGAGCGCCCCGGCGAGCTTGTGGCCGCCGCGCGAGACGTAGTCGGGGTCGCCGTCGTCGGCGGTGACGACGATGGCGGCAGCGGTCTCGACCTGGGTGGCGGCCTTGGTGGCGGCGGCGCCGCCCACGGTGACCCGCCCAGCGGCGATCAGCTGGCTGGCGTGCTCGCGCGAGCGCGCCAGGCTGCGGCGCACCAGTTCGGCGTCGAGACGGCGGCGGGCGGCTCCTGCCACGTTCGGTTCAGCTCCTGTGGTTGTACGAGGGTGAGGGCGCCGGCGCCCGGGGGGCGGGCGGCGGCGCGGGAGGTGCGTCGAGGGAGGTCAGCGCGGAACGCAGCCCCCGGTGTACATCCTCGTACACCTCGGGGTGTCCGTCCGCGGGGAGGTGGTCGGCGTCGGCGAGGCGGGTCAGCAGGGTGTCCACCCCGGCGTCGCCGGTGGGGACGAGGGGGACGCCGAGGGGCGCGGGCGCCGCGGGGTCGGCGGCGGGCCCGGGGTGGCCGGGGAGGTCCTCCCGGACGTCGGCGGTGGGGTCCCCGGGCCCGCTCTGAGGTGCGGGGACCCGGGGGCCCGGCATCGAGTCGCTCATGCCCAGACGCTACCGCGAAGCCCTGCGGTACCGTCGATCACGATGGCGACGACGGAAGAGTGCCGCAGCGCACTCAGCAGACTCAGTGACAATCTCCTGCGGGCGAACGGCGATGTACGCAGCGCCGTTGCGCTCGACCGCTCCCTCAGCTGCCACATCAGAGATCTGGACATCACCTTCACCGGCCGGCTCCAGGGCGGCGGTATCACGGTGATGGACACCCTGGAGGGCCCGCCGCGCGACAAGGCGCAGATCCGGCTCGCGATGACCGGGGACGACCTGGTGGCGATGGTCGACGGCGAGCTGGACTTCGCGCGGGCGTGGGCCTCGGGCCGGGTGCGTCTGGAGGCCGGTTTCCGCGATCTGCTGCGGCTGAGGTCGCTGCTCTAGCGGCTGGGGTCACCGCGCCGGACCGGCCGCCCGGGGCGGGGCCACGGCCGAGGGCGGGACCGCCGGGGCCGCCGCTCCGGGTGCCGCGGGGGCCGGGCGCCCGGACCTGCGGGCTCAGCGGGCCTTGCCGGCCGTCGCGGCCCGCTTCCGCGCCACCGGAACCACCAGCGGCGTACCGGACTCCGGGTCGTCGATGACCTGGCTCCGCACCCCGAAGACCCGCTCCACCAGCTCCGCCGTGACCACGTCGGACGGCGCGCCCTCGGCGACGATCCGGCCCTCGTGGAGGGCGACGAGATGGGTGGCGTACCGCGCGGCCTGGTTGAGGTCGTGGAGCACCGCCACCAGGGTCCGGCCCTGTGTCTCGTGCAGCTCGGCGCAGAGGTCGAGGACCTCCAGCTGGTGCTGGATGTCGAGGAAGGTCGTGGGCTCGTCCAGCAGCAGCAGCGGAGTCTGCTGGGCCAGCGCCATCGCGATCCAGACGCGCTGGCGCTGTCCGCCGGAGAGCTCGTCGACATAGCGCTCGGCCAGGGTGCCGACGCCGGTGGCGGCCATCGACTCCTGGACGATCCGCTCGTCCTCGGGCGACCACTGCCGCAGCAGCCCCTGGTGCGGATAGCGGCCCCGGGCCACGAGGTCCGCGACGGTGATCCCGTCGGGGGCGATCGAGGACTGCGGCAGCAGACCCAGGGTCCGGGCCACCTTCTTCGCGGGCATCGAGTGAATGGCCTGCCCGTCCAGCAGCACCCGGCCCTCACTGGGCTTCAGCATCCGCGAGAGGGCGCGCAGCAGGGTGGACTTGCCGCAGGCGTTGGGACCGACGATCACCGTGAAGGAGTTGTCGGGTATCTCCACCGAGAGATTCTCGGCGATGACCCGCTGGTCGTAGCCGAGGGTGACCGATTCCGCGGTGAGACGCTGCATGGTGGTGGTGCTCCTGGATGGTTGGTTCGGGAATTCCGCGGGGGCCGCGCCGGCCGGTCTCCTCATATCCGCCCCGCCCGGCGTTCGGCGACCAGCAGCCAGAGCAGATAGCAGCCGCCGAGCACCGCCGTCACCACACCGACCGGCAGACTCCGGTCGCCGAAGACAGTACCGGCCGCCCAGTCCGCGATGAGCAGCAGCGCCGCGCCCATCGCCGCCGCCGCGGCCAGACCGGGGCCGGGGGCCCGGGTCAGCCGGCGGGCCAGCTGGGGCGCGCTGAGGGCGACGAAGGCGATCGGCCCGGAGGCGGCGGTCGCGGCGGCCATCAGCAGCACCCCCGACGCCATCAGCACGAGCCGGGCCCGCTCCACGGGCACCCCGAGCGCGTGCGCGGCGTCGTCGCCCATCTCCAGGACCCGCAGCGGACGCCCGTACACCGCGAGGACCGGTACGGCGGCGAGGAAGACCGCGAGCAGCGGCCAGACCTGTGTCCAGTCGCGGCCCTCCAGGGAGCCGGTCATCCACAGCACGGCCCGGGTGGCGTCCGCCAGATTGGCCTTGGTGATCAGATAGTGGTTGACGGCGGTGAGGACGGCGGCGGTGCCGATGCCGACCAGGACCAGCCGGTAGCCGTGGACCCCGCGCTTCCACGCCAGCAGATAGACGGCGACACCGGTCAGCAGCCCGCCGGCGAGCGCCCCGCCCGCGACCGCGACCGCGCTCCCCTGGAAGAGCACGATGACGGTGAGCGCGCCCACCGCCGCGCCCTGCCCGAAGCCGATCACATCGGGGCTGCCCAGCGGATTGCGCGACAGCGACTGGAAGACGGCGCCGCTGAGCGCGAGGCAGGCGCCGGCGAGCAGCCCGACCAGGACGCGCGGCAGCCTCAGTTCGTGGATGACGAACTCATGGGCGGTGGTGCCGTGCCCGAACAGGGTGGCGACCACATCGCCGGGCGCGATCCTGAAGTCCCCGGTGCCGAGCAGGACCACGGAGGCCGCGAGGGCCAGGGCGGTCAGCAGCACCACGACGACGGCGGCCCGCGGGTCCACCCGCACGGACAGCCCGCCCGCCGTCCGCACCGCGCGGACCTTCCGGGTGGAGCCGGCGAGCGCATCGGGCTCCGCTGCCCCGGTGGCGGTCTTCTCGCTCACAGCGGTCCTCACGGCGGTCCTCACAGCTGGGCCATCCTTCGGCGGCGTACGAGCTGGATGAAGACGGGCCCGCCCAGCAGCGCGGTGACGATACCGACCTGGAGCTCGGCCGGGCGGGTCACCAACCGCCCGATGACATCGGCGCCGAGCAGCAGCACCGGCGCCAGCACCATGGCGTACGGCAGTATCCACCGCATGTCGGGCCCGGTGATGGCGCGCACCAGGTGCGGGATCATCAGCCCGACGAAGACGATCGGCCCGCAGGCCGCGGTGGCCGCCCCGCAGAGCAGCGTCACACAGAGCATGGAGAGCGCCCGGGTCCGCCCCGGACGCGCGCCCAGGGCGCGGGCGGTGTCGTCGCCCATCTCCATCGCGTTCAGCGGCCGGGCGAGCAGCAGCGCGAGCACCACCCCCGCGCCGATGAACGGGGCGACCTTGGCGATGGTCGCCGGGTCGGCCGCCGCGAGCGAGCCGACCGTCCAGAACCGCAGCTTGTCCAGCGCGGCCGAGTCCAGCAGCTGCACGGCGTTGACATAGCCGTAGAGCGCGGCGCTGGCGGCGGTCCCGGCGAGCGCCAGGCGCACCGGGTTCGCGGCCCGGCTGCCGCCGAGGACATAGACCAGGACGGAGACGGCGCCGGCGCCGAGGAAGGCGAACCAGACATAGCCGGTGAGCGAGGTCACCCCGAAGAAGCTGATGGCGGTGACCACGGCGGCGGACGCGCCCGCGTTCACACCGAGCAGTCCCGGCTCCGCGAGCGGATTGCGGGTCAGCGCCTGCATCACCGCTCCGGCGAGCCCGAGCGCGGCGCCGGCGAGCACCCCGAGCACGGTCCTCGGCACCCGCACCTCACGGACGATCACATCGTTGCCGCTGCCCGAGTGGGCGAAGAGCCCCTGCCACACATCGGCGAGCGGTATCGATTTGGCACCGAACGAAATACTCGCCAGACAGACCAGGACCAGCACGGCGACGGAGAGCAACAGCCCGGCGGCGCGCAGGGCATGGCGCCCGGCGGAGGCGGGGACTGGGGTGGGGGCTGGAGCCCGCGCGGACCCGGATCGGGGCCCCGCACGGTCCTGCGCACTGTCGACCAACACGAGGTTAGGTTAGCCTACCCTCCTCTTTTCCCCCGAATGACGGAAGTTCCCCTGATGAACAACCCCGCCCTCTCCCGGCGCAGGCTCCTCACCGCCACCGGCGCACTCGGCATCGGCGCCCTGCTCGCCGCCTGCGGAAGCGACGGCACCAAGGACGACAAGCCGAAGTCCGGCGCGCGGAGCGGCGGCGGCGCCTGGACCTTCAAGGACGACCGGGGGAAGACCATCAAGCGCGAGCGGACTCCCGGAAAGCTGGTCGCCTACGTCTCCAGCGCCGCCGCCCTCCACGACTACGGCGTCGAGTGCGCCGGGGTCTTCGGCCCCACCGACCCGGTCAACGGCAAGCCCAACCCCCAGGTGGGCGACCTCGATGTCAGCGGGCTCACCAGCCTCGGCAAGGCGTGGGGCGAGTTCAGCGTCGAGAAGTACGCGGCCCTCGGCCCGGACCTCCTCATCAGCAACATGTTCCCGCCGCCCGCCCTCTGGTTCGTCCCCGAGGAGAGCAGCGAGAAGATCGAGGCCCTCGCCCCGACGCTGGGCATCGCCGGTGCCCACACGTCCCTCCTCGAACCACTGGGGCGGTACGCCGAACTCGCCGAGGCCCTCGGCGCCGACCTCCAGGCCGCCAAGGTCACCGAGGCCAAGGCCCGCTTCGAGCGCGCCGAGGCGGCCCTGCGCAAGGCCGCCGAGGCCAACCGCGGCCTCAAGGTGCTCGCCATGAGCGGCGACGCCGAGCAGATGTACGCCGCCGTCCCCGAGGCCTACTGCGATCTCCACTACTTCAAGGACCTCGGAGTCGAGTTCGTCGAGGCGGAGAAGAGCGACGAGTGGGGCTTCTGGGAGTTCCTGAGCTGGGAGAACGCCGACCGGCACCACGCCGATCTGATCATGATCGACAACCGTGCCCAGGCCCTGCCCGCCAAGGAGCTGGCGAAGAAGCCCACCTGGGAGCGGCTCCCCGCCGTGAAGGCCGGCCAGACCATCCCCTGGGCCATGGAGGAGCGCTACAGCTACGCGGGCTTCGCCCCGGTCCTGGAGCGCCTCGCCGCCGCCGTCACCCGCTCGAAGAAGCTGGCTTGACGGACCCGGCCGGTGAGGGGGCGGACGGACCACCGGCCGCCCCCTCACCGCACTCCGGCACCCCCGGCACCCGGGTCCCGCACTCCGGCACCCCCGGCACCCGGGTCCCGCACCCCCGGCACCCCCGGCACCCGGGTCCCGCACCCCCGGCACCCCCGGCACCCGGGTCCCGCACCCCCGCGGTCCTACATCCCCAGCCGGGAGAGCGCCTTCCCCGCGTCCGCCGCGCAGACCCCGTCCCCGGCGTCCGACCAGGCAGCCGCGCACAGCGCCCGCAGCCCGTCCAGGGAACCGCCCTCCCCCTCCAGGACCAGCTCCCCGCCCCGCACCGCCGCACTCCACCCGCCGCAGCGGAACCCGCCGTCCCCGGCCGACACTTCGGGCTGGCCGGTCAGCATGCCCCGCAGATCGGCGTCCACATACGTCGGCCGGTGCTCCGGCGGCGCGGTCAGCAGCAGCGCCCCGTCCGTCACCCCGGTCAGCACCAGCAGGGAATCCACACCCCCGTTGAACGCGCCCTCGATATCGGTGTCCAGCCGGTCCCCCACCACCAACGGGCGCACCGCACCCGTCCGCAGGATCGTCTCCCGGTGCATCGGCGGCAGCGGCTTCCCCGCCACCTGCGGCTCCGCGCCCGTCGCGATCCGCACCACCTCCACCGCCGCGCCATTGCCCGGCGCGATCCCCCGCGCACTGGGAATCGTCAGATCGGTGTTGGACGCGAACCACGGCACGCCGCGCGCGATCGCGTAACACGCCTCCGCGAACCGCCCCCAGGGCAGCCCGGGGCCGCCGTAGCCCTGCACCACGGCCGCCGGAGCGTCATCCGCCGACTCCACCGGCACGAGCCCCCGCTCCCGCAGCGCGACCCGCAGCCCCTCACCACCGATCACCAGCACCCGCGACCCCGCCGGCACCTGCTCCGAGATCAGCCGGGCCACCGCCTGCGCCGAGTTGATCACGTCATCGGCGGCCGAAGGCACCCCCAGCTCCGTCAGATGCGCCGCCACCGCGTCCGGCGGGCGCAGCGCGTTGTTCGTCACATACGCCAGCCGCATCCCACCGTCCCGGGCGGCCAGCAGCGCGTCCACGGCGTGCGCGATCGCCTCACCGCCCGCGTACACCACGCCGTCCAGGTCCAGCAGCGCGGTGTCGTACGCCGCGCTCAGCGCCGCCGCACTCGCACCCGGCCGGGTCCTGCTCCGCTCACTCATACGATCGTGCCCTCCATCGGCGTCCGTCCCTCGATCATCGCTCATGCGCCACCCCCTACGATGCTCGGATGAACAGCGACGGTCCCGCAGCCAACGACGGCCTGCGCCTGATCCCCTTCCGCGGACTGCGCTACGTCCCCGAGCGGGTCGGCTCCCTCGCCGCCGTGACCTCACCGCCGTACGACGTCGTCGTCCGACCCGACGGACTGCACCACCTCGAATCCGCGGACCCCCACAACATCGTCCGCCTGATCCTTCCGCAGGCCCCCACCCCCGAGGCCCGCCACCGCCAAGCAGCCGACACCCTCGCCCGCTGGCTCGCCGAGGGCATCCTCGCGCCCGACCCCGAACCCGCGCTCTATGTGTACGAGCAGCACCGGGACGACATCCTCCAGCGCGGCGTCATCGGCGCGCTGGCCCTCTCCGGCCCCGGCGCCGGAACCGTCCTCCCGCACGAGGACGTGATGGCAGACATCGTCGCCGACCGCACCGACCTGCTGCGGACCACAGCCGCCAACCTGGAGCCCCTGCTCCTCACCTACCAGGGCACGGGCGGCGCCGGCACCACCACCGCGATCGTGGAACGGACCGTACGGAACCCCCCGCTCCTCGCCACCACCACGGAGGACGGCTTCCGCCACCGGCTCTGGGCCCTCACCGACCCCGCCGACCTGGCCGCGATCGACCGCGACCTGGCCGGACGGCAGGCCCTGATCGCCGACGGCCACCACCGCTGGGCGGCCTATCTCGCCCTCCGCGCCGAACACCCCGGGGCCGGCCCCTGGAACCATGGGCTGGTCCTGCTCACCGACTCGGCCCGCTACCCGCTGCGGGTCCGCGCGATCCACCGGCTGCTGCACCGCCTCCCGGTGGCCAAGGCACTCGACGCGCTGCACGGCTCCTTCCGCGTCCAGCGCCTCGACACCGCGCTCCCCGAAGCCCTGGAGACCCTGGCGGAGGCGTGCGCCGAGAGCAACGCCTTCCTCCTGGCGGGCGATGGCGCCCTCCACCTCCTGGACCGGCCGGACCCCGCCCTGCTCGCCGGCACGGTACGGACCGACCGCCCCGACGCCTGGCGGGCCCTGGACGCCACCGTGCTGCACGCCACGCTCCTGGACCACCTGTGGCAGATCCCGGACACCCCGGACCACATCGCGTACATCCACGACACGGAGGCGGCCGTGACCCAGGCGGAACGCCACGGCGGTACGGCGGTGCTGATGCATCCCGTCCGGGAGGAGGTCGTCCGGGGCCTGGCGCGCGAAGGGGTGACGATGCCGCGCAAGTCGACCTCGTTCGGGCCGAAGCCGGCGACGGGCCTGGTGCTCAGAAGCCTGACGGTGACATGAGAGAACGGAAAAGGGGCGGCACCGCGAAGGTGCCGCCCCTTTTCCGTTCCACCGGCTACTCGCCCTTGTCGTCCCGGGCACCGCTGTCACCGTCGATGCCGGCGTCGGCGTCCGCCTCGTCATCGGCTTCATCGCTGTCGTCGCCGTCGATGTCAGCGTCGTCGATGTCAGCGTCATGGGCAGCGTCGTCGCTCGCGTCATCGCCCTCGTGGCCGATGGCGTCGACGAACTCGACCCCGTCCATCTCGGCGAGCCGGTCGGACGCGTCCGTGGCACCGTCCTTGTCCGACTCCAGCGCCTTGGCGAACCACTCACGGGCGTCGTCCTCACGACCGGCCGCGAGCAGGGCGTCGGCGTACGCGTACCGCAGCCGCGCGGTCCAGGGCTGGACCGAGTGGGAGGCCAGCTCGGGGCTCTGCAACGTCACGATGGCCGCGTCGATCTGCCCCATGTCCCGCCGGGCCCCGGCGGCCACCAGCCGCATCTCCACCTGGCCGGCCTTGTCGAGCTTCTGCACCTCGGCCTCGCCGGCCATGGCCAGCGCCCGCTCCGGCCGCCCGAGCCCGCGCTCGCAGTCCGCCATGACGGGCCACAGCTCCACGCTGCCGGTCATCCGCCGCGCCGCCCGGAACTCGGCGAGCGCCTCGGTGTACCGCTGGGTGGCATACGCGGCGAAACCCGCCGCCTCGCGGACCGCGGCCACCCTGGAGGCGAGCCGCAGCGCGATCCGGGAGTACCCGTAGGCCTGCTCCGGCTCCTCGTCGATCAGCTTGGCGACCATGACGAGGTTCTTGGAGACCTCCTCGGCCAGGCCCTTGGGCAGGCTCTGGAGCTCCTGCCGCACATCCTTGTCGATCTCGTCGCCGGTGACGTCCTCGGGGATCGGCAGCCGCTTGATCGGCTCCCGGTCCGGACGGTCCCGGTCCCGGTCCCGGTCGTCACGGCGGAACCCGCCGGCTCGGTCGTCACGCCGCCCGTAGCCACCGCCCCCTGCGGGACGGCCACCCCGGTCACGGTCGTACCCACCCGGCCGGCCGCCCCGGTCGTCGCGCGAGCCGCGGTATCCACCGCGGTCGTCGTCCCGGCGGAAGGGCGGACGGTCGTCACGGCCGCCACCGCTGGGGCGGTCGTCACGGCGGAACGACGGACGCTCGTCACGGCGGTCGTCACGACGGTCACCGCCACGGTCATCACGGCCGAACCCGCCGCTCGGACGGTCATCCCGACGGAAGGACGGCCTGTCGTCACGACGGTCATTGCCACGGAACCCACCACCGGCGGGACGGTCATCACGACGAGGCGCACGGTCACGATCACGGTCGTCACGACGGAACCCACCGGTGCTCGGACGGTCGTCACGGCGGCCGTAGCCACCGCCACCCCCGCCGGTACTCGGCCGGCCGCCCCGGTCGTCCCGGCGGAAGGGCGGACGGTCGTCACGGCCGCCACCGCTGGGGCGGTCGTCACGGCGGAACGACGGACGCTCGTCACGGCGGTCGTCACG